>CBDUZI010000050.1:0-20643 GCA_965371665.1 uncultured bacterium
CCTTTTCCAAAGGGGGAACTCAATAAGGTAACCCTGTAGCAAGCTACAGGGAATACTCAAGTTAAAAAACATTGTAGAAATCCCAATTTTACAGAGGTCTCATATGAAAGCGGAAGGGGGAATCAGTTCTGATCCTGGTATTTCTTTTCGTATTTTTCAAATACGCTTTTGATGCGGATTAACAGATCATTGGGATCAAAAGGCTTGATAATATAATCATCCGCACCCAGTGCAAATCCGCGGGCAATATCTGCGGCTTCCGCCTTGGCAGAAATAAAAACTACAGGTAGATTGACCGAAGGTTCAGTCTTAATTGCCCGGCAAACCTCAAAACCATCCATACCCGGCATCATTATATCAAGTAAAAGCATATCTATATTATGTTTATTAATCTTGGCAATCCCTTCCGGCCCGTTGGAAGCGCTGTAAAAATCGTAGCCTTCGGCTTCCAGGACGAATTGCACGGCATTTCTAACATCTTCTTCATCTTCTATGAAAATAATTTTTTTAGTCATTATTCACCGTCTCCCTACTTCGAGGTAGATTTACCACCGGCCTGTATCGCAATACCAACCGCTCCAAAAACTCCGGCTTTATCCGCCAATTCCGCCGTAACGATCTTAGTGCAGTCATGCAGGGCCTTCATGGTACGCTTTTTCACTTCTGTTTTTACGTGAGGCAGGAGATCCCGTCCGGAAATGGATACTCCGCCTCCAATAATAATAATTTCAGGATTAAGCAAATTGATAATGCCGGCAATCGCAATACCTAAATATTTCCCGGTCCGTCGGATTATTTCTTTCGCCGCGGTATCTCCCATACGCGCCGCCTGGAAAACCATTTTAGCCGTGATTCTTTCCGGCTGATCTTCACATAACTTCCTCAGGTGTGAATTGTGGCCGTTTTGCAGAACTTCACGGCCGGCGCGGCCAATAGCCGTACCGGATGCTAATGCTTCCAGGCAGCCGCGATTACCGCAGCCGCAGGGCGGTCCGTCGGGCAAAATAGTAGTATGACCCAGCTCCCCCGCGCCCCCGCAACAACCATGAAAAATCTTGCCGTCTAAAATAATTCCGCCGCCCACGCCGGTTCCCAGAGTATACACTACTACATGATTATATTTCTTCCCGGCCCCTTGCCATTTTTCTCCATAAGCCGCAACATTGGCATCATTATCCACCACCACTGTTTTATTAAATGCCAAGCGAAGCTTTTGGCGTAAGGGTATATTTATCCATCCCGGCAAATTGGGCGAAAAGCGAACCACTCCATTGGCATAATCAAGCACGCCCGGCACGCCAACTCCCACTGCCTGCAAGGCCGAGCTTAAAATATTTTCCGATTTTTGAAGCTGTTTAGTGAATTTGATTATGCGGTCAATAACTTGCTCCGGCCCGCGGTGGGCTAAAGTCTCTATTCTATCAAAACGGATTATTTTACCGGCAGCATTGGCTAAAGCCACGCTTATATTGCTGCCTCCCAGATCAATTCCCAAATATACCTTTTTAAAGCTTGCCATAACTGCTCCGTTGACTATACTTTAACATTCTATTCCGCATGATATAATATTTCAGGATATATTTAAATCTCCGGGCCAATGTTCCACCGCGGTCTGCTGGTGGATAAAATGCCGTAATAAATCTGTGGCCCATCCCCGGTCGCGCCATGCCAAAAATTCATCGTGGTAAATAAACAGGCCGCCGGCCGGCCGGTTAAACCGGGACGATGCGGCCTGGCATAATTCCGGCAGGTCATTAATAGATTGCTTAGACGCTAATTCCGGTTCGTCCATCCAAAACAGGTTAAAAGTCGTGAGCCAATCTAGTCCGCCACGCGATACCCCGCCCAAACATCCAGCCCAGATGCCAGCGGCGTCCAGCACACCCAGCAATAAAATTCCCGGCCCGGAAATACGCGAGAAAAAACCCTCGAGCAGAGCATGCGGCCAGCCATACCATTGGGGTTCCGGCGTCTCTACTCCTGATTCCCGGGAGGCATTTCTAAGGGCCGTTATAATCTCACGGGACGGATGAATCCCGGGCGAGGCCATTTGGACGGCGACACGATTAACTATCGGGGTTATAATAACCGACGCGGCGTTTTTAAGTATTGCCTGCCATTCCACGCGGTCAGGAGAAAGCGGAGATAAGCCGGCCAGCCTTTCGAGTTGCTCCTGATCCGGATCAAGCCATTGAAATTCAGGATTCAGCATGGAATCAACTCCCAGAATTTTACTCCCCGGCCGGGAACAAACACTTTAACCTCATCCTTCCCGCCTAAAAATTTATTGTTGTTCCAGAAATCCTTAAGCACAAATTTTCCTTCCCGCCGGGCCGTGGTTTCTATGTTGTCCGGACCGTGGTTGGCGGCTGCAATAAAAATCCGATTACGGAATTTATGAAAGTTTAAACGAATTCCGGGATTATCCAGAGTCAAAGGCCTGGGAATTCCCATTTGCTTAAGCAGGCGCATAATTTTAGCTTCAGAAAAGTCCGGCAAGTAATAAAATCCTCCGGACTTCCCGCCCGTTTTTTTTTCGGTCACACTAGGTTTCTTGATTTTCATCTTCGCCAGTTCACGCCAGGAAGTATGCTCCCCGGCCGCCGGATGGTCCGGGAGCGGACCGACTACTAAAATATTCACTCCTGCTTCCCGCAGTTGAACCACCAGGGACTGAAATTGGCCGCCCGTATGGTGCGCGCCCGGAACTAATATGAAATGCGACCGGCGTAAACGGTCCAGACCCACATCCCCCGGGCTCCTTAAATAAGGATAATGATTATGCCGAAGCAAACCCTCCAGCTGTTCGGATAAGTTCCGGTAAGCCTCGGTTTCAGTATCCAGTTCGATTTTTTCTCCCTGTGCCTTTGACGCTGCGCCGCCTAATAGGTCCCAGCGGTGTGTCGGCGGGGTTTGAATATATTTAGAGCGTTCGAGGCCGGGAATGGTAAGCAGGACAATATCACCGTAAACCCGGCTCTCCATAAATCCTTCCCCGGGAACCAGGTTTTGCAAGGTTTCCCAGATAAGATGATGCGAATGGCGCGGAACGCCCTGGCGGTCGGATAAAAACCCGGGCCATTGACCCACGCCGGCCGGCGCGAGAGCATTCCAGGCGCGCATACCGGAAGCTATATTGCTTAGCATTCTGAATTCCGCATCAGGATTATTATCTTCCGGTAATCCTATCCGGGCTTGAAAACATGCCAGGAAACTGTTCTGGTATGCCAAGTCTGATAAAATCTCTGATTCGTTTTTTGGCTCAGTAGCATACAAGGGCAATTCCGGCATGGCATATGCAAAACAGCGGCAACGCTCAAGTTCCAATAGATTATTCGGACGATCAACAGTGGGAATCGTGACCAGATAAACCGGAATACGGTCAAGACCTATTCCGGAAAAGAGATCATGCAGATCTTCAGCCGCCTGGATAAAATATTCCTCGCGAAAACGCGCCCAATCAAGCAGCCGGGTATCCGGATAGACCCCGGTTTCGGTCTGAGACCGGGGAGGATCGATTTCCTGAAAAGAGGTGAAATTGGTTTTATAACCCTCATTTAAACGTTTGATTTGCTTGTAGCTTTTTTCCAGCCAAGACCGGTAAAGCGCGATGGAGTCGTCATGGTAATCCGCGGCAAAAACCGCCAAACCAGGACCCCATCCCGGAGCCTGAGTAAGACCGATTCCTATAACCGGACCATCGGGATGGATTACCGCAACCAGGCTTCGGCTTAATGCGAAGGCAAATGGTTTTAAAGTTTCCAGCAAAACCCGGGAAACCAGGGAGGGCAAGGTAAAAATTTCGCCTCCAAAACAAGTACCGGAAGCAATAAAACACCCCTGGGCATTTCGCGCCAGTGCTTTTTCATCAGTTAAAAGCTCTTCCGGATAACCGGCGGCCGCGACTCCCGGAATATCTCGTGGTCCTACTTCCAGGATAACTTTCAGGCCCAGCTCGCCCGCCTCGGATATAAATGCCGGCAAATCATTCTGGGGACGTATCTGCCCGAAATCATACTGCCCGGGCGCGATCTGATGGACCCGCGGCAGAACACTGGCAGAGACAACTTCATGTCCGGCCTGCCGATAGGTTCTAAGGACATCACGCCACCGCGAACGTTCTAAGTTCCAATAATTAACTTGTCCCCATACCCAGGGAATACGCCGGCCGGCTATTTCCCAGCCGGAGGCACGAAGTTTAACCGTCATAATATCTCTAATTTTCCAAGGACATGCTAGTATATCGATTTTTTCCGGTCTTCTTAGCTTGATAGAGAGCTTCATCCGCTCGTTTAAGCAGATCTTCCATCGGGCCGATTTTACCGGTTGAATAGGCGGAAGCGCCAAGAGAAATAGTCACCTTCTTTTTTGGATCACTGCTGACAAATCGCGCCTCCTCGACCAGGAGGCGTATGCGTTCTCCCACTGTCTCGGCTCCGCCCAGGTCGGTTTGCGGCAGAATCATAATAAATTCCTCGCCCCCATAACGGGCCAGGATATCGACTACCCGGTTGGCATTTTTCATTATAATCGCTATTTTTTGAAGAACCTGGTCACCCTGCATATGTCCAAAAGTGTCATTGATCACCTTAAAATCATCAATATCAACTATAATGCAGGCAAGCGGATATTTATAACGTCTGGCCCGCTCGAGCTCTTCATGAAACCTTTCCATCAAATAGCGCCGGTTATATAAAGCGGTCAAGGGATCTGTCATGGATAGTTCCGACAGCCGCGCATTAGTCTGCCGCAGATTATCATGTTCACCTTTGATGCGCAACGCCGCCTCCACCCGGGCAATTAATTCATCCAAGTCAAAAGGCTTGGTAATATAATCGTGTCCCCCCATATGGAGCCCCACGACCTTGCTGTCGGTTTCGGCTTTGACCGTAACGAAAATAACCGGAATATGCGTCAGAGCTTCAGATCCCTTCAACAGTTTAAGAACTTCATAACCATTAAGCTTGGGCATCATAACGTCCAAAAGGATCAGATCCGGCACCGTTTCCTGGGCCATGGCAAAAGCTTCTCTGCCGTCCTTGGCCCATATAGTGGAATAACCTTTGGCTTCCAGAATAATTTTTACCAATTCGGCAATATTTTCATCATCCTCGGCGATTAAAATATTTTCAGTCACAACCATCCTCCAAAAGTTTTTTCTGGTGCGAGGGGCGGGACTTGAACCCGCACGGATTACTCCATACGCCCCTCAAACGTATGTGTCTGCCAATTCCACCACCCTCGCACACTTCAGTTTTTTCTTTTCAAAAAATACCCTATTATTTTCATAATGTCAAGCGTATCCCTAGGCCCCAAAAAATATTTCAACAAATATACTTACGATTCTGCTGCAAAACCATTTTTGCTGTCTTTGCGAGGAGCGGAAGCGACGAAGCCATCACGATTTTATAAGGATAAAATCAGATTGCCGCGCTCCCTACGGTCGCTCGCAATGACTTCTTAGGGGGGTTGCAGCAGAATCACTTACTGCAACTGGTCCCATTTACAACAAGCCACAATATGTTTATCCCCGGCTGGAAACAGCTTGTTTTCATAACTAAGACATTCCTGCCCGGCATACTTACACCGGCTATAAAAGCGGCATCCCGGCGCAGGATTAACCGGCGAGGGAAGCTCACCTTTTAATATAGATCGTGATCTTCCCCGTCCCGGTTCAAGCTTGGGCAATGCCTCCAATAAAGCCTGGGTATAGGGATGTCTGGCATTTTTAAAAAGTTCTTCAGCCGGCGCGAGTTCCATTATTCTTCCCAGGTACATAACCGCCACCTCATCTGCCAAGTGACCCACTACCCGCAGATCATGGGATATAAAAATCATGGAAAGATGCAGACGCGATTGGAGTTCCAGAAACAGATTTAGAATTTGCGCCTGGATGGAAACATCCAAAGAAGAAACCGGTTCATCGGCAATAATCAACTCGGGCCCCACTGCCAGGGCCCGGGCCAGACCCAAACGCTGACGTTGTCCTCCGGAAAGCTGGTGGGGATATCTTTCCATAACCTCAGAACCCAATCCCACCATCTCAAGCAAATTATTAATATCACATTTGCTGTCCGGTTTATCATGCAATCGCAAAGGTTCTTCAAGCGTACGATAAACTGTTAGCCGGGGATTGAGACTTCCATAGGGATCCTGAAAAACCGGCTGGAATTTATGCCTAATCCTACGCAAAGACGTTCCTGCAAGATTGTGAATCGCCTGTCCATCTAAATATATTTCGCCGCGGCTTGGCTCTTCTAATCTGCAAATTAATCTTCCGAGTGTACTTTTTCCGCAGCCGGATTCTCCGACTAATCCAAGTGTTTTATTCTTTTCCAATGACAAATTTATATGGTCTACTGCCACGAGACGGTTTTTAGGCCGAAAAATTCCATTATGCTTTAAAGTATAATCCTTGCCTAAGTTTATTAATTCCAGCATTTTTAGTCCTTCTCACATGCTTGGGCAGGCACAGGGGCCTGCCCCTACAAAAACCTCACCATTTCACGTAGGGGCCGGCTTCCATGCCGGCCCATGAATTTATCATCACACGAATGGGCGGACATGGAAGTCCGCCCCTACGGTAAACATCATTACACCGGATTCCAACACGCATAGCTCGTATAACTATTGTCTGATTCCATGGCAGGCATTAGCATCGCGCATTTCTCCAATTTCCGTGAACAACGGGGATGAAAGGGGCATCCTGACGGTATTTCTTGTGGGTTGGGCGGAAAGCCACTTATAGTTTTCAACTTCTTCTTTTTAGATCCAATCTTGGGAATGGATTCAATTAGTCCTTTAGTATATGGATGCCGGTGATAATTAATTATATTACGTGGACAACTTGTTTCAACAATACGACCGGCATACATTATCGCAATTTCATCTGAAATCTCGGAAATAACGCCCAAGTCATGCGATATCAATATAATTGACATATCGTTCAAGCGTTGTGTCAACTCTACCAAGTCCAGTATTTGTGCTTGAACTGTCACATCAAGGGCTGTGGTTGGTTCGTCTAAAATCAGGCAGGACGGATCGCATGATAATGCCATGGCAATTAGAATCCTCTGTTTCATGCCTCCGGAAAGCTGGTGGGGATAGTCCTTGATGCGTTTCTGCGGGTCAGGTATATTCACCCGCCTCAAACTCTCAATAGCCATGTCACGAGCTTCCCGCGTCGCGATTTTTTTATGCCTCTGAATAGTCTCAACTAATTGCTGTTCCAGGTTAAAAACAGGATTTAACGATGTAGATGGATCCTGGAAAACAATCGAAATTTCAGCTCCGCGGATGATTTCATACTCTTGTTCCGACAATCCAATCAGTTCCTTGCCTTGGTATTTAATCGATCCCTTGATTATTCCGGGTATGGGAACCAATCCCAGAATAGATAAAGCGGTCATGCTTTTACCGCATCCGGACTCCCCGACTATTCCCAGTGTTCTTCCCCGGCCGACTTTAAAGTTACAGCCTCGTACGACTTGAACATCTTCCTGCCGAGTGCCGGGAAAAGCCACAACCAGGTCATTAACTGAAAGAATTGAAGAATCAGGCAAGGTTGTCGCTCCCGGATAAGCGCGGGTCCATGATATCTCTTAAACCGTCACCTAGTAAATTATATCCCATAACGGTTATGAATATAGCCATCCCAGGGATCATGGTTAGCCACCATGCCTGGGTAATGTAATCCTTGCCCGAGGTTAAAATATTCCCCCACGAAGCCATGGGAGGCTGAACGCCCAAACCTAAAAAACTAAGGCCGGATTCCAGGAGAATGGCTCCGGCCACTCCAAATGTCGCGGATATAAAAATAGGAGCCAGCGCATTGGGTAAAATATGCATGAAAATAATGCGCCTATTCGACGCACCCACGGCACGGGCGGCGCTGACATAATCCCGCTGCTTTAAAGTTAAAAACTCCGCCCGAACCAGGCGCGATAATTCCGTCCAACTGGTTAAACCGATAATTACCATAATATTGAATAAGCTGGGGCCTAAAAATACTATAAGCATCAGAATTAAGAAAAGCGTGGGAATACATAGCACAATATCCACGATGCGCATGATGGCCTGGTCTACCCAGCCTCCGAAATAACCTGCCAGGGATCCCAGTAACACCCCTATAAATAAAGAGATTCCCACAGCCACGAATCCCACGGAAAGAGATATTCTCCCGCCGTAGAGCATGCGGGAAAGAACATCCCGGCCGTATTCATCCGTACCCATCCAGTGCGATACACTGGGGGGACGCAATTTTTGGGAAAGATCCTGTTTATCCGGAGAATAAGGAGCTATAATCGGGGCTGCCAGACTCAGCAAAATTAGAATTATAACCAAAACAGCACCGAAAACCGCTGTCCGTTTATGTATAAACCTTCTCCAGAATACGGACGCTCTTCTCATAGACGAATCCTGGGATCATTCACAGCATATAGCACATCAGCTAAAACATTGCCCAAAAGCGTAAGCGCTGCTCCGATCACGGCTATTCCCATAATCGTCGGATAATCGAAGGAAAGCGCTGCTTCAAACGCCAGGCGTCCCATGCCGGGCCAGGAAAATATGGTTTCAAAGATAAAACTTCCGCCGATGAGTCCGGGCAAGGCCAAACCGATAATCGTAATAACCGGCAGCAGCGCGTTTTTCAAGGCATGGATATAATAAACCCGATTATTGGTTAAGCCCTTAGCCCGGGCTGTACGAATATAATCCTGCCTGACCACCTCCAGCATATTACCCCTGGTATACCTCGAAATGGAAGCCAATCCGCCAAAAGCCGAAATAGTTACAGGCAGGATAAGGTGAGAGACATAGTCCCAGAATTTTCCTATGGGACTGAGGAAATCATGATTTATGGACCGGATTCCGGAAATCGGGAGCCAACCCAGAACTATCCCAAAAAGCAGCATGCATAGTAAGGCCAGCCAGAATGTTGGTATGGAATATCCGGTAAAAGTCACCAGGGTGATAACCCGGTCCCGGCGGGTGTTGTGATGCATAGCGGAATAAACTCCAAGGGGTATGGCCAAGATAAATATCAGGAACATAGAGAGCCCGCTAAGCAGCAAAGTGGCCGGCAGACGCTCTCCGATCTTAGCGATCACGGGCCGCTGATCCAGAAATGACCGCCCGAAATCCAGACGCAGCAGGCGGCTGACCCAGAGACCATACTGCTCATACCAGGGTTTATCCAGGTTATAAAGTTCTTGCAGGCGCGCCACGGAATCCGGAGAAATATTGGGATTCATATCCATCTGTACCGATGAAAATCCGCCCGGCGTTAAATGGATAATCCCAAAAGTAATAACCGTAATGCCAAAAAGAATCGGCAGGGAAAGCAAGCAACGTCTGATCAAGTATTTTAGCATTTGATTATTTCAAAAAATCCACTCCGTAGAAGAGGCGGATAACCTTTTCTTTCATTCCGGAACTCATAAAAGGCATGAGTATTGGGAGCAGCGAAGTTAAAAAATCAGCTGCCGTATAATAGGCCTTGGGACTACGTTTTTTCAGAATGCGGTGTACCACTTTAGCCACCAAAACCGGCTGGGGAGCTACCCGGATGTTCTTGTCGATTATTTCCCAGCATTTCCCGCTCCACTTCTTATATGGTGAATCCGCGGGCACATGCTTAAGGGTTACTTCATTGAAATCAGTTTGAATATCCCCGGGGCGCACGGCTGCCACTTTGATTCCAAAACCTCTCAGTTCCTGCCGGAGTCCCTCGGTAAAGGCTTCAATGGCGTATTTACTGGCGGAATAATGCGTTTGATATGGGATGGCCGTGATTCCCGCCATGGAACTTACCAGAATGATGCGGCCGGAACGCTGTTGGCGCATATGGGGAATGACAGCCTGAAGTACGCGCAGATATCCAAATACATTTGTATCAAACTGCTGGATAACCAGTTCCATTGGCATCTCTTCTATACTTCCGTAGATTCCGGCGCCCGCATTGCATATCAGGATATCCAGCCCGCCAATCCGGCGTATGATGGAATCAACGCTTTCCTTAACCGCTTTTTCATTAGTAACGTCCATTTCCACGAATTTCAGACGTTCACCATATTTGGCCTGGGCTTGGGCGATTATTTCAGCCCTTTTTTTCAGCGAACGGGTCGTACCATAAACCTGGTACCCTTTATCCGCTAAAAATTGCGCTATTGCCCATCCAATACCGGACGACGCGCCCGTAATCAGCGCTTTTTCCATAATTCATTTCCCCTTTTATATTTTGTGTTTTTTTCAATCTCTTACCATTGTATATGTCATCCACGAGATGTAGGGGCGGGCCCCTGTGCCCGCCCTTTGACGAATTCGCGTGGCCATGAATGCCAGGGCCGCCACAGGGGGCGGCCCCTACAAAAGACATATTGCATCATAATGGTTTTGTATTGTAGGGGCGTTTAATTAAACGCCCCTACACAAACGATATACATGCTCCTCTTCTGGTAGCCGCTCACAATAACTTTTTTCTGATATAATCCAACCGAAACTTTACAGTTTATCTTTTCCCTCGACCCTCTTTTTTTCTGCAAAAACTTCTTTGGGTTTCATTCCCCAGCGGGCCCGCGAGCCCCTAACATCCAGGTGTACAAAAGGGCCGTGCGCAGCCGTTCCGGGGTATAATCCCAACCCTCCGATAGCATACCCGCTATTCCGGCTATTATCCATAATATCTATGATTTCGTGAATGATTTTAGCATCTTGATAATTGATTTTTCCATCCTGGTTAAGATCGTCCATTATTCCATCCTGGTCCTCATCAATAAAAATATCCGCCGCGCGGCCCCAGACATGGGAACTGTATCTTACGTTCCCGATCGCCTGGTTGTAATAGGGCGTTCGATAGCCGCTCAAAATGCTTAAAGTATTACAGGCATATCCGCAGACATTTACTTTTTCCAGCAGGTGCTCCAATTTTATTAATAACCGCTCATCCAGCACCACATACTTGGGATAACCTCCGGCTTGTTTGCATAAAAATTGTCCCAAGGTAAAATGCGGGCTGACCCGGGTGTCTTGATTCTCTTCCGTAACTTCAATAAACCCGTCAGGAGGAGCATAAATTGAGGTCCGCTTATTACGGCCGCGCGGATAATTACCTATGAGATAACCATTCACCGAACTCCCCCGCATCACTTCGTAGGGGATCATCACGAAAAAATTCAAGAGACATTCTTCTCCCATCGTCCGGCAATAAATTTTAAGGGGGTAGACTCCGGTTTTGGAAGGAGCCTCCCATGACCAGGATACGTCAGAATGACGTTTTAGCTTTCCACTTCGGGTGCACAGCCGGCAGCAATTAGCGTGCTTAAAATTACGCCCCGATAAATCCAGAGTAATATTCTGACCGGGAAGCACAAATACCCCGTGAACCCAGTATTCTAATTCCAGTCCATTGCATTTCACACTGAAGTTATTCTTGGAAAAGTAACTCTCGGATGCCGTAACACCCGCCGGCGGATGCCAAAAAAGAATCCCAGCCATTAATCCAGTTATTACATACACCCTACAGCCATGCCCGCTTTTATTCAATATGTATTATCTCCATTTAATCCCCCACACGGGATTCACGCAAAGCCTTATCCAGCTTCTCATCCCGGCCGTAGATATCCGGACGTAAATGCACAATATTGTGCTCATCCACCCATGCAGTTTGATAGAGTATATGAATGGGGACCGGTTTTGGCAACCATATTTTTTCTTCTATATGGCCTTTGATAGTAGCTTCAATGCATTCCTTGCTCCAAAAATTCCCCTTCAGAACATAGGCCGCTAATGCCACCGGCTTCTCAATCCGAATACAACCGGAACTGAAAGTACGCACTTCTTTTTCAAATAGAAATTTTTGTGGCGTATCGTGAAGATAAACATTATAAGCATTGGGAAACATGAAT
Source organism: uncultured bacterium (assembly GCA_965371665.1). Lineage (GTDB taxonomy): Bacteria > Oederibacteriota > JAAXVQ01 > JAAXVQ01 > JAUVAV01 > JAUVAV01. The sequence goes on from CBDUZI010000050.1 coordinate 11,907, forward strand.
TTAATGCGGCCGAGGGGATTGAAAGGTCCGGGAGCCTGCTGCAACCGGTATACCTCGTAAAAATCCCTGATTTCGGCCTTCTTCCAATTAATAGTTTTGGGATTAATCGTGCGCGCCTGCTTACCCCAGCCTTTAAAAACCTTAATATGATGCTTGGAAAAATAATTTGCTTCATGGCGTATGGAATTAAGTTTCTGCTTGATAACCAGGTTGGGTGGAAGCTCCCAATACGGATTTAATATAATATATCTCATTTGATTGCTGAAAACCGGGGTTCGCATCTCCTGCTTGCCGATAATCGCACGCATATGCAGGATTTCCCCGCTCTTTTCCACAACTTTTAATTCAAAGGCCGGGATATTCACCATTATATATTTGGGCCCCAGTTCCCGGGGAAGCCAGCGCCAACGTTCCAGATTTACTTCCATGGTTCGGATATACTTATCCAGCGGCCGATTCAAAGCATTCAGCGTTGCCTCATCCAACACACCATCAACCGGCAGACCGCAGCGTTTTTGGAATCTTTCCAGGGCTTGCTTTACTTCTTCGTCAAACAAAGCCTCATCAACGGCCGGCTTAGCCGCGAGATCCTCCAGCACTCTAAGTTTTCTCCTTAACGCTTTTACGGCTTCCTCATCCCGGCATCCTTTTTGAAGCCCGGCCGCGGCCGGCATTTCCGTCCATTCTACGCGGTCCGCCATATCGCGATAATGCTGCAAGGCCCTTCTCAAGCGGTAATAACCGGCATGCGGAGGCAGCAAATTTTGCAGGGATTCCGGGATAGTATTGGTCTCAATAGCCTTGCTTAGCAGCGCCGGGAAATCATGCTCATGATACTGTTTATATAAAACCCGATAGAATTCTTCAGAATCAACCCCTCCGGAAGAGAGATGCCCGGCACATATAAAGAAGGCATCGGTCAGAAGTATATCCAGCGCCGCCAGCTTTATAGGAATTATTTTGCGGTTCCCGTTTTTAATGTTCAGGCGGATTTTGAACCAGAGATTGAGAATCTTCGTTAAATGGTAGTTTTCCGGCACCAGACCTTCCGTGTCAGCTGCTTGAATAGCCTGGATAAGGTGATGCGCCGGGGCGGTAGGACCGTTTTCATCATTCCAGGCAGGAGAGTAATTGCGGGAAGTATAGAATTGGCGCACCATAATGGAAGCGAATATTTTCTCTCCACTAACCAGAATTCTGTCCGCGAGAATTTTTATCCTCAGCAAGTCCTGCAGAAGCTGCATGGCAGCCTGAGAACTGCCGGGCTTGGCAGATGCCATATCGATCTGCCCGGCAATCGTGCTTAATAAAAAACCTATTATTATGACGATAAAGCTTGGGATTCTCATTTTATAATCCCTTATTTTTGTTAAATTAATTATATCATAATTACTGTAATAAATGCAACTATAAATATCAATAAAAATGAATTATTAGTTGCGGCGCTAAAAACTGTTGTATAATTCATATTCACACCCGGCTTGAAAGCCGGGGATGAAGCGGCTAACGTATTAAGATAATTCTCCGGACTGACGAATTTTCGTCATTTAGTCGGAATTTTCGTCATTTACCGGAATCCCTTGTTTTCACTGAATTAATCCCACATTATTATGAATTGTACAAAAATTCGTTTTTTAATCCCATGTCTTTCTTGCAGCCGGCTTCCTAATATCCTTATTTTTAAAGCTTATTATCCCGAGTACATCTTGGCATAATCATTGCATGGTAAATTGTATAAAACATTTCCTGTGAAAGGGGAGATCAAAAATGAAAAAAAAATTTTTAAGTTTAATGGTAAGTTTCGGCTTTCTTGTTCTCTGCGCTTTGCCCGCAAATGCCATCCGTCCTATTGAGGACCTGCGCGCTCCAGGACAAATTCAAAACCAGGTTCTTGAGAAGCATATAAGCGACATTTCCGCTGCTTCTCAAGAGTCTTCTTCTACGGTCCGGGAGCGGGAAGTTGAGGAAATCCGCGAACTCCTGCGCTTGGATGAACTTAACCGGCAAAATACCATGGCCGAGGCTCTTCGGCAGGAAAAGCTGGAAGACATGGTCGTGGGACATGAAGACCTGGTTCTGGCCATGGAAGAAAAAAACGTAGACCTGCACCTCGGAAAAGTTCTGACCGATATGCACGGCAACCGGGTCCGCATGGAGGAGTACGTACTTCGTCCGGCCGCTGACCAGATCCAGTTTCTCAATCTTTCTATGCGTGAAAACCGCCTGGATTACATCGACTACCGCGCCTACTTCAACGATATCCTGCCCCAAAGAACCAGGGGTCTCTGGCGCAAGGAATTCGGGGCGGCTAAACCTGATATTTACCTGGTCCGCGAAACTGTTCGCCATTCCAATATGACTGATGCCGTCGATTTCGGGATCAAATACTTTGCGCCTGGCTGGGTTATGCAAACCCAGGAGTGGGTTCTGCCTACCGAGGAAACCACTCTGCATGTGAATGATATCTTGAAGTACGGTCTAACTCGTCAGACTCCTTATGATAACTTCGGGGATATGGAAGGCGCGGAGGGAGTGAAATTATATGAGTTCGATTCCATCATTGACGGAAACTATCTGGCTCACCGGATTAAACTTACTTTTAATGATGATACTTTTGTTCAATGGGATAAATATCTTATCAGCGAGGATGGCAATGTCCGCATCCTGAAAGACTGGCAGGATCTGGTTTACTGGATGCAACATTTGGATGAATTAATCTTCAACACTTATCAAGAACATATCTTTACCGCAACTGAGTTCAATGGCCGCACTATTGACACGGTTTCCCAATACCTGCATCTGGTAAGTATCTTTGTTGACGACGACTAGGGCCGGTGCTAAAATCAAAAATCTGGTCCGTGGTTTTAGTGACCGCGGACCAGGTTTTTTTTATCCGGAAGCGACGAATTTTTGAACACGAAAGGAGCAAATGAAATGACAAAGCGTCTTAAAGTAACCATTTATCTTGGAATCCTTTTAAGCCTTGGTTGTACGGCCTACGCTAAACTTGAATTCATACCAATGCTGGATGCCAGCCTGGCAATAAATACCGCCGGACTAAAAATCGAGCAGACTGATGCTAAAACCCAGCAGACTTCCGGCAATGACCAGTCCAGCGGCCAGAATGCATATCTTTACCTTGCGCCTAATCTCGGTTTCACTGAAATTCCCGGACTATGGATAACCCCGGCCCTGGAGTTTGAATACTCCGGCACTAACAATATTCTATTTATTGACGATGAGTCCTTTATTTTCAGTAAGCGTTATAATTTTTATTATCTCCTGGGCCTGAATTACCGTTTCACGCCTGTCTGGAGCGCTAAACTCAAGGGCTTCGGCCGAATGGAAAATACTCTTGAAACTGCGGATGAGACCGTGGAGACCGGGCTTTATAATTACTCCGACCTCGGCGCCTGGGGCGAAATTTGCGCCCGCTACGGTGGTCGTGTGCTTCCCATGCGCACCCGGCTGGGATACAAAGGCTATATGCGGCGCTATCCGAATTATACTAATAAAGATTTTATGGCACAATATAAAAAGATTTTTCCAAGTTCAACCTCAGGACTACCCCAGGATATGCATGAAAAAGATATAAACATAAAAAGCATATGGCTGCGCCAGGAACTCACCTGGGGAAAACTGCCTTTGCTTACTAATCTGGAAACCCATTTTAAGGATGTTGATTATACTGAGATGCTGTCTATTAATGAAGACGGGACTTTTTCCAATGATTTGCGGCAGGATAACTACCTGGAACTGTCCCTGGAAATTCCTTTTCTTATTAATAAATATCATCAGCTTGAATTTGATTATTCATACTGCCGGCGCGCCTCCAATCAAGGAATCTATGATACCAATGTTCCGGTCTATCTGGAAAACTATTATAATTATTACCAGCATCATATCCGCCTGCTTTATAATTTTAAATTTGCTTTCATTCGGTTGAGTGGGTTTCCTCTCCAGGGTTCGCTCTCTTTGGCCAACCATCGGCGGCAATATTACAGTCAGCCTTCTATACAGAGCGGAGAGTATAGATATAATGATCTTCATTGGGAGAATAATACGGACTTCGGATTTATTCTCCGGCAGAAACTTTTTGCCAAGTGGTTCAATGTTTTTATGAGCTTCCATGCTATCAGTCAAACCTCCAATACAGATAATTCAGAAGGCATGGCTCCATATACTTACCAATACAACACTTTCACGCTGGGCACGGCGGTTTCGTTTTAGCAAACTACTCGACTTTGGCAAATTTAAGTTTTTTATGCATTTTCAAAATATTGTCAGATTTTTTTCGACAAACTGTTATATGCAAACTGCTGTAAAATCCCCCTAAATCCCCCTTTTTCAAAGGGGGACTTTCAGAACCCCCCTTTTCAAAAAGGGGGGTAAGGGGGGATTTTATAAATTTGCCAAAGTCGAGTAACTAAACACAGGAGTCTTACGATGCGGCGTCCTTTTACCTGGTCCTTGCGCTGGCAGATTTTGGCGGCCATGCTTCTGGTCCTGGCTGCCAGCCTGCTGCTGCATACCTGGATCACGGACAACCTTTTTCTGAGCGCCCTGGACCGTCAGTTCACTGCCCGTCTCTCCCTGCTGGCCCGCCAGGCGGAAAGCGAGCTGCCTATGCGCCGCATGGCAGCTTATGTAAGCGGCGACGAGGAAACCCGGATTTTCCAACAGGATCGCGAGCGTCTGCGCCAATTCGTCCATGACCACCAATTGGACCGCATAACCATCGTATCAGCTCAGGGCCGCGTATGCTTGGACAACACAGGACTGCTGCCCGGCGCAGCCGCGCGTTTTGAGCTTCCCGCCCCGGGTAATTACGCGCCCCGGCTTACCATGTTGCACCGGAATAAGCGCGGAGAATGGCAAAAGACCATTACTCTTCCCTTCCATCACGGGAGCCTGCTCCGTATGTCTGCCGGCTTTAAAATGTTGAATGTGATAAACCGGATTAGAACCCGGGGCCTTCTGGCCCTGGCAGCAGGCATCCTGCTCTCCCTGGGGCTAAGTTGGTTCCTGGTTTACTTCCTGGGAAAAAGAATTTCCCGGCTAAGCCGGGGCTTCCAGTCTCTCCAATCCGGCCATGGCGATACCCGGGTTCGGCTCTCCGGCCGTGATGAAATCGCCTATCTTTCCCAGGCTTTTAATGAAATGGCTTCTGAACTGGAAACCAGGGCCGAGCGCGAACGCCACGAACAGGAACGGCGTCTCTCAGAGCTTAAAGTATTGTCCTCCGGAGTGGCGCATGAGATCCGTAATCCCCTGGCGGCTATCGGCAGTCTGGCTGATCTGCTGGCTCGCCAGGACGCGATTAAGTCCTCTTCCGATACCCGTGACCTGATGTCGCGCCTGCGCAACGAAGTAGACCGCGTGGATAAAATTGTGGCCGAGGTACTGGCCTATGCCCGCCAGCCTGCGCTTAACCGGACCGGCCTGGATATTATTGAGCTTTTTAATGAAGTCCAATCAATTGATCCCAACTGCCGGCTGGACATGCCGGAATCTCTGCCCCGTCCTCTCCTGGACCGCGCCGGCATAGCCACCGTGCTGCGCAATCTGGTCTTAAATGCCCGGGAAGCGGCCGGGCCCCAGGGAGAGGTTATACTCGGTATCCGGGTTCGGCCGGCCCGGATCCTGTTCTTCGTGGCGGATAATGGGCCGGGTGTTCCGGCTGAATCCGCTAAAAATATCTTTCAGCCTTTTTACTCCAACAAGACGCGCGGCTCAGGCCTGGGACTGGCAATTGCCAGGAATATCATCGAGACTCACGGCGGCAGAGTACGGCTCGCCGGCTCGGCCCGGGGTGCTCTTTTTGTCGCCAACCTGCCCAGACTAAAGGAGGCTTAACATGGAAAAAATCCTGATCGTTGAAGATGAGGAAAATATTCGCGAGATCTTGGCGCGCTCCCTGCGGGAAAAGAAATACCAGGTCGAGACCGCCCCGGATGGAGAAACAGCTGCTTCGGCTCTTGCGGTACGGGAATTTGACCTGGTAATATCGGATCTGAAATTGCCCGGACGCTCCGGCCTGGCACTCCTGGACTGGATAAAAGAAAACACCCACGATACGGCCGTAATCATTATGACCGCTTTCGGTTCCATAGAGAACGCCGTAGAGGCAATCAAGCGGGGCGCGGATGATTACGTAGTAAAACCTTTTCACCTGGACGAGATTGAGGTCAAAATCGACCGCCTGATCCAGGAGAGACGCCTGTTGGAGAAAAACCGCTATCTCCAGGAAGAGAGCGATGCCCGATTCGGGTCCCTGGTCGGATCATCGCCGGCTATACGCGAAGTCTTCCACAAAATCGATCAGGTAGCATCCTCGGATACCACGGTTTTGATTACCGGACAAACCGGCACTGGCAAGGAATTGGTGGCTCATACCCTGCACCAAAGCAGTCCCCGGACCGCCGGACCCTTTATTATCGTCCATTGCGCCGCTTATAGTCAAAACCTTATCGAAAGCGAGCTCTTTGGGCATGAACGGGGCGCTTTTACCGGGGCTGTCGGGCAGCGCAAGGGCCGGTTGGAACTCTCCCACCAGGGCACCCTCTTTCTGGACGAAATGGGCGAGATACCTCTGGATATCCAGGTCAAACTGCTCCGCTTTCTGGAAAATAAGACCTTTGAACGCGTAGGCGGCAGTGAACCCATCACGGTCGATGTGCGCGTTGTCGGCGCCACTCACCGTGATCTCCTGCAAATGGTCAGGGAAAAACAGTTCCGCGAAGACCTCTACTGGCGGATGAATGTTTTCCCTATCACTCTTCCGGCCCTGAAAGAACGGGAAGATGATTCCCTGCTCCTGGCCCGCCACTTTCTGCAGGCTAAGCTGGGAAACCGTCGTCTCACGCTTAACCGCTTTAGCGAACGCCTGCTCAGGGAGTACCATTGGCCCGGCAATGTGCGCGAACTGGAAAATATTATTGAGCGGGCCGTTCTGCTCTCAACCGGTGAAACCCTAAGAGTTGATCTGGCTTTAGCCCGTCCGAGCGAGGAGTATCATCTGGGAGCGGAAAACCTGGGTAAAATCCTTGAGAAACTGGAGCGGAGTCTTATCCAGAACGCCCTGGCGCAAAGCAGCGGCGTCCAGGCCCAGGCGGCTAAACTTCTGGGCATTCAACGCAGCACTCTGCAATATAAACTCCAGAAGTACGGCCTGGCAGGACCGGAGAGTTGACAAAGGAGTCATAACCTATGCGTATTTTATTTCTTCTGGCTGTTCTCGGATGGAATGTTTCATTTTTTCCGGCTAATTCCTCCGCCGCTTCTGTTCCTCCGGAAGAGGTCTTGGCTCAGCAACTCCAGGAGGGGCTGACCCAATGGGATAAATTAAGCCGGCAGATCAAGTCCATTGAAAAAGCCCTGCGAAAACTCGAGGTCTTAAGCGATCCGGAGCGGGATGACCGTTACTGGTGGAATCCCTTTTGGCGGGCTTCACGCGAAAGCCAGCTCCAGCAGTCCAATAAACTCTCCCTGCAATTACAGGAACTGGACAACCGGTATCGCCTTCTGGAACAGGACCTGCTTATGCCGTCCGGGCAGTATGCGCTCCAGTCCCTGGAGAATCATAAAACTATCAGCCCGGAGCAAATCATGCTTTGGGATCGGACTGATACCTGGCGTATCCCCATATTGCTTCGAGAACCAGCCTGGGAAACCTTCACTCTTAGGGCAACAGCCGCCCAAACACCCGAACTGCTAAACCGGCGCATTCAAACCCTGCGACACAAAGCCGGGCAGTGGCAAAGCCTGGAGAATTATCTCAAAGCCCGGCTTGCGCAAATCGACCCCGCCCAGCTTAAAAAACACCAGCAATATTCCAAGTGGCAGGTAAAGCTGAAAACAAACATTGCGCAACTGCAAAGCGTATTAGAAACCTTGAAGGAAGTCCAAGTGCTTCCCCCTTTGGAAAAGGGGGATTGAGGGGGATTTTAATTTTCGGATTCATCTTTAAATAAGGGTAACTCCACATTCGGAATCTCTTCCGGAGCAGATTCCATAGGATCGAAACCCATCTCATAACCCTGCTGCTGCTCCTTCTTCTCCTCGGTTCTTTTTTCCCGGTGCGTTCCCCAGCTTACAAAAGCCGCGAAAAAGCTTAAAAAAGCCGCATATAATAACATTTCCGCCATGGATAACCAAAACTGCTCGCTCCCGCTTAATTGCGACCAGTTCATAAACTGCTTTTGAACTCGAACCGCATGAAAAGCCCATTCCGCCAACGTTCCACCGGCCAATCCTGCCAGAAAACCAGCCAAGGCGGCGTGTCCGGGCCGGCTTTTAAACAAAAATCCTGCCACTACAGCGGCTGTAAACATGGGAATGGGCGCATATACCATGCCTCCGGCAGCCATAAACCAGGCCATGGCTGCCTGAGTAAAGGCGGTCCAGAACATCAAGGCCCAATCCCGTCGCTCAAATTTAACTTGCCACTGAAACACGCTTAGTTACCTCGACCGGTTTTTTTATATTCATGCTGTTTTTACATCACCAGAGAACCTAGAATCCTGTCGGACTTAAGTCATTCTCCCCCTTTTGTAAAGGGGGCAGGAGGGATTTAATTAATAAAACGCCCGCTTTCATATACAAAATCCCCCTTCATCCCCCTTTTTAAAAAGGGGGAAACTGCTGTCATTATATCATAAGTCAACAACAAAGTCCGACAAGCTCCTAGAATCCTGTCGGACTTAAGTCATTCTCCCCCTTTTGTAAAGGGGGCAGG
>CBDUZI010000051.1:0-20417 GCA_965371665.1 uncultured bacterium
GAAAAACTGCCTTTTGTTGTTAAGTCCGACAGGCTCCTAGGAGTCTGTCGGACTTTAGTCATTCTCCCCCTTTTGTAAAGGGGGCAGGGGGGATTTAATCAATAAAACGCCCGCTTTCATATGCAAAATCCCCCTCAATCCCCCTTTTTCAAAGGGGGAAGAGTGCTTAAAATCCGCTTTTGTGCCTAAGTCCGACAGACTCCTGGAATTTAGCAGCGGCCTGGCCGCAGATATAGGGTGATGTGATGAACAGTAAAAGATGGAGCCCGTCCGTGCCCGGAGGGTTTAAGCGTGCGGATGGTATTATGCTGGGAGTAGTATTAATTGTAAGCCTGACCGTGCGGCTGGCCTATTTTTTTAATGTGTATCAGGAAATATGGTTCACCCACCCCATTATTGATTCCTCGAATTTCCATGAATGGGCCCGGCGCATAGCTGGGGGAGAACTCCTGGGAACCGAAGTTTTCATCCAGAGTCCGCTCTATGCGTATTGGCTGGGTCTGGTCTATCGCCTCGGAGGACCGCATCCGGAAGCGGCGGCGGTCCTCCAATTGCTGATGGGAGTTTTAAATTGCGGACTAATCTACTTACTGGGACGCCGGGTGCTTACCCCGGTCGCCGGAATGATCGCCGGACTGGCAGCCGCCGTTTACGGAGTTTCGCTTTTCCACGAGGGAACCCTGCTGACGGTAACCTTAATTAACTTCCTGCATTTAATTTTATTGCTCACAATTTATCGGGCCCTGGGCCGCGAAGCGTGGACCGCCTGGCTTCTGCCAGGTTTAATGCTGGGGCTTTCCATAATTACCCGGCCGAATGCAGGCTTGCTTTTATTGGTTTTAACGATCTGGCTTTACTTCGCGTTGGGCGGACGGCGGAATCTCCCTGGCTTAATCCGGCCGGTGGCCGGACTGGCGCTCGGCGTAGTTCTCATGGTTATACCGGTTACAGTCCGGAATATTATTGTAGTGCAGGAACCGATTATAACCGTGAGCACCGGAGGGATAAATTTCTATCTCGGGAATTCCCTGCGCGCAACAGGGTTTCATGTTCCCTTGGGAGACCTGGGGCGTTCGGCCGGAACTATCGTGGAGGATTTTAAGCGGGAGGCCCAGCAACAAACGGGCCGCACCCTGAGCTACCGTGCATCCAATAGTTATTGGTTTCAAAAAACCCTGAAGGAAATACGGCAGGACCTCAAGCATTGGCAGCAGTTGCTCTGGGACAAATTTCTGCTTTTCTTGAATCATTATGAAATAACTACCAGTATAAATTATAATTCCTTTCGTGAATTAATACCGTTTTTACGTCTGCCCTGGCTGGCGTTTGGCGTATTATGTCCTTTTGCCCTGTTGGGCATGGTCTTGCTCCGGCGCCAATGGCGAGAACTTCTGCCGCTTTACGGCCTGGTACTGGTCGGCTTTATCACTAATATAGGCCTGATGGTTTCCTCGGAATACCGGTATGTAGTCCTGCCGGCGTTTTTCATTTTTGGCGCCGCGGCCATAGTGGAAATAGTCCGGCGGATCCGGGAACGCCGCTGGTTCCGGCTGGCCATGCCCCTCGTCTTGCTCGGCTGTTTCGCGTTGTTGTCTAACGTGGATATGGTCTCAGCCCAAGCGCATAATAGCCGTCAGTCCACGGCGCATAAAAATTTCGGCGGCCTGCTTTTTAAGCTTGAAATGTACCCGCGAGCCCTGCGGGAGTTCGCCTTGGCCCGAAAATATGCGCCGAACGATAAAGCGATTCTCTTTGCCCTGGGGAATACCATGTTGAAAGTCCGGCAATACCGCGAAGCTTTGCCTGTGATAGAACAAGCTTATCGGCTGGCGCCGAATGAACTTGAATTAATGAATCTATACATGCGGGCCCTGACGCTCAACCAAAAGTACTCCCAGGCAGTTGAGATTTGCCAGGCGGCCGTGAAACTGGCCCCGAATGATCACCTGAGACACTTTAATCTGGGCATTGCCTATTTATGGGCTGGAAAAGATAAAGCAGCGGACCAGGCATTTGAGAAGGTCTTGGAACAAGCGCCTGAACTGGCAGAGGAAATCGCAGAGCAGAAACGGCGTATTCGCGCCCAAAGAACCTGGTCCGGCGCGCCGCCGGAAGACCCGGCTGAGCAGTAGCTTGTCCTGTCTAGGAGTCTGAGCATTTAGTCGGTTTTTTTGGTTGTCATTCCCGAATGCACTTATCGGGAATCCAGAGGTTTTGATTTTAAAGGAATTAAAAGTCACTGGATTCCGGCTAAAAGCATGCCGGAATGACAAAACGCACTAATTGCTCAGGCGCCTAACGTCTGATCAGCCGGCAGAGGGCTCAGCTCTTGGTTGACGCCAACGGATACTGGATTTATAATCAATCACCCTGTTTAGACTTTTGCGAGTTTCCAATATCATATTTTGTCCATGTAAGGTAAAGTGGTGCGGCAGCCGCAGGCTTTAGCCTGCGCAGAAAAAATAAACAAGAATATCGGATGAAAGAAAAAACTGAGGGCTAAAACATGGATGGAAAATCGCTAAACATAGCAGAAGAAAAATTACGGAAACTCAAGGAAATCCTCCCTGAAGCCTTTGCTGAAAACAAAATTGACTGGGAAAAACTGAAAGCTGCTTTAGGCGGAGACATTGAATTCAAAAATGAGCGGTATGTGCTTAATTGGGCGGGCAAGGCGGATGCGTTCAGGGTATTGCAGTCTCCTACTACAGCAACGTTGGTGCCCGATAAAGAGGAATCAATTAATTTTGATGATACGGAAAACATCTTTATTGAGGGAGAAAACCTTGAAGTCTTAAAGGTTTTGCAAAAGTCATATTTTGGCAAAATCAAGATGATATACATTGACCCACCCTATAATACGGGCAATGACAATTTTATCTATCCGGATAAATTCTCTGAAACCAAAGAAGAATATCTAAGCCGTATCGGCGATAAGGACGAAACCGGATACCTGACCCGCGAAGGGCTGTTTCGCAAAAACAGCAAAGACAGCGGGCACTACCATTCCAACTGGCTTTCTATGATGTATCCTCGGCTTTTTCTGGCAAGAAATTTATTGAGGGACGATGGAGTGATATTTGTAAGTATTGATGATAATGAAGTGCATAATCTCAGGCTGTTGATGAATGAGGTGTTTGGGGAGGAGAATTTCATTGCCAATATAGTATGGAAGAAAAAGACCGGTGCAGGCAGTGGGATTAATTATGTATTTGATGAACATGAGTATGTTTTGATTTATGGTAGAAACATTCCCGATTTGCCAAAATGGAGAATAATTAATGAAGAGGATGGCAACTTTAAAAACCCGGATAATGACGATAGAGGCCCGTGGGAAAGTTGTGCTATAACAGCACCTTCTAAAAATAGAAATCCCAATCAGCTGTATCTAATTGAAATTCATTTAGATAATCAAGAAAATAAATTAGATGAAATTGATGAAAAAGGTAGAAAACTTATATGTTCTTTCCCATATCTAAGTCATGAAGTTGCATTACGAGAGTGCCTTAAAAATGATTCTGTTTCTTGGGAAGATTATGACGAAAAGAAAAATGTGTCACGATTTATAAGACGTTGGTCATATACTAAAGATTCTATTAAAAAGATTTTTGACCAATCACGTGTCTATATTAATGGTAAAAATATTCCGCGGTTTAAAAAATTTAAAGCAGAATATGAGGGCAAGGCGATTAGGAGTATTTATTTTAATGAATTCAGTACACAAGAAGGCTCTGATTCTTTAGCGAAATTATTTCAACCGGAAGACTCGCCATTAGAATACCCAAAGCCACCTTCCTTAATTAAACATTTTACCAGAGGTTGTTGTCAAAATAAAGATATCATTCTCGACTTCTTTTCCGGTTCCTGCACAACAGCCCATGCTGTTCTCGATCTCAACAAGGAAGACGGTGGCAACCGAAAATATATCTGCGTTCAGCTCCCTGAAAAATGTGGCGAAAACAGCGAGGCCTTTAAGGCCGGTTACAAAACCATTGCCGACATCGGCAAGGAACGTATCCGCCGGGTAATCAAGAAAATCAAAGAAGAACAGGAAAGCAAGCTGGATTTGGACGGTAATAAAGAAAAACAGGATTTAGGCTTTAAGGTCTTTAAACTGCAGGAATCCAACTTTAAAATCTGGCGGACAAAGATTGAAACAGAAGATGAACTGGTTAAGCAGCTTGAATTCCATACCGACCCGGTGGATGAAAATGCCAAAACCGAAAACATATTATACGAATTACTCATAAAATCCGGCGTTTCCTTAACCGCGAAGATTGAGGACAAAAACGGATATTATCGTGTAAATGAGGGCGAAATTGTCTTGATTCTGGAAAAAATCGATAAAGATATTATCAAGGGCGTTATTGCCGAAAATCCGCAGAAGGTAATTACCCTTGACCGGCTGTTTAATAACAACGACCGGTTGAAAACCAATACCGCATTACAGATGAAAGACGCGATAATAGAGTTTAAGGTGGTATAGACGTGAAAACGAATAGTTTGAAAAAAGATTTTTATAATTCAATTCGCAATATACTGCTACAAGCCAGGGAACAGATATCTTATACGGTGAATGTGGCTATGGTTCAAGCCTACTGGCATATAGGGAAAAATATTATTGAAGAAGAGCAAGCAGGTAAAAGGCGTGCTGAATACGGTCAAAAGTTAATCGAAGCGTTGTCGAAAAAGTTAAGTAAGGAATTCGGAAAAGGATTTGATCCCAGTAATCTTATGCGGATGCGTCAGTTTTATCTTCTTTTTCCAAAAAGCGCCACACTGCGGCACCAATCCGGCAAGAAATCAACACTGAGAAGAAGCGGAACGAAAATTGCAGGGAAACAACAAATTCTCGCCGCACTGCGGCGAGAATTGTCGTGGACTCATTATAAACTATTGTTGCGGGTGGAAAATTCAGGGGCAAGGGAGTGGTATATGAATGAATCCGCTGATTGCGGATGGAGCACCAGGGCATTGGAACGACAAATTAATTCATTTTACTATGAGCGTTTGCTGGCCAGCAAAAGTAAAGCACCTGTTCGGCGGGAAGCGGATCAAAAGGCCGGGAAGCTCAAGCCTGAAAATATACTAAAAGATCCGTATGTTCTGGAGTTTCTTGATTTGGCAGACCGGAGTTCCTATCGCGAATCAGAGCTGGAGCAGGCATTGATCGATAAATTGCAAGAATTTTTGCTTGAACTGGGAAAGGGTTTTAGCTTCGTTGCACGTCAAAAAAGAATATCTGCTGAGGATGAACAGTATTATATTGATCTTGTTTTTTATAATTATCTTTTGAAGTGTTTTGTCCTTATTGATTTAAAAACCGGAAAATTGACACATCAGGATATCGGGCAGATGGATATGTATGTCAGAATGTTTGAGGAAAAACATAGAGTCGTTGGCGATAATCCAACCATTGGTATCGTGCTTTGCTCTGAGAAGAACGCCGCTGTGGCAAGGTATTCAGTGCTTCGTGAAAATAAACGTCTTTTTGCTTCCAAATATAAATTGTACCTGCCTTCGGAAAAAATGTTGAGCGCCGAGTTGCGGCAAGAAAGAAAGGCTTTGGAATCGACATTGATCTCTTCTCCCAAAGGTAGGAAAAAGAAATGAAACTTCATTTTGACCCTAATCAGCCATTTCAGCATGATGCTATAAACGCTATTATCGACATATTTGAAGGTCAACCGTTATATCAGGGTGATTTCAGTTTTTCATTACAATATGAGGAGAATTTTCTGGAAGATGGTGCTGTTGGGAATAGAATTGAAATTAGTAATGAACAGATTCTAAACAATATTCAGGAAATACAAAAGAAGAATGAGTTAAGTGTTTCTGATAAATTAGACGGTATGCATTTTTCCGTGGAAATGGAGACCGGCACAGGCAAAACCTATGTCTATCTGCGCACTATTTATGAACTGTATAAAAAATACGGGTTCAGGAAGTTTGTCATTGTTGTTCCCTCGATCGCTATTCGGGAAGGTGTTTTAAAAAATCTTGAAATCACTTTTGAGCATTTTCAGAATCTTTACGATAAGACGCCCGTTAACTTTGAGGTTTATGATTCGAAGCGGGTATCCGGTTTAAGAAACTTTGCCGTCAGCAATGCAATTCAAATTCTGGTGATAAATATTGATTCGTTCGCAAAAGATGAAAACATCATCAATAAACCTAATGACAAATTGACCGGCAAAAAGCCAATAGAATTTATTCAGATAACGACTCCGATTGTGATTGTGGATGAACCGCAGAACATGGAAACCGAAATCCGGAAAAAGGCGATTAATAGCCTTAATCCTGTTTGCACACTCCGCTATTCGGCGACACATACCAACCGATACAACCTGGTTTACAGCCTCGACCCGGTACAGGCTTATGATTTGGGATTGGTTAAACAAATTGAAGTAGATTCCATAGTGGCGGAAAATAATTTTAATAAGGCGTATATTTGTCTGGAAAAAGCCATAGCCGCTAAAACCCGCACCTCGGCGAAAATTAAAATAGATGTTAACACCAAAGACGGTGTAAAAAGAAAGAGCGTTACCGCAAAGGTCGGGGACGATTTATATGAACTGTCCAATAAGCGGGAGATATATAAAAACGGTTACATTGTAAATGGAATTGACGTGCCGGAAAACTGCGTTGAACTCTCGAACGGCGAAGCTATTTTTAAAGGCGATACTTTTGGAGGGCTTTCCGATGAGGTGATGAAAGTCCAGATCAAAAGAACACTCGAGGAACACTTTTTAAAAGAAAGAAAGCTTCAAAGTAAAGGACTCAAAGTTCTTTCGCTTTTCTTTATTGACAGGGTTGCCAACTATAGAGCATATACCGAAGACGGTTATTCCGGAAAAGGAAAGTTCGCGAAATGGTTTGAAGAGTCCTATCGGGAAGTCTCCGCGAAATCCGCGTATAAAGGGCTGCTGCCGTTTGACGCGGAAGATGTCCATAACGGATATTTTTCGCAGGACAAAAAAGGCAAATGGAAAGATACCCGGGGCGATACCCAGGCTGATGACGATACTTTTAAATTAATAATGAAAAACAAGGAACAGCTCCTTGATATCAGTGAACCGCTGCGCTTTATATTCAGTCATTCCGCCCTGCGCGAGGGCTGGGACAACCCCAATGTTTTTCAGATTTGCACCTTAAACGAGACTCAATCGGAACTGAAAAAGCGCCAGGAGATAGGCCGGGGCCTGCGGCTGGCCGTCAATCAGGACGGGATGAGGGTACAGGATACAAATATCAACCGGCTTACCGTAATAGCCAATGAATCCTATGAAGATTTTGCCAGACAGTTGCAGACCGAGATTGAGGAAGAATGCGGGGTTTCCTTTAAGGGCAGGATTAAAAACCGGCAGGAAAGAGCAGCTGTTAAATACCGCAAGGGTTTTGAACTGGATGAAAAATTCAAGGAGATATGGGATAAAATCAAAATCCGGACGACCTATCGGGTGGAATACGAAACCCGGGATTTGATAAAAAAAGCCTCAAAGGCGGTGGCCCAAATGCCGGCTACCAAAAAAGCCGCGATAAAAACCACTAAAACAGCGCTTGAATTTGACAATTACGGCATTGTTGCGGAAACCAGGGCTTCTTATACGACCTCTTTAGACGGAGTATTCAGCATGCCCGATGTATTGTTTTATCTGGAAGAAAGAACCGAACTAACCCGTAACACACTATTAGAAATTTTAAAAGCATCGGGGAGGATTTCCGACGCGTTGATCAATCCGCAGTTTTTTCTGGATAATGCGGTATTGGCAATAAGAGATGTACTGACCGAATTAATGATGGACGGCATAAAATACGAAAAGATTGGAAATAAAGCGTATGAAATGCGTCTTTTCGAAGATTATGAAATTCATATAAATGAGTTAACGTTTAATATTTCCAAAAAGGATAAAACAATTTACCGCAACCTTGTTCCACTCGACTCAAATGTGGAGTATAATTTTGCAGAAGAGTGCGAAGCGAGAGACGATATAGAGTTCTATTTCAAGCTGCCTTTCTGGTTCAGGATTAAAACGCCTATCGGAGATTATAATCCGGATTGGGCATTAATTAAAAAGAATGAAAAAACGGTCTATTTTGTAGCGGAAACAAAATCGGCCGGCCAGGAATTAAGGATTAGTGAAAAACAGAAAATAAAATGCGGGGCAGCTCATTTTAATGAATTTAAAAATGTGGAATACAGGCAAGTTGTATCTGTCAGAGATTTGGATTGATGATCCGGTTTGATGGCGCAGCGTCACCGCGATGAAAACCGGGGTCCAAGCCTAATTTTATTTACAAAGTCGCTGGATTCCGGCTAAAATTATGCCGGAATGACGGGCACTTTGAAACTTAGCGCCTGGATTGGGTTGCTTGAATTTGTTATTTTCACAATAAGGTCTATTTGGCGCTGGCAGTATGCCACTAAAAGCCGGCCATGGCTAGGAGCTTGAGCATTTAGTCGGTTTTTAGGTTGTCATTCCCGAATGTTTTTATCGGGAATCCATAAAAAGCTTTAAAAACAATGCCGCTGGATACCGGCTTTCGCCGGTATGACAGCAAAACAACCGATTATCAGACTAATTGCTCAGGCTCCTAGAAAGAAAGGAAAGCATATATGTCTACGGTATGGGTGCGCTTCGGGGATGCACGTGATTATCCCATCAGGGTTGAACCCGGAAATCTGAAATTGCTGGGAAGCTTGGCAAGACCGCGGGTCAGGGGAAAGACAGCCTGCCTGATTACCCATGCCCGGATTAATCGTCTTTATGGCCAAACAGCCGAAAATTCCCTTCGCAGCTCCGGTTTTCACGTCCATAAAATCCTGGTGCCCGAAGGCGAGACCACTAAAAGCCTGGCCCAGGCTGAGAGGATTATTGGCCGTATGATTGACCGGCATGCGGACCGGACCGCGTTTATCGTGGCCTTAGGCGGCGGAGTGATCGGAGACCTGGCCGGTTTTGTGGCGGCCACCTATATGCGGGGGATTGAGTATATACAGGTTCCGACTTCCCTGCTGGCCCAGGTGGATTCCTCGGTGGGCGGGAAGGTAGCGGTGAATCATCCCCGAGGCAAAAATCTTATGGGCGCTTTTCTTCAGCCGCGTTTAGTAGTGAGCGATCCCGGCGTGCTCCAAAGCCTTTCCCGCCGGCAGTTCCGGGTCGGATTGGCAGAAGTCATAAAATCGGCGATTATTGCAGATGCCGGATTTTTTCGGGACTTGGAGAAAGCCTTGCCGAAAATATTAAGGCTGGACCTGCATAGTCTCAGCTGGATGATAGCGCGCAGCTGCGCCCTTAAAGCCCGCATTGTTGAAAAAGATGAGACCGAGCAAGGATTAAGGGCGATTTTAAATTACGGCCATACTTTGGGGCATGCCTTGGAAACTTTTCATAAATACCGCGGCTATTTGCATGGCGAGGCCATCAGCGTGGGAATGGCCGCGGCGGCCCGGTTGGCTCTGGAAACCGGGGTCTGCCGGCAGGAGACGGTTGACCGTCAGGAAAGGATTTTACGCCAGGCCGGTTTGCCGGTGAGGGGCCGGGGCGAGCCGGTAAACGCGATTTGGCGGATTATGCAAACTGATAAAAAAGTTAAAGCGGGCGATAATAATTTTATATTGACACCCAATATTGGGCATGCTAAAATCTTCAAAAAAATAGGGTATTTTTCAGTACAACGAGTACTTAAGGCGGTTCTTGGAGGAGCAGGAGGATAGAAAGATATTCATGGCTAAGGGTGATTCCAGACTTTCGGAAATTGAAGAATATAATAAAAAATTGCTCAATAATCCTGAATCGCTGGTTTTCGTACCTTTAGCAGAGGCCTACCGAAAAAGTGGCATGCAGGATGAAGCTATTGAAACCTGTCTTAAAGGGCTGCAACTTCATCCTGCTTATATGAGCGCACGCATGGTTTTAGGCCGGGCATATATGGAAAAAGCGATGTTCGAGGAGGCGGCGGCCGAATTTCGTAAAATGGCCTCTTCTGACACCAACAATATTATGGCCCATACTTTACTGGGCCAGCTTTATATGCAGCAGGAACAATTCGCCAATGCGATCGAAGCGTACCAAAAAGTGCTATCGCTTAACCCGGAAGACGACAATGTCCAACAAAAACTGAATCAAGCCTTAGAGTTGGCGCGGCAGGATAATTCCCGGCCCCGGAAGGATGCTGGGGCGCAAACGCGGCCGGAACCGGAAGCCTCCAATAAGAAAGAGGATATATCAAAAGCGGAGGAGTTGAGTAAGCAGGGTGATATTGAAAATGCTTTAAAAATTTATCGGTTGATTCTGGAAGCTGATCCTGAGAATATGGTCGTCCGGCAAAGGCTCAAGGATATTGAAATCAGGAAGGCCCAAGTCGTTACCAGACAGATAAAAGCGGAGTCCATAGCGCCGGAACCGTCGGCATTTTACCGTGATCGTGATAATGATAAAATTACTTCGGACGATATACTGTCTGTTATGAAGGAAGCCGGGATTCCCGAAAAGCCGAAAGGCGCGCCCAAAGCGGCGCCCAAAGCGGCGCCTCCGCCGGCAGCCAAACCGGTACTTAAAGCTTCCCCCCCGGCCGTCTCCCCGGCGGCTGTAAAACGCGAGTCTGGTCAAGCTGCGGCGCCAAAGCCGGAAGGAGTAAAAAAGGCGCCGCCGGGTCCGGGCGGCGGGGATAAGATATTAAACGCTTTGAAAAAATTAGTGCAAACCGAGGGTGTTTTAGGTGGTATGCTAATGGATTCTCAGGCGAACGTCCTGGCTAGTCTGCTTAAGACCAAGATAGACCAGAAGGAAGTCGCCAAGATAGTGTTTTTAATTTTTAAAAATACTGAAAAATCCGTTAATGCCATAAATTACGGTAAGGATATTCGTCAAATTTTAATTACCGGGGAAAAAGGCCAGATTGTTTTCAATAAGGTGAAAGACCGAATTTTACTCATGCTGGCGGATAATAATATTAATATCGGAAAAATGCGTTTGGCTATTAATGAGATAGTCAAAGAAATTCGATAATTAAGTGAAAAAGAACCGGTGCAGGAGAGAATATGGATTTTAAAGCCATTCTCAATGGAATTATCAGCAATGTAGAGGGGGCTATCGGCGCCGGCTTATTGGGCACGGATGGCATAGTGATTGATCAGGTTTCGCTGAAAGGGACATTTGATATCAGTGATGTGGGTGCGGAATACGCAACCATCATTAAAAATGCCAAAAAAGCCTCGGAAAGTTTTGGCCTGGGAAAAACCGGGGAGATTATGATTACCACGGAAAAAGCCACGATGATTATGATGACTATTGGCAATGATTTTTTTGTCGCTATTGCCCTTAATCTGGACGGCAATCTTGGACGCGGCCGGCTGGAAGTTAAAAAAGCTATTCCCAAACTGGAGCAGGGATTAACCTAGGAGCCTGGTAGGTTGGATATTTCCTCTTTTTTTTAACTGGCCACTTTCAGGTTTTAAACTGAGAGTGGTTTTTTTTATACAGGAGGCGTCGTGCGGGGAAAATTTCGCTGGCATTACAGTAAGCAGCATAATGTTTTAAAGGTGCCGGGAACCGGACGCGTCTGGCAAGGATTACTTTTGGGGGCAGGTCTGCTGGCGGTCTTGCTGATGCTCCTGGTTGGAAAAAAGAGCTTATTTAAACTTTTGGCCCTCTATCGGGAGCAGGAACATCTCTCCTCCCGGGTGGAGGAGTCTATAGTTGAGAATCGAAAACTGGAGCAGCGGATTAAAAACTTGCGGCAGAATCCCGGGGCAGTGGAAGACATCGCCCGGGAAGATTTAGGCATGCTTCGTCCGGACGAAATTATATATCGTTTCGTTTCGCCGGCCCAAGCAGTGGAAGAGCAGAAGGAATAACGCTTGACGTTCTGCCGGCCGGCGTGGTATATCCAAAAAAATCTGAAGTATTGATGGGACATGAAGGCAGAAGCTATCACAGCGCAGGATCGCAGGATTATTGGATGGCAAATCCGGCGGGAGCCGCGAAATCTTTATGGCGTAGCGCGGCGGTGTAAAAAGCAGTGTCCGAAAGTGATAATTAATCATCCGCTCAGCCGAAAAAAACCCCCGGCAGATATTTTCCCCACGGTTTTTTGGCTGACCTGTCCTAAGGCGGTACAGCGAATCGGCCGGATAGAGGATCAAGGCAATATACAACGCATACAACACCACATTACTAATAATTTTATGCTGGCCCGGAATATGCGGGATGCCCACCAGGAATATATTTTTATCCGGCGTTCGTTGGTGGAATCTTCAACCTTGAACCGCGTCCGAAAAAGCGAAAAAAAAGTTTTAAAGAATTTAGAGCGGTTGGGGATAGGCGGGGTGGCGGATATAAAAGGCATCAAATGCTTGCATGCTCACTATGCGCATTACTTGGCTACGGGCAACAATCCGGTGGGACAATTGGTTGCCGACATGATCCGGCTAAGCGACGATTCCGGATATTGCCGGGATTGTCATAACCGGAATAATTTTGCCGGGGTGGCGGAATAGGCAGACGCAGCGGACTTAAAATCCGCTGAGCCGAAAGGTTCGTGCCGGTTCGAGCCCGGCCCCCGGCACCAGGACAATTTTTTATTTTCCTGGACAAGCCATGGTAAGTGTGATAAAAAGCATTTTTAAAATTTTAAAATGATATGTCGCGGGGTGGAGCAATGGTAGCTCGTTGGGCTCATAACCCAAAGGTTGCTGGTTCAAGTCCAGCCCCCGCAACCAGCTTTTAGAACCGCTGTTTCCCAAAGAGACAGCGGTTTTTTATTTTAAGTAATGGTTGTGGGAAGGGTTTTTCGTGGGGAGGCATATCTCTAACCGAGACCACCTAAACATAAACTTTAAGAGTTATAGATAACCCCTTAATTATCAACAAAAAATATCATCGCCAATCTCTGTTTAAATATTGACATTTCTTTAAAGAAAATGTATTATTCAGATGAAAAACAGAAGACCTTTTGGAGAGGGGGTGTTGGTTTTGAGAATGCAGCTTAAAAATTTATTTTTATTAGAAGATAATAGTGCAGTGCTCAAAGCGCTTACACTTTTTTCGTGTATAGTATTGTTGCTGATTTGCTTTTTTACCTACCGTCCCATACCCTCATCTTCGAGACAGTCGGTTATGCCAAGGCCTGTGTCGTCCCAGGTTCCCTTGTCAATGATTAGACTGGCGGCCGAACCGAGAGCGCTCAATATTTCCGGGGAGCCCACATTTCCTCCGGTTTTGGCGGTTACGCCCATTCCCGTGCCTACTCCGGCCGGAGGCGGCATTCTTCGCAAAATTGCTTTTACATCCAACCGGGCTGATGGACGTCATTATCAGATTTACATGATGGACGCCAATGGTAAAAAAGCAGAGCGATTGCTGGAATCCGATTTTTTTGACCGGGATCCCCATTTTTCTTATGACGGCCAACGCATCGCTTTTGCTTCCAATCGTTCCGGCACTTATCAAATATACGTGTTGGACATGGATACCCGGGCCGTGCGCCGGCTGACGACTGGCCCGCAGGATAAATCCAATCCCTTTTGGAGTCCGGATGGAAGTCAACTGCTCTATACTTTTAATACCAAGGGTTCCTTCGAATTGGGCTTAATGAATGCGGATGGCAGCCAGGCCCGTCAGATTACCAATAAGTCTTTCGGTGACAGCCATGGATATGGGTTTGCACCTGACGGCTGCCGGATCTCGTTCGAATCAACCATGAACAACCGTAATGAAGTGTTTATTATGGATCTCGAGAGAATGAAAAGCAGAGTGCTTATTGAAACGGATGAACTTTCCTACCGTGGGGATCCGGTTTTTTCACCGGCCGGCAACAAAATAGTTTTTTGTTCCAACACGCTGGACCGTAAAACCCGCCAGCTTTATATTTACGATCTGGACTGGAAAAAATACTACCGCATTACGGACGATGCCTTGGATAAGGATGATCCTATTTTTTCTCCCGACGGCACCAGGATCGCATACGTGGCGCGTTGGCAAAACGCCTGGAATATTTTTGTGGCCGATGCGGACGGCAAGTACGCACGCAATCTTACCTGCAGCTATTATGATAATGTAGTTCCCAGTTGGCGGTAATCACCTCCGGAGTGCTATTCCCAAGGCAAAGAAGAATTTTACCAGCTAGAAGCATGAGCATTTAGTGCGTTTTGTCATTCCGGCGAAAGCCCTGGACTAAACCATCCAGGACGGGCAGGACAGGCCGGGATCCAGGAAATCATTGTAATATAAGCAGTATGTGTCCTGGATCCCGGATCAAGTCCGGGATGACAACCTTAAAAAACTATTATGACACAGTTTCTTCCGCCGGTATGACGAGCTCAACCCGCTTTTCCGCAGCAGAAACCAAATAATGCTTGACCTGGAAGCAGGTTATGGTAAATATAATAAGTTTTAAAATTAGAGAGTGGGCCGGTAAATGCCGGCGAAAAAACTGAAGGGAGAAGGAGAAGCAAATGAAAAAAATTGCAGCAGGGACATTGATTATGTTGTTGATGGGGACGAGCATAGTCGCGGCCGAACACCTGGTAGAACCGGAGCCGAAAAATTTGGCGCCCGTGGAAACGATTAAGCAGATGAAGCCGGGATTGGAATATAACGGGATTATTGACGCCAAAATATTCAACTTGGCCAATCGGAATTTCGGGGAGAGCTCGGTTTGGTATTTCTATCCGACATACCGCATGGTATTGGCTAACGTATTTTCGCAGAAAAAGGTCGGGCTGTTTGTGGATATTGAGAAGCCCGGATATGCCAATGTGACTTATCCCATCCTCAAGGTTAACGAATTATATGCCAAGTTTGCGCAAAACAGTTTTTATGTGAAAATCGGCCGCCAGGTTTTCGGAGATAAGGAAGACCTGCTCTTGGGCTTTCAAAATGACGCCATTAGCCTGGGGTTTGATCTGGGAAGCATTGATTTGCTTTTCTTCCTGGCTAAAACGCAATTGCTGCTGCCTTGGGCTGCGGCCACTAATGGGACAATGGACGGGCTAATTGGTTTCGTGCCTACTTTTGACCTGGGTTCCGCCATGGCGCTTAGGGGCTATTTGCTGGTCGGGACTGAACCGGTTACGGTTACCACGCTTACGTCAGTCGAGGATAAAACCAATGCCTTGATTTTAGTGGGCGGAAAATATAAGATGGATATGCCGGTGGGCGCAACCGCCAACCTGGGGTTGGGCGCGCAACTGGGCGTTCAATTCGGCATGGCGCGCGATCTGGGCGATCAGTCCATTGACGCCATGGGCCTGGGAACCAAAATAGATGGTGAATATTCCATGCAATCTCCAGATTTTGGTTTTACTATAGGCGGACATATAGTTTATACCACCGGAGATCCTGATCCTACGGTTAATACCAAGACCGGTTTTGTCAGTACCAATGCGCTGGTGGGCGCCGGCCCGGGATTATTTTCCAAAATCGAGAATGGCGCCGGACCCTATACTTTTCTGGACGGGCATTTGGCGAGCGGAAAAATCCGTAATTACACCGGGTTGTTCGCTTTCGGCGTGACCGCTGATTTCGATATCGGAAAATTTCACCCGGGAGCCGGTCTCTGGTTCTATTCGAACACTGACGACGAGGGGGAAGCACTGGGACCGGAGTTTAATGAATGGGTTATTTTCCGCCTGTCCGAAAACGTGGCTTTTTATCAGCAAGCGGCCATCTACATGCCCAGCCGCGACGGAATCGGCTGGCCGCCTTCTCCGGCCCCGGCGCCGGAAACCGCGATTAAATTACTGGTGGGCAGCTCGATCACTTTTTGAATTTTGGCAGGAGCGGAAAAAAGGATAGGGTGGAGTAGTTGATGAAACTCAAGGAGGAAGCTATGAAAAAGAATTATATCCGAGGATTGTTTTCCCTGATGGCCGTGGCAGCCTTAACCTGGGCCCTGGCCGGATGTTTTAAAAATCCGACAGATCCCCATTACATTGGGGGAAATCACGATGACGACGGTGTTGTAACGATTAACACAGGCGATGCCAGCACTACCGCCATCACTGCGGTATCTTCGCAAGCCACCAGCCAGGGAGTATATTTATCGGTTCAGGACCAGAACGGGAATCCCATCACAGCCAGTTACTTTACCGGGCAAAATTTTCAGGTGACGTATAATGGTGCGCTGATTCCCTCGGGTTCGATCACTGTAACTACGGCCGGCGGTTCCGGCCAGAGCATCTCCTCTTCGCTGGTGCTGGATTATTCCGGCTCCATGGGCAGTCTGAATATTAGCAATATGGAAAACGCGGCCACGATTTTTGTTAATAATATGCAGGCCGCCGATCGCGGAGAGATTATCAAATTCGGATCTTATGTATACCGGGAACAGGCTTACACTGCAACCAAAAGCCTGCTCATAACAGCCATTACCGGAACCACCAGCGCCAGCGGGTCAACAGCTCTCTATGATGCCATATATATGGGGCTTACGGATACGGCCCTGGAAAGCGGACAGCGGGCCGTGGTGGCTTTTACGGATGGCTATGAAAACGCCAGCACACATACGCAGAGCGATATCGTGGGATATGCTCAGAGCAACGGGATTCCCATCTATACGATAGGCTTGGGGTATGCTGATTCTGCATCTTTGCAGACAATTGCCACCCAGACCAACGGGCAATATTACGAGGCGCCGGATTCTGCGCAATTAGCGGCCATTTATCAGCAAATTGCCCAGATATTTACCAATACCTTGATCCTTTCCTGGCCGTCATTTGTTTATCAGTCCGGAGCGATGCTCTCTATTACGGTTACGTATTCCTGTGCGACGGGAACGTATACATCCACGATTATCGTTACGTTACCGTAAGGCCGGAATTACTTTAGGAATGAATACTGGGAGTTGAGCATTTAGTTTAATTTTTAAATTGTCATTCCCGAATGATCTTATTGGGAATCCAGAGGGTTTGCTTTTAAAGGAATTAATTGTAGGGGCGGGTTTTAAACCCGCCCCTACAATTATGCCCCGCCAGGGGGCTGGCCGGAATTTTACAGATGCAAATCAAAATAGAATTTTATGCCCGCCTGCCAGAAAAAGCCGCTAAAGTCAATGGTGAAATTTGAACCATCCGGATTAGTCCAGATTACGCTTTCGGAAGCGTCGGTGACCTCGGTGATTTTAGCGATCCGGTATCCGATATCCGCGCTCAGAGAGAACTGCTCGTTGAAAAAGACCTCGCCGCCGCCCATGACTTTATAGGCCAGGGTCGAACCGCTAAAAGTATCGGAAAAATATGCAACCGGATCTTCCACCTCGTAAATTCCATCCAGCAGCGACAAGTTATACATTCCCGCTCCCGCGGTAAGTAAAAAAATATTTTGCAGCGGCAGGGCCAGCTTTAAAAAAAAACCGATCTCGCCGGCCGGAATATTTACCGCCTGGGTAACCCCGGGGAGCGGCTCGTTCTCGGTTTGCGCCGTAAGGCCTCCGTATTCGAAGCCTACAATCGCATAATCCGAAATTCCGTATGCCGCGCCCAGTGTGAAATTAAATCCGCCCGCGATTTTCGGAGTAGGCGTTCCTCCGGCTAAGACAAAAAAGGCGTTGCTTAGATCCAGAAGCTCGTTTACATCATTCAGGGAGTACATGTTGTATCCGAGATTCCCGTAAGCACAGTAGCGCCGGCCAACCGAATTAATGTAATCCCCATAGGCGTATGTCAGACCGGGGAGCGACAATACGAAGATGAGCAGGGTAAGTATGATTTTTTTCATGGGGTTTCTCCTCTCGTTTTCTCGCCCGGGGCGAATAATATGGATTGATTTTATGGCAGATTGTAATAATATGCAACCGGATAATTACTCGGCCCGTAAGTGACAGGTTCCCCCAGCCCTTTTCCAGGAGAGAATATGTTTGCGGAAGTAGCTTTTGCAATACCCGGGTTAAAACCCTTGACCTACCGGATACCCGATGGCGAGCATGTGGAAAAGGGTATGCGCGTGGCCGCGCCCTTGGGACGGCGGGTTTTAACCGGAGTGGTGGTTGATATCATTGACCGCTTGCCCCGGGAAATTCGCAATCTGAAAGCAATTATTGAAATCCTGGATCAAGAACCGGCCTTGAACGGGGAATTGCTGGACCTCGGCAAGTGGATGGCGGAATATTATTATTGTTCCTGGGGGGAAGCCCTCGGGGCCATGCTGCCGGCTGCTTATAAACCGGTGGGGCGGGAAATGATCAGCCGGACGGAATTAGCCGGGCAGGCGGTTTTGCCGCGGGGAACCGCCCGCCGGATTATGGAGCGGCTTTCCCTAGGAGCGCTGCCGCGGCGTGAACTGCTGCGGAATTTCCGGGCCGGCGCAGCCCGGGTACTGAATGAGCTGCATAGCCGCGGACTGGTAAACGTGGAGATGAAATTACCCGGGACCAGCCGGCAGCCGGGAAGCGAAAACCATTACGTGCCAACGGACCATCCGCCGGTTTTAAACCCCCATCAAACTACGGCCCGGGAATGTATTGGGACAGCCCTGGATAAAGACCGCTATGCCGCTTTTCTTTTACATGGCGTGACCGGCAGCGGCAAGACCGAGGTTTATTTACAAGCCATGGCCCATACCCTGGAGCAGGGACGGGATGCGATTATGCTGGTTCCTGAGATTGCCTTAACTACGCATATTCGTG
The DNA here is from genome assembly GCA_965371665.1 of uncultured bacterium. GTDB lineage: Bacteria > Oederibacteriota > JAAXVQ01 > JAAXVQ01 > JAUVAV01 > JAUVAV01. The sequence continues at coordinate 18,628 of CBDUZI010000051.1, forward strand.
GCAGGATTACGGCCCGTTTTGGACCCCGGGCCGCTGTGCTCCATTCCGGTCTTTCCGGCAAAGAACGGGCCGAGGCCTGGTCTCGCATTCACCAAGGGGAAGCCCGGGTGGTTTTGGGAGCGCGTTCAGCGGTTTTTGCGCCGGTTAAAAAATTAGGTCTGATAGTTGTGGATGAGGAGTATGAAAGTTCATACAAACAGGAAGAGGTTCCGCGTTATCAGGCGCGGGATCTGGCGGCTGTGAGGGCGCGGGCCCTGGGAGCGGTTCTGGTACTGGGATCAGCCACGCCGGCCATAGAATCATATTTCAATGCCCAGAGGGAACGCTATACCCTGCTTAGTTTACCCGAACGCGTGGATAATAAAAAAATGCCGGAGATTCGAATAGTGGACATGTCGCGCGAGATTAGTCCGCGGAAAGGGCCGCCGCTTTTCTCCCGGCAACTCCTGCATGAGTTGGAAAAGCGGTTGGCAGCCGGAGAACAGAGTATTCTTTTTTTAAACCGGCGCGGATTCGCACCCCTGGTAATGTGTCCGGAATGCCGCCGGGTAACAACCTGTCCGGATTGCAGTGTCAGCCTGGTATATCACCGGGCTGATGACAAATTGCATTGCCATTTATGTGGACGCACGTCGTTGCCCGGTCCGGCTTGTCCCCAATGCGGCGCGGCCTGCCTGCGCTTATCCGGAGCCGGAACCCAGCGCGTGGAGGAAGAATTGCGGAGTTATTTTCCCTCGGCCCGAATCCTGCGATTGGACCAGGATGCAGTAAAAAAAAGGGGCGAATTGGAAAAAACCCTGGAATGTTTCGGACAAGGCCGGACGGATATTTTGGTGGGAACCCAGATGGTCGCCAAGGGCATGGATTTTCCCCACGTAACCCTGGTGGGGATTATCTCCGCGGACACGGCCCTGCACTTGCCGGATTTTCGGGCCGAGGAAAGGACTTATCAAATAGTAGTCCAGGCGGCAGGCAGGGCGGGACGCGGAGGCCGTCCGGGTCTGGTTTTGATCCAGACTATGAATGCCGATCACCCGGTGATGATCCTGGCCCAAAGCCAAAATTATCCGGACTTTTTCCAACGCGAGATTGAACAGCGCCGGCTTTTAAATTATCCGCCGTACGCGCGCTTGGCGAGCGTAATCTGCCGGAGCCGGAACCCGGAGGCGGCCTGGAACCTGGCGCAAAAGGCTGCGGCGCGGCTAAAACGGGCGGCCGGGCCGCAGGACACGATTTTAGGACCTGCGCCTTCTCCCCGGGAACGCGTGGCACGCGAGACCCGATTTCAGATTTTAATCAAGAGTGCCTCCCATGTTTCCCGTTCGCGGGTTTTGGGAGCGTTAAAGGGTTTAATTCCCCCCTCGGGAAGTAAACTGGTTTTGGATGTGGATCCGCTGAACATGCTATAACCGGAGAGAGATGCAAAAGGGAGCAGGAGGCCGCAGGTTTCCCACGAACCTCACTTGACACATCTTTTGATTAATGAAAACATTTCTCAAGGCCGATAATATCAATAGACCTAGGAGTTTGAGCATTTGGTCGGTTTTTTAGGGTGTCATTCCCGAATACTCTTATTGGGAATCCAGAAAAGCATTATTTTATAAGCATTGAAGAATTCCTGGATTCCGGCTTAAAGCATGCCGGAATGACAAAACGCACTAAATGCTCAAGCTCCTAGGAGCCTGTCGGACTTTGTTGTTGACTTATGATATAATGACAGCAGTTTCCCCCTTTTAAAAAAGGGGGATTAAGGGGGATTTTATAAAGGACACCCTGTTGGATTACTTCAA
>CBDUZI010000052.1:0-20301 GCA_965371665.1 uncultured bacterium
AAAGTAAAGGTGCTGGTCGGAGTGTTGGTGGAAGTAGGGGTCGCGGTTGGGGTATATGTGGGCGTGCCGGTCGGTGTAGCAGTCAGTGGAGTATAGTGTTTGACATAGATTTGTTCACGAGTGCCATCGGATTCTTGCCAGGACACATACGGCGTGCCGTCTGAACATGCAATCCAAGGCATGGTTCCTTCTCTGGCCATATTCACGTTCAAACTCCCGCTACCTAACTGGACCCAATTGCTTCCATTATAATATTTGACAAAGATATTTCTTGTACCAACTATCTCTTCATACCATGTCAAATATGGCGTACCGTTATATATAGCAATATTGGGATGACGGGCATGTTGGTTCGTATCGACATTCAGACTCCCACCATCCTGGACCCAGCTACCATTATAATGCTTGACATAGATTTGATAGACTGTGCCATTCCATTCCTGCCAGGTAACATATGGAGTTTCACCTGAACATGCAATTGAAGGAAAGAGTGTTGCTTGGCTCGTATTCACATTCAGACTCCCACCATCCTGGACCCAGCTACCATTATAATGTTTGACATAGATTTGTTCACAAGTACCATTGGATTCTTGCCAGGACACATACGGCGTGCCATTGGAAATGGCAATCTCATGCCAACCCGCATTTATGCTTGTATTTAGGTTCAAACTCCCACCGTCTTGTACCCAGGTACTACCATTATAATGTTTGACATAAAGTTGAAAAATTAAAGAGCTATCTTCTTCGAGCCAGTTCACATATGGTGTACCATTATAAATCGCAATGTGAGGCCAATAGGCGTTTGAACCCGTATTCACATTCAGACTCCCACCATCCAGTACCCAATTGCTCCCATTATAATGCTTGACATAGATTTGCCATTGAGATCCATTATATTCCTGAAAAGTCACATACGGCGTACCATTAGAAATAGCGATCCGAGGATAATTTGAACTTAGGCTCGTAGTCTCATTCAGGCTTCCACCATCCTGTACCCAGTTGCTACCATTATAATGCTTGACAAAGCTTTGATACCAAATAGGATTAGGTTCCCACCAGGTCACATAGGGGGTACCATTGAAAATAGCAATATTAGGACATTGAGCATCTCTGTTCTTATCCACATTCAGACTCCCATTATCCTGCACCCAATCTCCGCGTGCAATAAGAGGATTAATAAAAATATATAAGAAAATAAAACTTAGGAAGAATAAATATTTTATCATTTCCCCCCCAAGGAATTGAATGCAAACTAATTTTATCGTAATATTATATATTTTTTGTAATATTATACAAACCATATTTCCATAGATATTATATAATTATATTAGAATTTTGTAAATGCTTTTTTAACTAGGAACTTAAGCAATTAGTGCGTTTTGTAATATCCGCATGATATTTATATTCCCGTAAGGGCGGGTTTTAAACCCGTCCCTACAATTAATTCCTTTAAAATCAAAGCCTCTGGATTCCCGCCTGTCCTGCTCGATTTTAGGGTTTTTATTTGTGCTTTTAGAGAGAGTCCTTTAAAATAACGCTGTAGCAACCTGTAGAGTGTAGTGTAAAGAACAAACGGATTTTTAAGGAATTCGGGAGAGGCCCGGGTAAGGACTTATAATGCAGATCAACGAATTGAGATTGGACGGCCGGGTGATTCTGGCGCCTATGGCCGGTATAGGAAATCTGCCCTTCCGCTTGCTTTGCCGGAAATTCGGAGCAGCTCTGGTAAGTTCTGAGATGATAAGCTGCCACGGCCTGATGCGCAACCAACCGAATACGCTTGAACTTTTGGCCACCCATCCTGATGAACATCCTGTGGCGTTTCAGCTTTTCGGAGCCGATCCAGAGGTTATGGCCGAGGCCGGCTTGAAAATTGTCGAAGCAGGAGGGGATCTGGTAGATCTTAATTTCGGCTGCCCGGTTCCCAAGGTAGTCCGGCATGGCGGCGGAGCCGCTATGCTGAAAGAACCCGGACGCTTGCAGGCCATTGTGGCCGCCTGTGTACGGAAATCTCCGCGGCCGGTAACCGTAAAAATTCGTGCCGGTTGGGAGCAGGACCGGGTAAATGCCGTGGAAATCGCCCAGCGGGTCGAAGATGCCGGGGCCGCGGCAATTACGGTTCACGCCCGGACGCGCAGCCAGAGATTCGAGGGCCGGGCGGATTGGAACATTATTTCAGAGGTAGTGCGCCGGGTCAGTATTCCCGTAATCGGAAACGGAGATGTGCGTACGGGCGAGGATGCCGCCCGCATGCTGGAAGAAACCGGGTGCGCCGGGGTTATGGTAGGCAGGGGCGCCATGGGCCGGCCCTGGATTTTCCGGGAGATAAATGAATTTTTAAAATTAGGCCGGAAAAGCCCGGAACCGGAGTGGGAGGAAAAAATCAGAATTATACGTGAACATTATGCCGGCCTGGAAGCGTTGAAGGGAGAGAAGCGGGCCCGGCTTGAGATGCGGAAGCATACGGCCTGGTATTTACACGGGCTGCCGGGCGCGGCGGAAATCAAACGCCGGGTCAATGTCTGCGAAGACCGCTCCTCTTTTCTGGCGATTCTGGCAGAGTTTGAGCATTTAGTCGGTTTTTTGAGAGTAGATAGTAGAAAGTAGACCGCATTTGGATGTTTTATCTAATTTCTACTATTTACTCTCAAATGCTCTGGAGCCTGAGCAACTAAATGCTCAGGCTCCCAGGGGGCTCCGGCTTGACAAGCGCATAAGGATTTGCTACCGTAGAAAGAAAAATAGCTGCCGTTTTTCGGAGGATATTATGATGAGCCGGCGTATTATGATTATTATCATACTGGGGATGGTTGTCGGGACGGCGGGATGCGCTACTTTAGGCGGTCATTATAAAAATGCCAGGGAACTGCAGTCCGCCGGCCGGCTGGATGAGGCCATTGCAGCCTATTACCAAGCCGCGCAGGCCGAACCGTCGCGCGCGGATGTTCAAGCCGGACTGGCAGAAGTGCTTATGGCTAAAGGTTTGCGGGATGAAGGCAGGCAGGCATGGAAACAAGCTCATAAACTGGCGCCCCAAGATAATAAAATAATTCGCCGGTTGGCAGAGGTTTATTATGAGCGCGGCCGAAAATACCGGGAGTCCGGAAAAGTCAGCGATGCTTATGAGAGTTGGCAGAAAACGCTCAAGCTGATGCCGGAGCATTTCAAGGCGCGGGAGCAGCTGGCCAAACTTTACAGCGATCAGGGTGAAGATGAAAAGGCGGCGGATCAATATCAGCAAATGACCCGGGAGCGTCCCAAGGATGCCGAGGGGCACCGTTCCCTGGGTTTGGTTTACTATAAACAGGGTAAATTTGACCAAGCTATTAATGAGTTCCAGCAAGTGCTGCGGCTGGATCCGCGTGATGCCAAGGCTTATAACAATCTGGGCAGCGCTTATCTTAAGGCCAACAGGGTGGATCAGGCGATAGCCGCTTTTGAGCAGTCCGCCAGTCTGGATCCCGGGCTTCCGGTTACCCACAATAATTGGGGAACCGCCTTTTTCAAGCAGGGGCGCTACCAGCGGGCCCGTCAGGAATGGGTTTTGGCGTTGAAGTTGGATCCTAAGAACGAAACGGCCCGAAGAAACCTGGAATCCCTGGCCAACCTGGGATATTAACGCTTCGCCGTAGTAAATCCAGAAGTTGTAGGGGCGTTTAATTAAACGCCCCTACCCACGTGGAGGGATACTTAAAGCTTCGAGGAATTGGAAAAACGGCGGGAAATATTCACGTGTGTGAAAACTATATGCCGAGGTGAAAAAAATTGTAATCAGGAGAGATTATGCATGATGAAAATTTAAAGCCAGCGGAAGATTCCAACAGTCCGGCCGCCGAAGAACCTCAGGCAACCCAGCCTGAAGCGAGGAAAAAGCGATCGCGGTATGCCAGGCGTTATCCCCGCCGGGGGACGAAAAGCCAACCGGCCGCAACCTTGGAAGAGAAAGCTGCGAGGCCGGACGCAGCAGCGGAGAGCGGGGCCGGGGATCAGGATAAAGCCATGAAAGAGGATATATCATCCGACAATATGCCGGATACTATAGCCAGGCTGAAAATCCATCCTTCGGGAGAAGGAATGCGAGAATTAAAGTTTCCGGGGCTGGATACCGCTCAGTCCCGGAAAAGCCTGGTGCAGTATGTCAGGGAACAGATGGAGCATTCCGGTACGAAAAACGTGGTCTTAAGACTGGACGGGGAATTAAATTCCTCGGTGGTTGCGGGTTTATTAACCGAGGCGATGGGGAGCAAACATGTGCATCTGGCTTATTTTATCCAATCCGACCAGAATACCATGGAACGCAGCCGCGCGGTTTTGGCTGCCAGATGCCTGAGATGTTATTTGGAGATACGAGATATCCGTCAGCCGGTGGAGAAGGCTTTAGCCGGACGCGGTGTGGTGTCGGAGACGCGAAGAATAAAATTTACCGCCCGGGAGCGCATGGCCAACCTTTATGATTTCGCCGAGACCAAGGAGGCCCGGGTGGCGGGCAGCTTGAATAAGACCGAGAGGCTTTTGGGTCAGGGAGTATTATACGGTGATCTGGCTTATGATTTTAACCTGTTGGGTGATCTTTACCGGAGCCAGGTGCTGGAGTTGGCCAAGGCTTTGAACGTACCCAAGGATATACTGGAAAAGGCCAAGCAGACTCATTTGGCTGATATGTTGCCGGTGCCAAAGCCGGCAGACCTGGATTGGGAAGAAGCGGATTATTATCTTTATCAAATAGTGGATATCCGGTTGGCGCTTTCTTATGTGCATGCCTTGGGCGCGGATAGAGAGAAATTGGGATGGATATACCGGCGGTTAAGGGATACGGCGGCTAAACGGCAGATGCCGCCTGTGGCCGAGGCGGTCGCAACGTACGTGCCGAAAAGCTGGAATGCAAAAGTCAAGTAGGAGGGATTTAATATGGGCCGGAAGCAGAAAAAGAAGCTGGAGCGGCAGGTTCGGAAAGAGCAATTTCCGGGCGGCCGGCCGCAAAAGCGCCGGGGGTGGCTGGCATGGCTGATAGGGGTCGCGGTTTTTTTTACACTGCTGATTGTCGCGCTGGTAATCTATGTTCAGATTAATAAAGACCGCTTCATTAAATTAGGCCTGCTTTCCACCAGCCGTATGGTAAGTACGGAGCTTGAACAACACCGGGCTAATTTCAGCTTTGAGGAGACGCAGCAACTAAGAACTATTTTAAAGGAGATCGAAGCGCTTGCCGGGCAGAAGCAGTTAGCTCCCCGGGCCGGCGGAAATCTTAATTTTGTTCTGCGCGTTCTCCGGGAGGTTATTCAAGAGGGTGGTCTGGAACCGGGTGAACTGGAAAAAATCCGAGGCATGCTGGACGAAACCCGCCGCTATCTTAAGCGCCAACCTAAGCCATGAAGCCGCCCCGGCCATTGCCCGGGACTGATACGGCTGCGCCTAAAGCAGGCAAATTATGCCTGGTGGCTACGCCGATCGGGAATCTGGAAGATATCACTCTGCGCGCGCTGCAACGATTGCGAGAGGCAGACTTAATCGCCGCGGAAGACACCCGGAGAACCCGGAAACTTCTTACCCGCTATGAAATTTCCCGTCCCCTCACGAGCTATTACAAAGACCGGGAGCAGAGCAAGGCCGCGGAACTAGTACGGCTGATGCTCCAAGGCCGGACCATAGCCCTGGTTACGGATGCGGGAACTCCGGGGATATCGGATCCCGGATTGCGGGTGATCACAGAAGCCAGGAGTAAAGGGGTAGCGGTGGAAGTCATTCCCGGACCCTCGGCGGTACTGGCCGCGCTGATGGGCGCGGGACTTCCCACCGAAGTTTTTACTTTTCACGGTTTTTTAGAGAATAAATCAGCGGCTCGAAAGCGAAGACTGGAAGCCCTGAAAAACCGGGAAGAAACCCAGGTATTTTTTACCGCTCCCCACCGTCTGTTAGAAACTCTGGAGGATTTTCTGGATGTATGGGGAGACCGGACAATGGTTTTATGCCGCGAGCTGACAAAAATCCATGAAGAGTTTTTAGAGGGCCGATTGTCCGAACTCATCGCAAGGGTCCGGGAGAAGCCGGCCCGCGGAGAGTACACCCTGGTAATCACCGGAAGCGGTGGATCCCAGCTAAAAATACCGGAGAGTATAGATGAGCATCTGAGCAATTTGCAAGCCGAGGGGCTGACCCTCAACCAGGCCGTGGCTCGAGCGGCCCGGGAGAGAGGTGTGCCCCGGGCCGAGGTTTACGCTCTGGCCCATAAAGGTAGGGAACGGTCATAATGAAATCGCAGGGAACAGGCATGCCGGTTCCCTACCAAAATATGAGAAGAAAAATATAATTTGAGGCGTTGGGTGTGAGCGTCGTAAGGAGGCAGTATGCACTACCTAGTAATTATTTGCATTATCGGTATTTTGATATTAGTGCATGAAATTGGACATTTAATCGCCGGACGAGCCATGAAAATACCCATAGCTGTTTTTTCAATCGGGTTTGGCCCCAAACTTCTGTCGAGAAAAATCGGGGAGACGGAATTTAGGATTTCCTGGATTCCTTTAGGCGGGTATGTATTGCCGGCCCTGGCATCTGAAACCGAATATTTTAAAATACCGATACACCGCCGCATGGTATTTGCGCTCGGGGGTCCGCTGGCTAACCTGATATTACCCGTCCTGCTTTTTAGCATTGTGAATTTTATCCAGGAAGGAATGACTTTTGCCGGGCTCTTTATTCATCCCTGGTCCCAAACGATGCTTCAGTTTAATCACATTATCATGTCCCTGCCGCTTTTGTTTACGCACCCCGGTCAACTCAGCGGCGTGGTAGGGATTGTTTCGCAAGGCGCGGATTTTATTGCCGCGGATATGGGAAAAGCTTTGTTGTTTTCTATTGTTATAAGTCTCAATTTAGCGGTGCTAAATTTATTGCCGATTCCCGGTCTGGATGGCGGTAAAATTATGTTGTACCTTTTGGAAAAAATTCATCCCGGCGTGCCGCGTTGGCAAATTCCAGTTACCCTGGCCGGGCTGGTGCTGCTTTTTGGCATGATTATTTATGTCACGGTTTTGGACATACAAAAACACTTTGTGTAATCGGCCAAGCGGGAAAATTAGGGGAGATGGGGGAAGTCCACCATGTTCCCTAGGAGGCTGAGCATTTAGTGTGTTTTGTCATTCCGGTATGCTTAAAGCCGGAATCCAGAATTTTTTCAATGTTTATAAAATAATGCTTTTCTGGATTTCCGATACGAGCATTCGGGAATGACAACCTAAAAAACCGACTAATTGCTCAGGCTCCTAGCCAATACTATGGCGGCTTAATTCAAACAATTCTGTGTTTTGGTGCAAAATTAAGCTGTTAAATTAAGCGTGACCAACTTGCCTAGACGCGTTAGGCGCATCTGGATTACCAAAAATGAAAATAGTGAGAGCAAAGCGATGATTAACCATATTTTTATAAAATTCCGGAACGCCATGCAGAAAATAGAGATTAATATTATAGGCAAATGGATTTTTTATGGGATATTAATCGGCCTGGTAGGAGGCCTGGGAGCCTGGATTTTTATGCTGTGTTTGAATTTCTCCCAGAGTGTTTTTACCGAAGGCTTGTTTTACAATCTGGTTCCGCAGGCCGCGCATCTTCCCGGACATTTTATGCCCTTGATAAAGGCCCCCGGATGGTGGCTGGTACCTTCAATTCCGGTGATCGGAGGAGTGATTTCAGGGCTGTTGGTGTATTTTGGCGCGCCCGAGGCCGAAGGGCATGGAACTGATGCAGTCATTCACAGTTTTCATCATAATCGCGGCCACATCAGGGTCCGCGTACCAATTATTAAGACCCTGGCCTCGGCGGCTATCATAGGAACCGGCGGCTCGGCCGGCCGTGAAGGGCCCATTGCCCAGATTGGCGCGGGTTTTGGATCTTTGCTGGGGAAGCTGCTTAAAGTCTCGGTAAAGGACAGGCGTCTTATGGTTTTGGCAGGCGCGGCCGCGGGCATATCCGCAATTTTCCAGGCTCCCTTGGGAGGCGCGATTTTTACCACTGAGGTGCTTTACCGCAATCACGAATTGGAAACCGAGGCCCTGATTCCCAGCGTCATTGCCTCCCTGACTGCTTATTCATTATATACCCGGCTGGTGGGGCAGGAGCGGCTTTTTAATCTTCCGCCCTTGCGGTTCGAGCGCGCCGAGGAGCTGCTCGCCTACACCGTGCTGGGCTTGCTTTGCGTGCTGGCTGGAATTGTTTATATTAAATTATTTTATGGGATGCGGGACCGGTTTTTCAAGCCGCTGCCTATCCCGGCCTGGTCCAAGCCGGCTTTAGGCGGTCTCCTGCTGGGTCTGTTGGTGCTGGCGCTGCCGCAGGTATGGGGCGGTGGGTACCAGTTTATTCAGCAGGCTATGGAACACAAGCTGGCCATTTCGCTCATGTTTCTTTTGGTCGCGGGTAAAATATTCGCTACCTCATTTACCATCAGCTCCGGCGGATCGGGCGGTGTCTTCGGTCCTTCTTTGTTCATAGGAGCCATGCTGGGAGGAGCCACCGGCATGTTGCTCGCAGATATTTTACCGCCGAATTTCGTTCCCGATCCCACCGCCATGGTCATAGTGGGCATGGGCGGCTTTTTTGCCGGGGTCGCCAAGGTGCCGATCGCCAGCCTGATTATGGTTTCGGAAATGACGGGAGATTATGGGCTGTTAGTTCCCATGATGCTGGTATCAACCATTGCCGTACTTTTCACCCGGCATTTCAGCCTGTATGAAAAGCAGGCTTTAAGCACAATTGATTCGCCCGCCCATCGCGGGGATTTCATTATTGACCTCTTGGCCGGGCTTTCCTTGCGGGACACCAAGGTTATGGAGAGCCGGCCAATCAGCATAAGAGCCATGACCCCCCTCGCGGAAATGCTGAAACTCATGAGCGGACGCAAGCAGAATTCCGTGCCCGTGGTTGACCAGGAAAACCTGGTGACCGGCATGATTTACTTTGATGATTTGCGCGAGGTGCTTTTTGAAGGCAACTTGGATCTCAACCTGGTAATCGCCGCGGACGTGGCCAAGATCGACTTCCCCTTTATTACTCCGCATGAGAATCTGCACCAGGCGATTACGATGTTTTCGCAATACGGCATGGATGAACTGCCGGTGCTGAAAAACGAGCATGGCGAGCTCAGAGGTTTGCTGACCAAGCATGATGTTATCTATACGTATAATCAAAAAATGGAGGCCTTGAAACAGGCCGGGATGGAAACCGCCAAGCGCGGCGGATATTTATAATGCAGTAGGGCGCGGTTTGACCTTCCCCTAGGTCTATAAATCTAATCAATTATACCCCTGAAATAGTATCCAATTCTAACTTTCTCATCATAAAAACCTAACCTGAGTTCTGCTATACTTTGCAAAAATAATAAAAGGAGGAAAACACCATGCCGGTTATAGATTGCCCGGATTTGGAGAAATTGCGGGCCAGAACAGATATTTATCCCAGAGGCCGACCGTTGCGTTGCTGCCGGCCGGCCGGGCCGGAAACGCGCCCTGCAACTGAAAATCCCAGGGAGCGCAGCAGAGAAAAACCGGAGACGTTCCTTTCATGGTTAGAAGACGAGCGCCGGGCCCAACTTCTGACCTGGTGCCTGATGTATCGCAATTTGCACGGCTGACAACATGATTTACTATTTGCAAAATCCCCCTTAATCCCCCTTTTTCAAAGGGGGAAACCTGAAAAAAATGTTTTTTGCTGTTAAGTTCGACAGGCTCCTAGGACCGGCAGGACCGCAAGCTACGGGGAATTACAAGTTCAATAAAAATTTTACACAATTCTAGTATTTACCTAACCAAATCCTAATTATGGAAATGTAGGATGGCAATGATATTGAAGAAACAGGGAACATGGAAAGTCGATCCCTGACAATTTATATTGTGACCCTCGCAAGGCATTTACGCGGAGGAAAATTAAAAACCAGGGATAGGACTTGAAAATGCTGCGGCTACAAGAAGTAAGTAAGACTTATGGTGATGGAATCAAAGCCCTGGATGAAGTAAATATAGAGGTTAACGCCGGCGAGTTTGTGGTTATCCTGGGCCCGAGCGGTGCGGGGAAATCCACACTTTTGCGATGTATTAACCGGCTCATTGAGCCAACCCGGGGGAGAATTTATTTAAAGGGAGAGGAAATTACTTCTCTGAACGGAAAAAAGTTACACCAGATGAAGCGCCAAATAGGCATGGTTTTTCAGCACTTCAATCTGGTAAAGAGGCTTTCTGTACTACAAAATGTTTTGTCCGGAAGATTGGGCGATACTTCCACCGCGCGCAGTCTTTTTTATTCTTTTTCCAGAGAAGATATTGAATTTGCCTTGGAGTGCCTGGACCGGGTTGGACTAAAAGCGCAGGCTGACAAGCGAGCCGACACCTTGAGCGGCGGTCAACAACAAAGAGTAGCCATTGCCCGGGTTCTGGCGCAGCGGCCCCAGGTTATTTTAGCCGATGAGCCTATGGCCAGCCTTGATCCGCGTACCGCCAGGGTGATTATGGATTTACTTAAAAAGATAAACCAGGAAGAGAAAATAATCGTGGTAGTTAATCTCCATGTAGTGGAATTAGCCAGAGAATATGCCGACCGCATCATTGGCCTGACCAAGGGCAAGCTGGTTTTTGACGGCAGCCCGGAGCTATTGGAGGAATATTTTAAAACCATTTATTACGAGGAAGAAACCACGGTGGTTAATGGAGATAAAATCCCGGTGTCGGATAAAGCCAAACAAGTTTGGGTATTAAAAGCCGGAAAGATTGCTTATGCCCGTTGGCAAATAGGAGGTGATGGCCAAGAAGAGAAAGAGGGTAAGTGTAATAATTAGTTTTTGTTGCGGAAGTAAAGTGCCCCAAACTTGTCATTTCGAGGCGAAACCCTGGACTAAATCATCCAGGACGGGCCGGACAGGCCGAGAAATCTCCAAAAGTTCTTTTAAATTCGACATTCTCGTGGAGATTCCTCGCTGCGCTCGGAATGACAAAACACAGGAAATTCGTTAAAAAAGGCTTTCCGCAACAGATACTGATTAATGAATGCTTTATCAGGCAGGATGGAAAATATTAATCAACGGAGGGAAAACGGATTATGAAAAAAATGGGAATGAAAAATTTTAAAAAAATAGTAATCGGTATTTTGTGTTCAGCGGCATTGGCGGCTGTAAGTACTTCGGTTTTTGCAGGCCAGGAGCCCGAGGTTTTGAAATTCGGACTTATTCCCACGGAATCCGGCACCCAAATAACCGACCGCTGGCAGCCGCTTTTTAATCACATTGAAAAGAGTTTAAACATAAAAATCAAACCCTATACGGCTTCTGATTATGCCGGGATTATTGAGGCCATGCGGTTCAATAAAATCGAGGCCGCTTATCTTGGCCCCAAATCCTATACTGACGCGCATGCCAGGGCGGATGGATGGGCCATTGCCCGCGAGCAGAAGATGGATGGATCTACCGGGTACTATGGAGTGATTATTACCAAGCGGGGAAGCGGATTAAAGAGCCTGAAGGATATCAAAGGAAAAACCTATGCCTTCAATGACCCCAATTCCACATCCGGGTATCTGGTGCCCATGACCTATTTTCTGAAAGAAGCGAAAATTATTCCCGAAAAATATTTTAAGCGGGTGGTTTTTTCGGGATCCCATGAGGCCAGCATTTTATCCGTGAAAATGGGAAAAATAGATGCCGCTTCTACTAATGATCTGGATTTGGCCAGGGAAGTAGAAGCCGGAAAGATATCCAATGATGATTTCAATATTATCTGGAAATCGGATATCATCCCCGGTTCCCCCCTGGTGGCCAGAGGAAGCTTGCCGTATAGTTTTGTTTTGAAACTTCAAAAAACTCTTCTGGCTTTTAAAGACCCCGAAGGTTTAAAGAAACTTCAACTTAAAGGATTTGTTGAAACCACGGACAGCGACTACGACAGCATTAGAGCGATGAAAAAGGTAAAAGACAAATTAAGGAAGAGGAAGTAAAAGCATTCATGCCGGAGAACCTGATCCCCAAGCAAGAAAAATCCAGAAGTCTGCTGCCGATTATAATCGTGGCCGCGGTTCTCATTTGGTCCTGGCGAGGCTCGGAAATGAGTCTCGTCAGCCTGTTGGGGGGGACAAAAAATATCTTTATCTATTTAAAAGACTATTTTCCTCCGGATTTCAGCCGCGTGGGTTTGTATCTTAAGGAAAGCCTGGTTTGTTTGCATATTGCGGTCTGGGGGACAGTCATCGCCGCTATCCTTTCCCTGCCTTTAGGGCTACTGGCTGCCAGAAATATTGTAGGAAATGTAATCATCCATCAGATAGTCAGGAGATTTCTGGATTTATTGCGGGCCGTCAATGAGTTTATTTTTGCGCTTATATTTGTTTGTGCCGTGGGTTTAGGCCCTTTTGCCGGGGTACTGGCGATTGCGGTGCATACTACCGGAGTGCTGGGCAAATTAATATCAGAGATCGTGGAAAGTATTGACCCGGGCCAGGTGGAAGCAATAACTTCCACCGGAGCGAATAAACTTCAGGTAATAGCTTTCGCGGTTTTGCCTCAAATTATGCCGCTCTGGGTTTCTAATATTCTTTACCGGTTTGAAGTAAGCCTGCGCTCATCTACAATTATTGGCCTTTGCGGAGCGGGCGGGATAGGATTTTTACTCTGGGAAGCCATGAGGTCTTTTAAGTCGCAAGAGGTGTGCACCATCCTTATCATAATAGTTGTTATGGTCAGCATTATTGACATTTGGTGTTCTAAAATAAGGAAGAAGGTAATATGACCGGAGAAGAAAGGTTTGAAATTATCGCCGCGTCCCGCAAAGACCCCCTGGTGCTGTTAGCCGCAGAAGTTCGTAAACATTTTAAAGTAAGGGAGTTAAAGCGGAATACGGCCCTGGTTATGCTGCGGGTAAAAGATACCGTGGCCGGCGAGGTTTTTAATTTGGGAGAAGTATTGACCAGCGAAGCTGAGGTGGAAATCAATGGCGCGCCGGGGTATTCCCAGGTTTTGGGGGATGATACAAAGAAGGCTTTAGCCGGAGCGATTCTGGATGCCGCCTGCCGGATAGAACACCCCCTTAGAGAAAGGATAACTAAAATGCTGAATCAGGAAAAGAAATATTATGAAAAAGAGAGAGCCAAAGAATACGCGAAAATAAAATCCACCACAGTAAATTTTGAGGCGATGGCTTAAAAGATGAAAGAGACCGGGTTTGATATGATATTTGATTCACAGAAAATATTCCGCTTGCTATTGGATGCTTTTGCGCATCCCGGGAAGATAGCTAAGATTACTGATTTGCAAATTACGCCGCCTCCCGGCATGAATAAAATGTCGGCCGGAGTACTCCTGGCTTTACTTGATCTGGAGGTGGGATTTGCGGTTGTTGCCGGAGATAAAAAGCAAGGAGAAAAAATAGAACAATATCTGATTTTAAATACCGGATGCGGATTAAAGAACCTGGAGTCGGCTGATTTCATTTTAGCCCGGGACGAATTACCCCCGGTTAACCGCATAAAAAAAGGAAGTTTAGAGTATCCGGACCAAGGGGCCACCATAGTTTATAGCGCGGAGGAAATTAGTGAAAGCTTATCGGGCGTGGGGGCCGTGAATTTAACTTTAGCGGGTCCGGGGATCAAGGGGAAAAGGAGTTTGGCCTTGCGGGGGTTGGACAAGCGGGAAATTTTAAAAATAATGGAAATCAATAAGGAATTTCCTTTAGGAGCGGATTTCGTGTTTACCGACAACCAGGAGGGCTTTTGCGCCCTTCCGCGTTCCACAAAAATAGTGGAAGTTAAGGAAGCTTAGATATGGGATATGTGGCAGCCAAAGGCGGCCGGGAAGCCATTCTTAAGGCCGAAAAATTACTGGAATATTTCCGGTTAAAAGGCGAATCTCCGCCTTTGCGGGTAATCTCCATAGCCGGGCAGTTTCGCCTGGCCTGCGATAAGGTAATGAGCGAGGGGTCTTTATATGCTCCCAAGTTAGCGGCCTTAGCCTTGAAACAGGCCGAAGGAGATGCGATTGAAGCATCTTTGCTTTTGCGCGCTTACCGGTCTACGCTTCCGCGAATTAGTTACTCTGAACCGGCAGATACGGAAAGGATGTTTATTTTACGGCGCATTTCCAGCGCTTTTAAGGATATTCCCGGGGGCCAGATATTAGGCCCCACCCGGGACTATATTCAGAGGCTTTTAAGGTTTGACTTACTTAAGGGAAAAGAGAAGACGCCCGGGCGCTTTTCAAATATTAACGCGGGTGAACCTGTGCCCCGGATTCCCAAAGTGATTAATCTGCTTAGAAAGGAAGGGCTTCTTCCCATGCCGGTTGGGACAAATAAAGAGGAGCCTTATGATATAACCAGGCGGGCTTTGGTATTTCCGCTTCCCCGTTCCGGCGCTTTGCAGGCTATGGCGCGAGGCGAGGAAGGCGGCATGATGGCCATTGCCTATAGCAGTATGCGCGGTTATGGGGATACCCATCCTACTTTGGCGGAACTACGGGTTGGCTATATTCCCTTGAATATCAAACATCCGCTTACCGGCCAAACCGTTAAAGTGGGAGAAATTTTAGTCACGGAAGCGGAGGTCATTGCCGGCCAGCCGGCGTCAAGCGGCCAGGAGCCGCCCCGGTTTACTTTGGGCTATGGTTTGGTTTTTGGACATAATGAGAGAAAGGCTATTTCCATGGCCATGCTTGATATTACCATGCGGGTGGATGAACCAAAACATCCGGCCGAGGATCAGGAGTTTGTTATCTGCCATATCGACAGTATTGAATCCAGCGGATTTACCGCTCACTGGAAATTACCGCATTATGTAACCTTTCAATCGGATTTGGACAGACTGCGAAAAATCCGGAAAGATAAAAGTTTTATGGCGGCAGGAGGTAATAATGTCCGAAACGGTTAGAGACTATAATTTTGCCTTTATTGATGAGTATGCCAAGCGGGAAATCCGGCGTAAGCTTTTAAAAGCGGTAAGTATCCCGGGATACCAGGTTCCTTTTGGCTCAAGAGAACTTCCTATTGCCCGGGGCTGGGGCACCGGAGGACTGCAGATAACCATGGCTTTAATCGGTCCGGAAGATATTTTAAAAGTTATTGACCAGGGCTGTGACGATAGTGTTAATGCGGTAAATATTCAAAGGTTTATCCAGGCCGTCTCGGGGATTGCCATAACTTCGGATACGTTAAAAGCGAGTATCGTTCAAACCCGGCACAGAGTGCCGGAAGAAGAGATGCGGGATGAGCAGATACTGGTTTTTCAGGTTCCTTATCCTGATCCTTTGCGCATAGTGGAACCCGAGGAAAGAGAGACGAGGAGAATGCACGCGGAAATGGACTATGCAAAAATCTGGGTCTTCCTTTATGAGAATATTGTTAGGTGGAAAGAGATTACCATCGGCGCCCGTTATCCGGTTATGGTGGCAGGCCGGTACATTATGGATCCTTCGCCCATCCCCCGCTACGATGTGCCGAGATTAAACCACTCGGCTGCGCTCTGTCTTTTCGGAGCCGGCCGGGAAAAGAGAGTTTACGCGGTTCCGCCTTTTACCGCGGTCAAGCCTTTAGAGTTTGAGGACCACAGGTTTAGAAAAGAAAATTTTGCCGGCCGGGCGTGCGAACATTGCGGAAGCACAGATACTTTCCTGGACGAAATCGTCACCCAGGATAAGCCGAGGCACACTTGTTCGGATACTTCTTTCTGCGAAAAAAGAAAAAACAATTTCCGGACGCCTAAACGGTATGCATAGGTGCTTGTCGGACTTAGGCACAAAAGCGGGTTTTAAGCACTCCTCCCCCTTTGAAAAAGGGGGATTGAGGGGGATTTTGTATATAAAAGCGGGCATTTTATTGATTAAATCCCCCTTGCCCCCTTTACAAAAGGGGGAAAAAGATTTAAGTCCTAGGAGTCAAGCATGAGAGAATCCAGGTTAAAGGTGGCGGGATTAACTAAAATTTACGGGAGCATCTGTCCGGAATGTAGCAAGTCAAGCGCGAATAAATGCGCCGCTTGCGGCTCCCGGCAGGCCGTAAGCTCGGTTTCTTTTACGCTTTATCAGGGAGAGATACTGGGGGTTATGGGCGAGAGCGGTTCCGGGAAAAGCACCCTGGTCCGCAGCTTGTATTTTGATATCCCCCCGACTTTTGGCGAAGCCTATTTGTGCCGGGAAAACGGAAATATATTTAAACTCAATTCCCAAGAGAAGAGAAAGATAAAATGCTTTACCATGGGGATGGTTTACCAGAGCTCTCATTTGGGACTGAATTTTGATATTAGCGCGGGAGGAAATGTCGCGGAAAAGCTGCTTATGGCAAATTGGCGAAATTATTCCGGTATCCGCGAACGCATTAAATATCTTTTAGAAAAAACCGAGCTTCCTTTAGACCGGATGGATGATTTTCCCTCCGCTTTAAGCGGAGGAATGCAGCAGAGGATTCAAATCGCCAAAGCTTTGGCTAATAATCCCCAGGTGCTCTTTCTGGATGAGCCTACCTCGGGATTGGACCTGTCAGTGCAGGCGCGGGTTTTGGATTTAATTAAAAATATTCAACAGGAACTTAAAATATCCATGATCCTGGTTTCTCACGATTTAGGTGTGATTAGATTGCTGGCGGACCGGGTTTTGGTAATGAAGGAAGGAAAAATCATAGAATCAGGATTAACCGACCAGATATTGGAAGATCCCCAGCATCCCTACACCCAATTATTGGTTAGTTCCATACTATGAAGAGGATTATGGAAAATACAATTCTTGAGGTACAAAATTTAAGTAAAAAATTCAATCTTCACCTATTGAGCGGGAACGAAATAACGGCTTTTCAAAATGTCTCTTTTATTCTCAAAAGGGGAGAGTTTTTAGGCATTGCCGGTAAAAGCGGTTCGGGTAAATCTTCCCTGATTAAATGTATTTTCCGCACGTATTTACCCACGCATGGCAAAATTGTTTATTATCCCCGAAGCGGAAATCCGATAGATTTAGCTTCCTGTAAGGATGAAGAGATTATTGATTTAAGGGACAGCCGGATAGGATATGCGAGCCAGTTTTTGCAGGTGGTTCCCAGGGTTAGCTGCCTGGATATAGTAAGTCAGGCTCTCATTCAGCAAGGAGCGGATAAGGAGGAGGCCAAGAAATCAGCCCGGGGGATGCTTTCCCGCCTTTTAATTCCCGATAAACTGTTGGCTGCCTATCCTTCCACCTTTAGCGGTGGAGAGAAACAAAGGGTGAATATCGCGCACGCCCTGATTAAGCCGGCCGAACTCCTGCTGATAGATGAGCCGACCGCCAGTCTGGATAAGACAGCGAGAGGGATTGTATTAGAGATGATTGCGGAATTGAAAAAGCGGGGAACGTCGGTGATCGGCATATTTCATGATGAGCAGGAATTGAGAAGTTTTGCGGATAAAATACTGGTTATGGAAAATGGAAAGGGTGTAAGCGTATATGAAAATGACAAGAATAATTAACGGCAAAATTGTTACTCCGGATGGAATAGAACGAAAAAAAGCGCTTTTGATTAAACAGGGAAAAATTTTGGATATATGTTCCGCCGGGAAAACAGTTGGCAAGGGGTATGAGACTATTGATGCCAGGGGCGGTTATGTCATTCCGGGGTTGGTGGATATACATTGCGATGCTTTGGAATTCAAAATGTCACCCCGGCCGAATGTAACAATTCCGCAGGCTTTGGCTTTCTCTTATTATGAAAAAGAACTGCTGGGTTGTGGAATAACTACCCAGTTTCATGGAATTTATTGGGGAGATGCGCTGGAGAAACACCGAAGTCTTAAATTAGCCCAGGAAATGATTAAACGGATATTGGATTATCGCGAAGTGGGAATTTTAAATCATAAGATATTCATTCGATTTGACATAGTCAACTGCGAGGCCAAAGATAAACTTATGCGTTTGATGAATAAGAGAGTTGTGGATTTACTTTCCTTTCAGTATCACCTGCCCGGCCACGCCCAATTCAAGAACCTTAAAGCCTTCAGGGATTACTATATAAAAGTGAGAGGATGGACGGAGAAAGAGTTGAACGAGTTTATAAAAGGGCCGGCTGTGCTTGATTTGAAAAAGAAAGATAAATTAGCGGTATTAACCGGGATTTCGCAAACCGCGGAGAAGTTTCAAATTCCGCTTGTGTCTCACGATGATGATAGCCGGGAGAAGATCCAACTAATGAAAAAAATGGGAGCCAAGATATCAGAGTTTCCCATAAGCCGGGAAGCCGCCCTTTGTGCCAAGGAAAACAATATGTATACAGTAGTCGGCGCACCCAACATTGTCCAGGGGAAATCATCCTGCGGCAATATCAGCGCCTTAACGCTGATAAAAGAAAAAGCCGCTGATATTATCTGTTCGGATTATCATCTGCCTTCCATGCTTTATGCCGCTATAAAACTTCATCAGGAAGGAATCTTAAGCCTGCCGGAGGCGGTTAATATGATAACCCTCAATCCGGCTAAAGCCGCGGGCTTGGAAGAAACAGGGGCGATTCTTCCTGGCAAAACGGCCGATATAGTCATTTTCAAGTTAAGCGGCAAGATGCCGGGAGTAACCAGAGTGTTTATTAGAGGAAGGAGTGTTTGTAGTTATGCCGGGTAAGTCTCCCGCCGTTAATATGACCGGCATAGGGATTAATGTAAAACTTATCAACGGGAGTTTAAAGGCGCTTAAAAACGCATTGGATAAAGCGAAAAATGCCGGTTTTAAGGTAGTGGAACTTCCCCTGCACGGGTTGGATGTGATTGTGGGAGGAAGACTCAGAGACCAAAGACTAAAAGAAATAAGAAACATCCTGGAAGATTACCCTTTCGCTTATTCTGTTCACTGTCCGGAAAGCCTTAATATAATGAACCGGGAGGGAATAGCCGCAGAAAAGGCTGTGCTTAAATCATCGATTGAGTTTTCGCACAAGATAGGCTCGCGCATTTTAGTCTGTCACCCGGGAAGATTTAAGTCCGAGGTTGAGATCATGTTAAGCCAGAGAAAAAGATTGAGCGCTTTAAAAGCAACGGAATTAAAGCAGAAAGAGCGGGACACTTTAAAAGAAATTTCCGTGTTTTTAAGGCAGGCTAAAGTCGTGCTTGGTATGGAGAATGCCCGGCCTTTTGTCGGCGAAAAAGGCTATACGTATGCCGATGATATTGGGGAATTAGTACGGCAGGTAAAGGATATTGGGGAGGAAAACATAGGAATCACCCTGGATATCGGCCACGCCTATCTTTCAACATATTTTTACCGCCAGGATTTTATAAGGACCATTACTAAAGCAAAACCTTGGCTTAAACATATTCACCTGCATGATAACTGCGGCTGCCCCTCATATTTTCAGGAGAAAGACCAGAATCTCCTGGTTGCCCACGGCCGGGGAGATATGCATATGCCGCCCGGCTGGGGAACAATTCCTTTTGAAAAAGCCATTGGAATATTAGAACCGGTGGGCTGCTTTATAGTAATGGAAGTAAGGTCCCGCTATTTTGAATATATCAAGGAAAGCAGACAGAGGCTGGAAGTTTTAATAGACGGATTAGTTACTTCACAAGCATTTCTTCGAGGAGTGACTTCAATTTCAATATTTTGCTATTTTCAAGCATTCCCATTTTTTTGATTATACGTTTTCTGTCAATGGTTTTTACCTGGTCTACTGCGATCCAACATTTTTTATGCTTAAGCTTTATTTCAATCCGTGTTGGATAATGCTTATATTTAGATGTTACCGGCGCAATTATTACCGTTTCCAAATACTCATTCATATCATCCGGCGATATAACAACACACG
Source organism: uncultured bacterium (assembly GCA_965371665.1). Classification (GTDB taxonomy): domain Bacteria; phylum Oederibacteriota; class JAAXVQ01; order JAAXVQ01; family JAUVAV01; genus JAUVAV01. The sequence goes on from CBDUZI010000052.1 coordinate 19,770, forward strand.
GTCTGATTTTTTTCATTTCATGACCAATAGTTGGGTCGAGGGATATTAAATATATTTCGTATTGAGAAATTACCATTTCCAGTCTTTATTATCCAGGTCAATATTGTCATCAAAAACTAATTCGCTTTTTTCTTTAGAAAACATCTTAGCCCAACCCTTACGGGATTTTTGTAAAATAGGCCGCAATATTATTTCATTTCCCTTTACTTCAACATTAATCGAGTCTTTAATATGACATTGCTGCATAAGGCTTTTCGGCAACCTTATACCCTTTGAATTCCCGATTTGAACAATACTCAATTGCATAATAGTGAATTTCCTTTCGATTACGATACTTTCATATGTAATTATATTGTAATCACTTCAATTTGTCAACTATTTTTACATTATCTGTGAAAGAGGGACGCGGTGAAAGCGCCGGGATAAACCGGCATAGAGTAGAGGGTGAAAGTCCCTTACATGAAAGGACTAGCTGATCCTGATGAGCGACAATTAAAAATACCTGTCAACGACAATTAGAATTTCCGGAATG
>CBDUZI010000053.1:0-19787 GCA_965371665.1 uncultured bacterium
AAAAACCGGAAATTTTAATTGTCGCCAGGAGGAATTTATAATTGACGCCAATCAATCGGGAGAAGATCAGAAAGTCCCCGTTCACTCGGAGGTGAATATATGAGTAGAGCAGTTGCGAGTTTGGCAATAGTTAAAGCGATGTATGAAAAGTATAAACGTGATTATATTGAAAATTTTATTCCTTTTTTAGCAACTTTAATTAAACAAGAGAACATTAAGGAGATTGATCCAAAAAATTTAAATGAATTTATCAATTTATTTGAAAAAAAGTATGGACTGCAAATTCCTTACCATCCTATGCTGTCTATTATTCTGAGAGCACGGAAAAGGAAAATTCTAAAAAAAGCCCAGCATCTGTTTATTCCTGATATAAACAAAATACTAGAATATGATTTTACTGATGAAGTTATAATAAAAGAAGGTAAAATAAATCAACTGTTAGATGAAATATTGGTTTTCTGTGATGGTCGTGGAATAAATTCAAACCTTCAAGAAATAGAAAGTGCACTTTTAATATATCTTAAAAATCATGATTTGGATATTCTTTTTGCTAGCCAAGAGACTTCTTTGCTGCGAACTGAAGCTCTACCAAGTAAAAAAGTGAAGTACTTGATATTTGAGTTTATCTCCCACGCAAAAAAAAGCCGACCAGAACAGTTTGCAACAATAATTGATATCTGTGTAGGGCATATTCTAGCGAATTCAATTGTTTATACCAATGACACACATAGTTTTAGTGGGAAACTAGAAGGAGTAATAATTTATCTTGATTCTAGATTTTTGTTCCGATTGATTGGTGTAGAAGGATTGGAATATCAAAATGCATATTCTGATTTGGTGCTAAGTATGGAAAAGCAAAATGCGAAATTGAAAATTTTCAGTCACACTTATGATGAAATGACGGTTATTTTAAATAATTGTCTCAAATATATTTGTAGTTCATTATATGATTCAGCAAAGGCGAACCCAGTTTTGCAATATTTTGTAAGTGGTAATTATAGTGAAAGTGATATTCATCAATACATATCTGAATTAGAAACTCAACTGGAAAACTATAAAATACTGGTTGAAGATGCTCCTGAATTTATAACAACAGTAAATACTCAAGTCTGCGAAGCAACTCTTAGAGAGCAAATAATTAGAGCGTATTCTAATAATAGTAATTTTGATGAACTGAAAAGAGAAACAACAATTGATCGAGATATTAAGTCTGTTTCATCCATATATCATTTGAGAAAGGGTAGTACTTCACGTAGTTTAAAAGGTTCAAAGTATATTTTTTTAACAACAAATATCAAGTTGGCTTTTATATGTAGAAAATATGGATATGAAATATCTGAACCATTTTTTTATATTCCAGTGTGCTTAACGGATGTGTTTTTGGGGACATTAGTTTGGATGCAGTCTCCTATAAAATGGATTGAAATAAACAAGAAAAAGGTTATAGCAAATCTAATGGCTGCTTCAAAACCTGATAATAATTTTATAAAAAAACTAGCACTAGAGGCAAAAAGTCTTAGAGAAAAAGGGAGAATTTCTGATGAAGAATATATGATGTTGAATAGATCATTTTATCTTCAGAAAATGCTATATGATGAGAGTATTGGGGATTATGAGGCACTAACACCAGCCGAAGTAGAAAACGTATTTAAACAAAATGAGCAGATTGCGATTGAATCTCAAAAGCAGTTAGTAGAGAAAAAGCAAGAAAACGAAGAAACACAAAAATGCTTAAGCGTTTCCGAGAGTAAGAATGATGAAATTGTTAGAAAAGTGTCGGAAATATTCAACATTGGTTTGGACATAAGCCATCGGACCGTTACGGTGATTTTAGTAACTTTAACAATTATTGGTTTGTTTTTATGGGGATTGGTTACTGAAATAATTCTTGGTCTATTAACTATAATAGGAATTTGCTTTGGATTTAATCTTATGAAATATAAAACTAAATTAAAGCAACGTTTTTTAACTTGGTTGTCTAGTTTATAAAACCCGGAGCTTATTCCAAATAACCCTTACCTATTCTACCTTTTTTATCAAACTTGACAATTTCACTTCTAACGCATGGGCCACCTTGAGTGCAACGCTCAAGGTGGGAACAATCTGCTGGCTTTCTAACAAACTTATGGTCGAACGATGTACTCCAGCGCGATCAGCCAATTGCTGATGAGAGAGTTCCTTTTTAAGACGAAGTTCTTTAACTAAGCTAAGGAACGCTGCTATTTGTGGTGAGACTTCTTTTTTATTCATAGTATGACACTTCTTTCGAGAGGTGAGTATATTAAACAACACTTGACAACCGCCTGCTACGTGAGTATACTCACTACAAGGCCTGAGCATGCCTGCTCAACCATAATTCGTAGTTCCTGAATTTTCGGAATCTTTCTTTCCAAATTATCGGCTAACACAGGTACCTGCTGGCGAACATTTAAGAAAGAAATAGTCACTTTATGCCCAATATCCTCATCATCGATGACTACGACCTCCTGCTCCATGCGCTGCAACTGGCCTTGGAGGACGAGTATACTGTCTACGCCGCGCAATCCGGGGAAGATGCACTGGGGTTGATGGAGGTGTTGTGGCCTGATTTGGTAATTACGGATTTAAACATGCCCGGGATGTCGGGACTGGAATTGATAAAGAGGATTAATATTGTAGGGGGCGACCTATGTGTCGACCCGGTAAAAAAATCGCAAGACAATTCCAATACAAATCCACAGGGCGGACACACAGGTCCGCCCCTACAACGTATCCGTCCTAAAATCATATTATACACCGCCATGGTGACACCGGGGTTGATTTCCTATGCCCAGGGATTGGGTGTGGCTGCGTGTTTGCCGAAACCTTTTGAACTGGGGGAACTAAAAAATCTGATTAAGAGGATTCTAAGTGTAGATTTCCACAATAAATTGACTAACCTTCTCTGATTAAGCTGTTTAAGCCTTGCGTGAATGGTGGCTATGGAATTTTGGAAGCGGCGCCAATATCCTTGAGGACGTAAGCGGAAAACTCGGCGGCAGGCCGGACAGCGGTATCGTCGCAGTCACACGCCTTGATTATAGCCGTCAAAGTAGGCCATGACATAACCATGGCCCCAGAGTTTATGACTTTTACAACTCGGACATACTTCCGGACGGGGCCACTCATACGCACGGCCTTTAAGTATAATTTCCTTGACGGAAACAGGAATTTCTAGTATCAAAGTATCACTTGGTTAGGGGTTTTGTTACCCATTTTTCGGGGCAAGGGATGATTCCTACATCCTTTGCCCTATCTTTTTCTTATAACAAAAAAGCCTCTTAACGAGGCTCTAAATAATCCGATAATCCCTATCTGCTTGTCAACTTATTCTGAAAATATCACCCGCTATCTTATCAATTTAATTTGAAAACCTACAGCATTGAACAAAGAATCTATTTTATTCGAGGGAAAAAGGTGATGCTGGACCGGGATTTAGCTGAATTGTACGGGGTGCCAACCAAAAGACTAAATGAACAAGTCACAAGAAACAGTAAACGCTTTCCTTTGGATTTTATGTTTAGGCTTGATTATAAAGAATATTCCGTTTTGAGGTCGCAATTTGCGACCTCAAAACGGGGCGGCAGAAGGTATTTGCCGCTTGCCTTTACTGAACAAGGTGTTGCCATGCTGTCCAGTGTGTTACAAAGCGATCAGGCTATTGAAGTCAATATCCAAATCATGCGTACATTTATCAAGTTGCGGGAGTTGATGTCTATAAACAAAGATCTATTCCAACGCTTAAACCGGCATGATGCACATCTGGCCAAACATGACAAAGAGATAAGCAATGTGTTTGACGCAATCCAGAGCATTATGGAGCTGCCAATCACGCTGAGACGAAAACCAAGGCCCATGGGATTTAAAACAAAAGAAGACGAGTGAGACCAGAATCAATGAATGGGGGACGGCGTCCCCAAACAAATCAAAATCCCATATCAAAATCCAGCGTGAATCGAAATTCCTGATCCTCGATTTTATAAATCACGGCCTGATTCAACCTGGCCGGAAGGTACCAAAACCACTCCATGTCCAGGTGCATTTCCCATCCCAGTGAACTTACCGCCCGGTTCATCCATGTTTCTTCTGTAATGGTGCCATCCCAGCCGGCGCCCCATTCAACCAGCATCTCGCCCCAGAGGTCATGGAAAAAGATTGGAAACAACCCCGGTCCGTTATCAATATACCAAAGCGGGATCCGGTAGACCGCGGAGAGCGTCAAAGCATATCCCGCATTGAATTGTCCCCCATAATATCCCCTGGGAGCTATATCAGTAACGGTCTCTGGAAAATAACCGGTACGCGCCGTACCGCGCACGCCCAGCATCAGAGCCTGGTGCTGAAAAAATGAGGGCAAATGGACAAGTCCTACCGCTTTAACTAATCTGCCGTCATAATCAGATCCCGGCAGCGCGGCTCGTCCGCGCCAGGAACAGGAAACACCAGACCGGGGAAAAAGATCCCTGGGGCCCTGCCGGATGCTGGTAAATTTCGCCCCGCCGCCCAGGCCGCTGTAATTCTCTCCTGGAAAAGCAGAACGGTTCTCCGATAAAACTTGATAGACCTCGTATGCCAAATCGAGCTCGGACACGCACACTGCGTCATAGGCCTTTCGATGTATTACCGTGAAAATCGAATCCAGTTCCCAGCCTTGGGCCCGGGCCCAGTAAAGGTTTTCATCTTCCCGTTCGCCGGGTACTCCCCGCCTTGATAAAGGCATACTAAATACCCGCCCGGCAAGGATTAAGGGCGTATCCCGATTCTCATAACTTAAATCACCATACCATTGGCCGTTTAACGTCTGGTAGAGGGCTTGTGCCCACCAGGAATGGATCTCCAAAGGATCCTGACGCCCGGACGCAGCGCCCCAGAGAAACCCGGCTTGATCCTGGCTTACCATGGGTATCCAAAATGAAGGAACCAAATGAGGCCAGGCTGAGTATCCTTCCCCTTTTTCCGGCGGCAGTGTGAATTCACAAGGCGTTTCCGGCTGCAGATGAGAGGCCGAAAGCGGAACGCCTTTCCAGGCTGAAACATCCAGGCACGCAATTACCAATTGCTGGTAATTGCCGGCTTTGTATTCCGCAAAAACAATCTGTTTTCCATCCTCGGAAATATCCGGTTCAAAAGCGCCGAAACGCGCATTAGTAACCTGATAAAGTTCATTTGTTTCAAGTTCATGCGCATATACTTGATTCACGCCGGTCCGGTCCGAAACGAAGTAGATATAACGGCCATTCGGAGACCAGGCTGGAGTATAATCCCCGGCCGCATCCCATCCGGTTACAGCTTTTAGCGCCCCGGTCTCAGGATCTATTAAACAAACATCCTGGATCCCGTTTATCCTAACCGCGGCCGCCAATTGTGTTCCCGCAGGTGACCATTGGGGAGAGAGATAAACCGCGCCTTTAGGGCCCGGGATAAGCTTAACAGCACCGGATCCCGGATCAACCAGACCCAGCCGGTTTGGTCCTAATTTGTTCACTACGCACACGATCCGGTTATTTTGCGATACATCCGGCGACCAACAGCGTCCGCCCGTGGTCAAGCGGTATTCCCGGCCCTGGGAATCCCTCTGAAACAAATCAGAGGTTAAATTATCAAAATAAACCGGGCCCGGCAGCAGGCGGGCATAGGTGAATAATTCCGTAGCAGCATGATAATCATAGCCTCCATGAAGCATATCCGGCCTGGCCAATTCCTGTACTCGCTTGGTTCGAGGATTTATGCTGACCAGAGCGGGCCCCTCATCATTACTCTTTCGATAAGCGATTAATTGACCATCCCGTGTCCATTTCGGATGTTGAAAAATTGCTTTATCTTCCCGGGTAATTGCGAGGGCTCCGGCTATGGCCGGACGGTCCTGGCCGTAAAACCGCGACGATTTTTCCCGATGTTCTGACAAGACCTGGTTCCAAATCTCTCCCGGAGTGTGTCCTGTGGCTTGGTCCCAAACATAACCCAGTCCAAAAAACGGCCAGGCGCTCTGCTGAGAAGAAATGTTGTCCAGAAATCCATGGTAATCGGGCCCCGGGGGCGTGTCCGGGATTTCGTGCAAAGCGGGATCAAGCTCCTTCTGTAGCTGCATTAGCATTTCATATCCCGGCAAGTAAACCCGGTCGCGGGGATAAATAAAACGAGGCGAATGCCCAATCTGCCCCAGGGTCCAGGGCTGATCCGAGAGCAGGTTGGCGGCCAACTTCATCTGATGGTATGGATTACGGCCGCGGCCGCCGTCTGTTAATACAGTCTCAGAGTATATGGCCACGCCCTCGACCCACCATTTCGGCGCGATTAAGTTTAATCCCTGTACCTCTCCGAAAATTGTTGTCAGAAAACGGCTGAATCCGTCATTCCGCATGCCATGGCAGAGGTGAGCGAATTCATGGTACATAAGGGTTTCAATCCAGGAAGAATTCCTGGTACTGGCCCAATGCCCCATTGGGCTGGCAAGATAAAATTCCATTTTTCGAAAAACCGTTTGGGCATAGCCATTGGCCGTATCTCTCATGGGATTCAAGACAATAGGAGTGAGCCCGGGAGGAGCATACCCGAGAAGTTCGCGCACGCGCGGATAGGCTTGTTCCACAATCCGGGCCGTGCGGGCGGCAGCCTGGCCGGCTATGGTGGGATAAATTATCAAGAAATGCTCAGTTGCAAGCTGACGCCAATCCAAACCCGGATCGCGGCGTGCCGATGCCGGAAGTGAGGATAAACAAAGTGTTAATATAATAAAAAAGGTTCTCAGAGACTTCATGTTTTATGCCTATTAATTCCGCATATGCCCAAATCCGCGCTCACTCATCCAATCAGCCGCTTCGGGAATTTTTCTCTTACCACTGGTAGCCCACTTCAATGTCGCGCCCGTTCAGCGTAATCACTTTGAATTCATAGACATTCACGATCGTGGTTTGCTCATACCGGGTCTTTTTGGTTTGGTTGAACGCCTTCAGGTGTACGTGTCCGTGCAGCCAGAGCAGGGGCTTGACCTCCCGGATAAAGCGCGTAAAGCAGGCGAAGCCCTCGTGGAATCCCCCACTTTCGTCATGGATGCCCTGCGGTGGGGCGTGCGACAATACGATCACGGGCTTGGGCTGCCTTCCCCTCATCCGATCCCACCAGCGCAGAAAATGAATGCGGCGCGCCACGCGGCGGACCAGACCGCGCATGGTCCGTTCCGAATAGTGATACGGCCGCTCCTGTTCCGTTCGCGCACCGCTGAATCCGCAGAGCAAATAATCGCCGGAGACTGCCACCTTGGCGTGCAGGTTTTCGCCCACCCAGTCTGAGAGCATGGTCTGGTGTCGCACATTGTCCAGCGCAAAAAACGAAGACTGCGGCGGGGGCGCCGGATCGTGATTGCCGTTCACGTAAAACACTTCGCCTCTGGCATAAAGGGTGATGCTGTCCAAATAGGCGCTTTCCAGGTCGCCACAGGCGTAGATCGCGTCAAAGGAAGTCGCGTGCAGCCCGGCCTGGGCCAGGCGCTGCTCCAGGTAATGCGATGATTTGTCCGCTAACGCCAGAATTTTAAACATATGCCCGATAACCCCATAATCGCCCCGGGTTGGTACGGTCAGACCGCCCCCCCAAAAAACCCGGCTTAAAATTAGATATATCGCTGTTTATCCAGCATGCTGTAAGTAATCCGATACAAATCAAAAAGTATTCATTCCTTCGGCACCAGCTCAATCAAGGTTACTTCCGGCCGGGCGAGCAAGCGCATAGGCGGACCCCAGGTGCCGGTTCCCGGGCTTACGTATATGGCGGCATTATTTGCCAGCGGATAAAAGCCGGCATGATATCTGAAAAGCATACGGGTAAGAAGACTGAAGGGAAATATCTGGCCTTTATGGGCATGCCCGGACAACTGCAAATCAAACAATCCTAAAGCGTTGTGGTTAACTACTGGCCGGTGCTTTAATAATATCGTGAATTTTTCCCGGGGCAATTTGGAAAGTATATCTTTTTCGGAAATTTTTCTATTTTCCCCTAAATATTTTTCCAGGGGATCATCCACGCCGGCAATATTTATCCGTCCGGCCACGGTCACACCCTCGCCGCGCAGAATTTCAAACCCGGCGTTTTTAGTAAACTCCAGGGAATGGGCCAGCCCGGGGAAATATTCATGATTGCCGGTCACCGCAAATTTACCATAACGCGGCCGGATTTCTTTCAGCCATGCGGCCAGGTCTTCGCAGCCGTCAAGCTGGGCATCTACCAAGTCCCCGGTGGATACGATAATATCCGGATCAGCTTTTTTTACTACGTCCAGTATCCTTTTCAGGCGCGCTTTTTGCACTATCAGGCCGAGATGAATATCCGAGAGCTGAACCAGCCTTACCGGACCGGTGGTTACGGGAATTTTGGAGGTGGTTATTTTTATTTTCTCCAGCCGAATATTCCGGGCTTCGAAATAACCGTAAATTGACAGGCCCAGTGCCAGCAGCAGGGCGATCTGGAACATCCCGGGGGAAGATAATCGCAAAAAGCTTAAATCCCTGCCCAGCAAAAGCTCTGCCAGCCGAAAGAGCCACTGGCACAGATTAAGCGCTAAATAAACTGTAAGCCAGAGAAAGAGCACTCCCATCCAGGTATAACCGAGCAGAGCCAATGGCCGTCCCAGGATATCGAGTTTGCTTTTTTCCGCTACTAGTGCCAGGACAGGCGCTAAAATCATTACTCCTAAAAATGAGGCCAAAGCCCAGGCGGCTATGTTACCCCAAGGCCAGGCGCTCCGGGCCTTCCAAAAGAAAAAATAATGGGCGCTGCCGTAAATCGCCAAATAGATTATTATAAATAGTAATATCCTCATCTGGATCTCCTTATGCCGGGCCGCGTGAATATTCTCTCTGGCCTAACTAGTATCTGTTGCGGGAGCGTGTTTTTTTTTATTTGTCATTCCGAGCGTTAGCGAGGAATCTCCAAGAAAACGCCGGAATTATCGGTCCTCCTGGAGATTCCTCGCTAACGCTCGGAATGACAACCACGGGAAGTCCGCTAAACCTCTCTTTCCGCAATAGATACTAACTAATCTCTTTTTAACCGATATTTTAAATAAGTATAGCGTTTCCGGGTTTTATCATTTTTCACTGCCATGGCCAGGGCTTTGCGGGTTCCCACCATTACCACCAACTTGCGGCCCCGGGTAATCGCGGTATAGATTAAATTACGCTGCAAAAGCAGGTAATGCTGGGTAAGCACGGGAATAATCACGGCCGCATACTCCGAGCCCTGGGACTTGTGAACCGAGATGGCATAGGCCAGAATGATTTCATCCAGATCCGCAAAATCATAGATTACATTCCGGTGGTCGAAAACCACGGTGATTTCTTTATCCTCCGGACATATCCGGGCAATCCGGCCGATATCCCCGTTGAAGACCTCTTTATCATAATTATTCTTGATCTGCATTACCTTGTCATTCACGCGGTAAATACTCTCGCCCCGCACCACGCCATCCTCACGCGGATTAAGCGTTTTTTGCAGTTCCCGGTTCAGGTTCGCAGTGCCGACCACGCCTTTATGCATGGGCGTAAGCACCTGTATGTCCTCTACCGGATCAAAACCGAAGCGACGGGGAATCCGGCTCTGCACCAACTCGGTGATAGTCTTTAATACCTGTTCCGGGTCTTCCTGCGCAATGAAATAGAAATCATTTTCCGGCAGGGAAGGATCATATTGCGGAAGCACGCCGTTATTTATCCGGTGGGCATTAACCACGATCTGACTGGCCCGGGCCTGCCGGAAAATCTTGCTAAGTTTTACTACCGGCACGGCTCCAGAGCCAATAATATCGTTAAGCACATTACCCGGTCCGACCGAAGGCAATTGGTTCACATCTCCCACCAGGATAAAAGTAGCGGCAGCGGGAACCGCCTTTAAAAGCTGGTGCATTAGCAGGGTGTCGATCATGGAGGCTTCATCTATAATCAGCAAGTCACACTCGAGGAGGCGGGACTCATGGCGCTGAAACCCGCCCTGCTTAAAACTGAACTCCAGCAGCCGGTGAATAGTCCTGGCCTCCCGGCCCGCCGCCTCACTCAGACGCTTGGCGGCCCGGCCCGTAGGCGCGGCCAGCATTATCCGCACCTCCATCCGGGAATATATTTTTAATACCGCGTTTATAATCGTGGTCTTGCCGGTCCCCGGCCCGCCGGTAATAACCATTACCTTGTTTTCCAGGGAACTTTTGACAGCCTCGGCCTGCTGCCCGTCTAAAGTAATTGCCAACTGCTTCTGAACCCGGGTTATGGCTTTATCCGTATCCCCGCCGCGGATTGTCCGGGAAGCTTTTATCAGCGCTTCCAACTGACCGGCAATACCATTTTCACTAGTGTGCAGTTGCTTCAGGTAAACCGCTTTATGGTTTTTCTGGAATTCTTCCAGATCTTCATTTAAATCCTCCATAATTATCTTGCCCTCCATGGTCATACTGCCGAGGGCCTTAGCGATTATGTCTCTCTCCACCTGGAGGATTTCCCCGCTCTTCTCGAGCAACGGTTCATAGGGGTAATAAACATGCCCCTCGGCCGCAAGTTTATTCAGAATATATAGTACTCCGGCCGCGGCCCGCACTTCGGAATTCTTGGCAAAGCCCATTTGACCGGCAATGCGGTCCGCAATGATAAACCCCATCCCGAAAATATCCGAGGCCAGACGATAGGGATTTTCCTTTACTACCGCGATGGAGTTATTCCCGTACTGCTTAAAAATTTTCACCGCGTAGCCTGAACCGACCCCGTGGCTTTGCAGGAAAAGCATGACATGGCGGATCGCTTTCTGTTCCTGCCAGGCTTGCTTGATCATGGTTATGCGCTTAGGGCCGACACCTTCTACCTCGGCCAATTTTTCCGCCTGGTTTTCTATCATCTCCAGGGTGTTTTTGCCGAATTGCCGCACGATCCTCTCTGCCATTACCGGACCCAGCCCCTTAATAAAGCCGGACCCCAGATATTTCCGGATTCCCTCCACTGTGGCCGGAACCTCGGTTTGGTACTGCTCCACCTTGAACTGCCGGCCGAACTTGGGATGGTTGCTCCACTCGCCTTGCATCTTGAATACTTCGCCGGGCGCCAAGGCCATCAGGTTGCCCACAATGGTCACCTGTTCCTTTTGCCCGCCTACTTTCACCCGGGCAATGGTAAAGCCACTCTCCTCATTGGCGTAGGTGATGGTTTCTATTTGTCCTTTGATCTCGGTCGGCATTTTTTCATCCCCGGGCCGGCATGGCAGCCGGCCCCTACTGGTAATTAATACATCATAATAATGGTTTTCGTAGGGGCGGACTTCCCACATTTTGTCATTCTGAGCCGAAGGCGAAGAATCTCCAAGAGACCTGATATTTCAGGCATTTCCGTGGAGATTCCTCACTACGTTCGGAATGACAAACTTAAGAAAACACCCTTCCGCAACAGAAATTAGCTAACCTGTTTTTCCGGTTTCCAACCGTATCCAGATCGGCATGTGGTCCGACAAATCGTGCTCAAATTTCGCGAGCAGGTCCCGCTGTCGCGACTTCGCAAGCTCCTTAAAGCCTTTACCCTGTAAAACCTCGGCGAACATCTCCACAAAGTTAAACACCCCGTAATCGTATGCATTCGGCGCGGCGCCGGCAACTTTATTCCGGGTATAATCCGGCAACCGCTTATCCCGGAATACTATGCCTATCTGATCATAGGTATCCTTCTGACGCGCGGCTGTACGATACACCTCGGTCTCGCCGGGATGAATATCCAGAAAAGGGAAATTGAGCTCCGCGCTTTTCCGGCGGTCAAGCTCGTTTTTATTCAACGATTTCAGAAAAGCCTTGATTTTCGGGCGCTCTATGGCGGGCCGCTTAAATTCCAGGTTGCAATCGCCCATGACCAGAAGATTCGGATAATACATCCTCTCCGGATTTTTGGCCCGTTCAATAACCCAGCTTAAAAGCGCATAAAATTCCCGCCGGCGTTCTGCCGGATCTTTCCCGTAAAGCAAGTGGCAATTTACCGCCAGAAACTGGTACGGCGCGGCCCGGGTTTGAGTTTTTATCTCAAACGAGGCGCAAAGTGGCTGACGGATAAACGAAATAAAATGGGGATTAGGCACCGGCGGCCGGCTTTTCTTTTTTTTTCCTTCCTGGCTGCGGACCTGGTTTTCCTGCTCGATTTTAGTTAATTTTTGATCATGGTCCTGAAAGGCCTGCCAGAAGTCTTTGCGGTATTCAAACAAAGTGTTGCTCGCCTTGGTCCGGTCATAAGTAATGTCCGAGGCTATTTCCGTGCGACTTACCTTTTTCCACCGAAATAAAAAAGCCAGCCGCTCGGCCGCACTACTTTCACCCGGAAAAGCGCCGGTGGTATCGGATACTACCAGGCCGTATTCCGGACCCAGCAATGATTTTAATTTCTTTATGCCATCCAGGTTGTCCAGGACCTCCTGGACTGCCAGTAAATCATACTGCTTACAGATATGCGCCAGCATCTGCCAGGCGCCCGGGCTTTTATTGCCGGGATTTCCGAGCTTGCGGATATTAAACGCCCCGATGATCACGGACCGGTTCCGGCGCCGGGGCAATCCAAACCTCTCCCCGTGCTGCGCGCAGAAAACATGGATTTTTTTCCATTCTCCGGGTGTAAATGATTTTGCCATCTGCCCTCCTGCTCTTTTATTTTGGTTCCCGGCTCCCGGGTTTGATGGCAGGTATCCCTTCCCGGCAGAGCGGACAATTATCCGGAGAGTAAGCATCCGCTTTAACTTTCAGCAGGGCGGCGAGCGGCGCGCCCAGATCCGGGTCCGCGCTGCTCCTATTCACGAATCCGGCCACGCCGATCACTTCCGCCCCGCAGGCTTGGGCCAATTTCACTGTTTCCCGTACCGAACCTCCGGTGGTAATCACGTCCTCTACTACCAGCACGCGCTCTCCCTCGGCCAGGGAAAATCCCCGGCGCAGCCTCATCTCTCCTTCCATCCGCTCGCAAAAAATAGCGCGCACTCCATTATTCCCGCCCCGCCAAAGGGCCTGGGCCACTTCCTGGGCGATTACTATCCCGCCTACCGCCGGCCCCAGCACCACCTGTACTCCACGCTTTTGAAACGGCTCACTCAAAGCCTCGGCCAGGCGAACCGCGTAGCCGGGATATTGCGTCAGCATGGCGCATTGCAAATATTGATTGGAGTGTTTGCCTGAGCTTAAAACAAAATGCCCGGAAAGCAGAGCCCGGGTTTTTTCAAACATTTCTCTTACCGCTTCCGGCGTCATGCGGCGGCTCCGGCTATTTCCTGGTAGATCGAGCGGGCCACGGCTCCGGGATCTAAAGCCTGCGTGACCGGGCGGCCTACTACTATATAATCCGCGCCCGCGGCTATGGCCTGGCCCGGAGTCATAGTCCTTTTCTGATCTCCTTTTTCCGAACCAATCGGACGTATGCCGGGTGTTAAAATAATAAATTTCTGCCCGCAGGCTTTACGGATGGCGCTGATCTCTCTCGGACTGGCGATTACGCCGTCCAGCCCTGATTCCTTGGCCAATTGGGCCAGGCTTACAGCATGGGTTTGAATTTTCCGCCTGATGCCCAGTTCATTTTCCAATATCCGCTGATTCAGGGAGGTTAAAACCGTGACTCCCAAAACCAGAGCCTTAGGCTGGCGCAATTTTTTAGCCACCGCATCGGCTGCCTTGGCAGCCGCCACCATCATTTCTTTTCCGCCGCCGGCATGCACGTTGACAATGGTCGCTCCGATCCGGCAGGCGGCGGAAACCGCCGCTGCCACGGTATTGGGAATATCATGGAATTTGGCGTCGTAGAATACTCCCAGCCCGCGGCGGCGGATATGCATTACCGCTTCCGGACCAGCCGTAGTTAATAATTGAGCTCCCAGCTTGTACTGGCTAACCAGGCCCTGCAAACGATTCATGAGCAGATCCGCGCTTTTCAGATCATCCACGTCCAGGGCAATAAACAAACGATCCTTGGGTTTTAACATGCACCTGTATTCCTTTCCTGAAATTTACTCTACTATCAACAACCGGCTGTTCTTAAAGCGGGTTTCACCTTCCCGGTCTTGGGCCGTGAAAATCATCATATCCGCACCCCGAACCCAGGAAGGGAAAAAATTCACGATCACCTGGCCGCGCTTAGCGTCATATTTCAGCGGTACCACCGAAGACCCCCGGCGGACTTCCAGGCTGGCTGGATCAATACAGCTAAGCATCTCCGGGGTAAGCGTAAATACCATCTGCGTAACCGGACCTATGGCCCGCTCTCCCCAATCCGGCTTGCTCGCGGAAAACAAAAGAGGTTTTTCCCGAAGCTGGTTCCGAAAAGTGGAATCCCGGGTATTCCGAAGAATCATTATGCGTTTTAATCGTTCCGGCGGAGTATCCAGGGTATTGGGTCCCGGGTTTACGGTGAACATCAGCTTATAACCGGCTTGGCGCCCGGCTTCCGCCACTTCCCGGTCCCAAAGACCGTAGGGATAAGACAGGGCAATGACCTCTCCCTGGCACCACTTTCTTAGTTTTTCGCGCGATTCGGAAAGCTCTTTCCGTAACCTTTGCGCACGCTGGCTCCTGGTTTCACCCCAGGGCCGCTTGGTCAATTTAGGATGCGTGGCTGAATGAGATCCAATCTCAAAGCCGGCGGACTGCAACTCCCTGAGCTGGGCGCGTAAAAAACCGGCCCGGGCTCCGACAAAATTCGTATAGATAAACAAGGTCGCGGGAAATCCGAATTCTTCCAGCAGGGGCCGAACCGTGGTATTAAAATGCTTATACCCGTCATCAATTGTAATTAATAATGGTTTTTCCGGAAGCAGTGCACGGTCTGACCGCCCGTCTGCCAGACCGGAAGCCGTGATCGGAGTAAACCCTTCTTCTCGGATGATTTCCAACTGACGCCGAAATTCTTCTATTTTCAGGGAATAGGCATCCTGAGTAGTGTTTTTTCCGAAACGATGGTAGCAGAGCACCGGTATGCTGAACGCTGTTTTTCCAGCGCCGCTCGGGGTGGAAATTTCAGCCTTCGGTCCGGTTCCGGTTGCAGAAGGAACTCCGGCCCCGCCAATAAGACCCAAGCTGATAATCATAACGCAAATATATTTAAGACCGTAAAAAGCTCTCATGTTCGCTTTTCTCCACTGTAAAATCCCCCTACATCCCCCTTTTTCAAAGGGGGACTTTCAGAACCCCCCTTTTCAAAAAGGGGGATGGGGGGATTTTATAAATTTGTTAAAATTGCGCTCTTCAGTTTTAGCCTTATTTATGTTTTTACGCTCCCCCGGATCATCCGATGACAGCAGGTTAATCCCCATCCGATCAATATGCCCACACCGTAACCGGCTATCACATCGCCGGGATAATGTCCGCCGGAATAGACCGTTCCGGCGCCTACCAGAAACGCGAAGGCGAAAGCCGGCCGGCTGAGACGCTGATCCAGGTTCCGGGCCACTATGGCCAGCGCCGCGGCGCTGGCGGCATGCGTTGATGGAAAAGCGGAAGAAACCATGGCCAGATTCTTCAGCGGAACGCAAAGATGTACCTCGGTTAATACCATAAACGGCCGCGGACGATTAAAAAAGGGTTTCATGAGAAGATTTTGGAGCAGGTTGCAAATCACCACAGCAGCGCTTCCCCATAACGCCAGCCAGCAGCTCTTTTTCCAACCCCAAATAAAACCATATACTGCGACTCCTGTCAGCAGCAAAGCTAAAAGCAACCGATCGTTGCCCAGGAAAAAAACCGCGTCTGCCAAAGGGCGGCAATAGAGCGTGTCGTTAATAAAATAGAAAAGGGCGGTATCCAGGCCGTCCAATTTTTCCAGGATTAATTGCAAGCTCATTTTCGTCCGGCTCCGATCAACTCTTTCACCCCTGTCACGCCGGATTGGCGCAAATAAGCGGCCAATCCCCGGGCCGCTTGCTCCGCCGCTCCGGGATTTCGAAAAGTCGCGGTTCCGATCTGAACCGCACTGGCTCCGGCCAATAAAAATTCCACGATGTCCTCCGCAGTCTCAATCCCGCCCACTCCGATTATTGGAATCGAAACCGCGCCGGCAACTTGATAAACCATTCTCAAGGCCACCGGCTTGATGGCCGGGCCGGATAACCCGCCTGTAAGGTTGGCCAGTATGGGACAACGCTTTTGGATATCCATGCGCATACCCAGCAGAGTATTCATAACGGTTAAGGCATCCGCGCCGGCATCTTCCGCTGCCCGGGCCAAGGGAACAATATCCGTCACATTGGGCGTAAGTTTCACCCATAGCGGCAATCGGGTACGGCGCCGGATGACCGCTACCAGATTGCCTAATAATCCGGGTTCGCGGCCGAATTCCATTCCTCCGCTTTGAACATTAGGACAAGATAAATTTAATTCCAGGCCGGCCAATCCCGGCCGGCCATCCAACTGTTCCGCTACTTTTATATATTCTTCCGGTGTCGAGCCGGCTACATTGGCTAATATGGCGCAAGGTAGTTTACGCATCTCGGGCAGCTTCGTTTCGCAGAAAGTCCGGACGCCCACATTTTCCAAGCCTATGGCATTCAGCATTCCGGACGGGCACTCCGCCACCCGGGGCATAGGATTTCCTTTTTTAGGCAGCAAGGTAATGCTCTTGGAAACCAGGCCGCCTATCGACTGGAACCGGAGCTGACCCCGCAATTCGGTTCCATAGCCGCAGGTTCCGGAAGCCAGTAATACGGGATTGCGCAATTCCACTCCGCCGATATTCACGTTTAAAGCCGCCCTGGTCCTGCTCATCGGTTATCCCACTCCACTTCTTGAGCCGGAAAAACCGGTCCGTCCTGGCAGACTCTCTGGTAGCGGCCGGCTACCTTGACCACGCATCCCTGACAGATTCCCATCCCGCAAGCCATTACTTCTTCCATACAAACTTCAGCGTAAATTTTATGTTGGGCGGCTATGCCCGCCACAGCGGCCAGCATGGGCAGAGGCCCGGAGGCGGCCAAGGTCCATCCGGCCTCGCGCGATGACAGCCTTTCTTTCAGTAAATCAGTTACCTTGCCCTTCCTCCCATAACTCCCGTCTTCCGTAGCACAGATCACGGTTGCACCGGTTAATTTCATAGCGCCCCGTAAAAGCAGATCTTCCCGGCTGCGTCCGCCGAGCAAAACCTCTACCCGCCGGGCGCGGGCGCTTAGTTTTTCCGCCAGGTAAAGCAGGGGCGCGATGCCGAACCCGCCGCCGACCAGAAGTACTCCACCACGTCCCGTTAGAGTAAAACCCCTCCCCCGGGGACCGATTATATCCACGAATTCCCCGGACCGCATGTTGGCCAGCAAGCCGGAACCGGTTCCCACTACTTTAATCAGCAATTCCAAGGTGGTGTTTTCAACTCGGCAGATCGAGAAAGGCCGCCGCCAAAAAGGCGCCGCTTTACCGGATATCAGTATTTCTACAAATTGGCCGGGTCGGGCGCGCCGGGCAATTTCCGGCGCCTTCAGTGCCAGGCGGGTGTATGCTCCGAAACGCCGGGTTTTAATTATTCCAGCTTGCATGGCGATAAACCACCCGGCCGGCCACTAGCGTAGCCATTACTTCTCCCTGGACTTTCCAGCCGTCAAAAGGTGTGTTCCGGGATTGACTTTGGAATTCGGAGGCTTGGATGATTCTTTCCGCTGCGGGGTTAAAAATAACCACATCACCCTCCGCGCCCGGAGACAGGGTCCCCTTGGAGCTTCGGATAATCTTCCCCGGGTTATGGGTCATGCATCGCAAAGCCGCCGACAGGGAAAGCTTTTTCGGCGCCACCAAGTGGGTCAGCACCAGGGAGAGCATGGTTTCCAAACCGCAAATACCGGGTGCTGCATTGGCAAATTCTATCTCCTTTTCCCGGCGCGAATGAGGAGCATGATCAGTGGCAATGACGTCCAGCGTACCATCGCTTAATCCCGTAATCAGAGCCGCCTGGTCCACCGCTTCGGCTACCGGCGGATTAACGCGCACATGCGTATCGTATTCCAAGAGACAGTCATCGGTTAGAACCAGAAAATGCGGCGCCGTCTCGGCCGTAACCTTTACTCCGCGGGCTTTCGCCTCCCGGATCATGCGCACCGCCCCTGCGGTCGAGACATGCGGAATATGAATCCGGCTGCCGGTCTCTTCCGCCAAAATAATATCCCGCGCTATCATGATCTCCATGGCTGAACGCGGAACTCCGGTCAGGCCCAACTTAGCGGCCGTGAAGCCCTCATGCGCCACTCCCCGGCCTGACAAGGATTTGTCCTCAGCGTGATTGATCACCAGCAGGTCCAGCATTCCGGCATATTGCAGAGCGCTCCGCATCAGGCCGGGTGAAGAGAGGGGATCCCCGTCATCCGATACGGCCACGATACCGGCAGCTTTGAGTTCTCCCATTTCGGTAAGTTCACGGCCGGCCCGGCCTTTGGTAATACAGGCTATGGGAAAGACATTAACCAAGCCTTGGTTCTTGGCCTTGGAGAGAATAAGCTCCACCATGGCCAAATTGTCTATGGGCGGTTCGGTATTCGGCATGCAGGCCAGACTGGTAATGCCGCCGGCCGCCGCGGCCCGGGTCCCCGAGGCGATAGTCTCTTTATATTCCGCTCCCGGCTCCCTTAAATGGACATGCATATCAACCAGGCCGGGAGCCACTACTAATCCGGAAGCCTCTATCACTTGATCGCGTTTTTCCGGCACCCGGGCGCCCGGCGGCGTAATTTCCAGTACCCGGCCTTTTTCCAACCAGAGATCCCCAGCCGTGTCCCGATTATTAGCCGGATCAATAATCCGTCCGCCTTTAATCAGAATTCTCATCGGATTCACCCCCGGTCAGCAGATAAAGTACGGCCATGCGCACGGCTACCCCGTTCGTCACCTGGTCAAGTATAACCGAATTCGGGCCGTCAGCCACCCGGGGCGAAATCTCAACCCCGCGATTCATAGGCCCGGGATGCATGATTAGAACATCCGGCTTGGCTAATTTAAGCCGCCGGGCATTCACCCCGTATAGGTTGGCATACTCCCGGGCACTGGGAAAAAATTGTTCGTCCTGGCGCTCTAACTGGATACGCAGAATATTAATGACATCCGCGTCCGCGAGAGCATCTTCCAGCCGGTGATGGACTTCCACCCCTAAGCGGGTGAACGCCTTCGGCAGCAACGTAGCCGGTCCTACAAGCCGGACTCTGGCTCCCATCTTAAGTAACCCATGTATGTTGGAACGCGCTACCCGCGAGTGAATAATATCTCCCACCAGCGTAACGGTCAGATTTTCAAGCCTCCCCTTGGCTTCACGGATAGTGAACATATCCAGCAATCCCTGGGTGGGATGTTCATGCTTTCCGTCTCCGGCATTGACCACACTGGCCCGGATATTTTTAGCCACCAGGTTCACCGCGCCCGAACAGGCATGACGCATAATAATAGTCTGTACGTTCATGGCCTGGATATTCCGGACCGTATCTAACAGGGATTCTCCTTTCACCAGGGAAGAATCCGAAGCCGTGAAATTCACCACATCCGCGGATAGACGTTTGGCGGCCAATTCAAAGGAAGTCCGGGTCCGCGTGGAAGGTTCAAAAAAAAGATTAACCACGGTCTTACCGCGCAGTGCCGGCACTTTTTTTACCGGACGCTGCACCACTTCCTTAAAAGACGCGGCCGTATCCAGGATTTGGATGATCTCTTCTCCCGACAGTTCTTCCAAGGTCAGCAAGTCTTTCCGTTTTAAGCTCACGCCTATCCCTCTTCTCTAGGAGTCTGTCGGACTTAAGTCATTCTCCCCCTTTTGTAAAGGGGGCAGGGG
>CBDUZI010000054.1:0-19464 GCA_965371665.1 uncultured bacterium
GGGGGAAGAGTGCTCAAAATCCGATTTTGTGCCTAAGTCCGACAGGCTCCTAGTTTCTCACTCTTCCACAGCAGAAACCAATTAAATATATTCCTTACTTTTTATGCTCCGTGGCGAACACCATTTTCTTGGCGCCCAGTTCCTTGGCCAGATCCAAAGCCTTTAAAACAATGCCGTGATTGGTCAGTTTATCAGCCCGAATAATAACAAACTTTTCCTTACTTTGCTGTAGTTTCAGAGTCAACTCGGGTTTGAGCTCCTCGAGCGTAACCTCCTTGGCGTCGACTGCCAATTCCCCGTCCTCATTAATGGTAATAGTAATATTTTCAGACGATTCACCTTCATCCGTAATGGCTTTAGGCAGTTCCACCTGCATAATCGGCTGGCTGAAAAGGGGAGCCGTTACCATGAAAATTATAACCAGCACCAAACATACATCCACCAAGGGAGTTACATTAATCGCTGTGATTGGTTCATCTGCACTGCCACTGGCGCCCATAGTCTGTCCCCCCTATCGCCGGCGTCTTTTTTTGCCGCGCTTTTTATCCAATTTACCCTTAACCGGCGGACGCATAATGGAAAGTCCCTCAGCCCCGCTTTGCTTGGAAATATCCAGCACCTCAACCATTATCCCATGCTTGACATCCTCGTCCGAGGTAATGGTAACCACTTTCTTCTTGTTAACTTTTAATTTCGCAGTCATCAAAGCGGGAAGTGATTGCATGGTTACCGGTTTATTGTTTAAATAAATACCTTCAGCCGTAAGCCGCACGGATACGGCCTCATTCTGTGAAACCTGGCCTTCTGCGGCATCCACCCGGCTGCTGGCTACGATAATTCCGGCCTGCATGATCATGGGCGCGGTTACCATAAAAATAATTACCAACACCAGGCATACATCAACCAGGGGGGTTACGTTGATTTCGGTAATCGCATCTTCTCCGCCTGTCATTCCCATCAGCTTTTGCCTCCCAAACCCGGACAAGCCGGCACTAAAAAAGGTTGTCATTCCCGCGAAAGCGGGAATCCAGGACTTTGCTTGAAAACCAGCACAATTAAGTCCCTGGATTCCGGCTAAAATCATGCCGGAATGACCGAAATACGCCGTCCTACTTTCCCAGCTGGCCTTATCGTTTTCGGCTGCCGCTTACTTCTTCTTTCTTGAGCGCCAGCATTACCAAATAGCGCGTGGCTACAGCCTCCATCTCGACCGACATAGTCTTTACTTTCCGCATAAAATAATTAAAGATCATAACGCAGGGAATAGCTACGGCCAATCCTCCGGCCGTGGCCACCAGCGCCTCGGCAATACCGGCGGCCACTACGGTGGGCCCGCCTGATCCGGAAGCAGCCAGATCACTAAATGCCTTGATAATTCCCACCACGGTTCCGAACAATCCGATAAAGGGCGCCGCATTGCCCAAAGTCCCCAATACTCCCAGATACCTTTCCAGTTTCACCCGCTCCTCTTCCCGGGCCGCAGTCAACAGCTCTTGCAATTGATGATAAGGCAACTCGTGATTGACCAGACCCACGCGCAATACCGCGGCTACCGGGCTGCGGTCGCGTTCGCAAAGCGAGATGGCTCCCTGGTAATTATCACTTTCCAGCGACATTTTTATCTGGGAAAGAAAGCGGGTGGAATCTCCCTTGGCCCGGCGAAAAAACAGAAATCGTTCCACTGCAAAAGTCACGGCCAGAAGCGAACAGAATAACAGAATTATTAATGTAAAACTACTCCGGAATATATGGATATAATCAAGATTACCAAGATCCATTTTTTGCCCCCCTAAAGTTATTTACTGTATGCTTTATGATCGGTCTTCAATTATAAATGCTCACCAGGAACCTATCGGATTTTAGATTTTAGTCATTCTCCCCCTTTTGTAAAGGGGGCAGGGGGATTTAATCAATAAAATGTCCGCTTTCATATGCAAAATCCCCCTCAATCCCCCTTTTTCAAAGGGGGAAGACTGCTCAAAATCTGCTTTTGTACCTATTTTTTCTTAACCGGGTTATTTTACTTTTTCTTATCCGTTTTTTTCTCAGCCGGCTTTGATTTTTCCGCGCTCCCGGCCGGGGATGTCTTCCTGGAACTTGATTTTTTTGCCAGGTATTTATTTACCGCATCTTTATGCTCTATCTTTATAATCGATAAGCGGCTCTTCGCGGCCCGGGTCCACTCAGCCTTGCCTCCGGAAGCGGCCAAATCCTGGTAAACCCCGTAAGCCGGCCCCCACTGCTCGGTCTCTTCGTACAATGCACCCAATTTCGCCAATGCCGTTAAACGGTAAGCCCCGTTTTTGGGCCGCAACGCACGCATCTTTTCAAAGGCCTTAGCGGCCTCGGTTTTATTCTCTAATTGTACATAGGCAGCGGCAATGGAATAAAGCATTTCGGCTTTTTGTTCGGCGAACTCTTTATTCCCCAGCATTTCCTGATAAATTTTTATCGCGGACTGAAAACGTTTTTCTTCCTGGTAGGTATTGGCTATCTGCATGAGAGCTTCTTTAGCCTTGGGATCTTTGGGATAACGCTTATAGAACTCGGTATAAGTGTCTATTGCCTGCCGCCATTTTTTCAACTTTTTATAGCACAAGGCAATATTATAAAACGCGTTGGGGGCATAATCCGTCTTGGAATCCAAGTCCACAATAGACTGGTAGGCCTCGATGGCCGCCTCATAATCCTCCTTGGTAAAATAAGCGCCGCCCAGGCGAAAACGAATATCCGCAGCCAATTCGTGCGTGCTGAAATTACGCACAAAAGCCTTGTAACCCCGAATAGCCTTATCGCTCTGGCCCAATCCTTCATAGGCCACGGCCATATAATACTGGGCGTTGGGCAGGAGCGAACTCTCCGGATAATCGGCTATGAGCTGCCGGAAAACCGCTATTGTCTGTTCCATGTTTTTTTCCTGGTAATATATCTCCCCCACCCGATAGAGGGCGTCGATGGCCAGACGGCTGCGGGGAAATTTCCGGACAAATTCCATCAACTGGGGAACCGCGTCGGCCGTGGCGCCCTTGCGGTAAAAACTAAGCTGAATCCCCTCCATGGCGTCTTTGACCTTGGGATCCTCGGGATAATCGTTAATGAATTTCTTATACGCCGCAATCGCCTTATCATCCTGTTTGGCATTGTAGTAGGCTTGGGCAATATGAATCTGCATTTCTTTGCGGTGAGCATTCTCGTCTTCCGGCCACTGATCGAGCAGGCGATAGGCGGCAATGGAGTCATCATATTTCTGAGCCTTGAAAAAAGTCTCTCCCATCCGGAAGGCCGCTTCCGGAGCTTTTTCACTTTTTTTGTAATAGGTAATTACTTTTTTCCAGGCATCAATGGCATTGGCGTAATACTCCAACTGGTAATAAGCCTGGCCGGCATGAAAAAGCGCATCTCCGGATTCGGGCATTTGGGGATTTTCCTTGGCAAAGCGCTCGTATTTTACGATGGCGTCCTCGTACTTCTTGCTGTTAAAAAGGCTGTGCGCCAGCATCAGGGAACCGTAAATTTTCAGTTTAGCCGGCGCATCCCCGCTTTCCGCCAGGTCCTTGGCAATTTTACAGGCCGGACTGTACTTGCCCAATTCAAAATAACTGTAAGCCAGACCTATTTTGGCCCAGTTTAAAACCGGAGAATCCGAAAAATTCTCCACGATTTTTTTATACTGCCCCGCGGATTGGGAAAACATATTCATGTGGTAGTAAGCCTCACCCAGATAGAAATAGGAAAGCGAGCGCCAGGTGCTCTTAGAAGGCGGAAAGTTCGCGGCCAGCACCTTGAGAATATAATGGGTGGTGGAGATAAGCTGTTCATATTGCTGGGGAATGAAAAAAGCCATTTGCAAAGACGCCAGGGCGGCGTCGGAAATATCGGAATATTTATACTTCATTAAAATGCTTTGATAGATCGGAATTGCCTGTCCGTATAATTCCTGCTTAAAGTAGCTGTTCGCCAGCAGATAGGTGGCTAACTGCACGTTCTCATGAATAGGGTAAGTGGTTAAAAACTGCTTGAAAGTCTTTAAAGCTTCAGGGGCCCGGCCGTGACGCAACAGAATCCAGCCCGCTTTGAATTTTGCGCTGCCGGCGACGTAGGTATTGGGATATTGGGTCACCGTTTGATTATAAGCCGCGATCGCCTCTTCCGTTCGTTCCAGCCGGCTAAGGCACTCTCCTTTTAGATACATCGCATAACTCGCCAGGCTGGAGCGCTGGGATTCCGCCAGCAGAATTTTAAAATTCTCCAGCGCCGGGGTAAAATCCTCCTGCCGCATATAACATACGCCTAATTTGTACAGAGCATTCGCGCGATATTTTGAAGCCGGGTAGGCTGCCATAAAGGCCTTGAATTCCTTGACCGCCACGGAATAATTCCTGCCCTTGTAGTATGAATCCGCCTTGCTGTAAGCTGCGTCCAGTACAAAGATGGAATCCGGATGATTCTGTACAATCTCCTTAAACTGCGCTGCGGCCGGCAGGTAACGTCCCAGGTTTTCCAGGCAGCGTCCCACATAATAAACCGCGGCATCACCTTCCACGCTCTGGAAATACTGCAATGCCTGGGCATACTGCCGGTTATGATAATAAACCAGACCCATGGGCATTTTTACCTTTTTTTCCGTCCGGTAATAAGGAAAACGCCGGGAAAGCCGCTCAATGGCAGATGCGGCTTTACGCCATTTCCGGCGGGCGACATGACACAGTACCTGGCCGTAATAGGCCTCGGCCCGTAAAAAAGAACCGGGATACTTTTCCATGAAGTTCTTCCAAAGTTTAAGGGCGCCTTTATAATCCTTTTGATTATAAGCGCACTCACCCAGGCGATATCCCGCGGAAGGGGAAAAAGACCGGTTGGGATACCGCTTTAGAAATTCCTGGAAGGACTTTGAGGCCTTCTCATAAAAACCCTGTTGAAACCGGGTTTCCGCCGCCATATACAAAGCCCGCGGCGCCCGGGCCATTCTGGGAAACTGCTTGTAATACCCGTCCCATAATCCCGGCAGACTATCGTCCTGTGAATCGGCGATTGTGACTTCAAACGCATCCTGCCAAGCCTGCTTGGCCGCCTTTTCTTTCTCCAGATCATTTGCCCATCCCGCATTTGCACCTAAGGCATAAATCACCAGCCCTGCTAAGGCCATAAGGAAATTTGCTTTACCCGGCATAATATTTCCCCTTTTAAAATTTTTATTCCGTATTATTTTACCGCAAAGACATAAAGAATGTAAAGTAAAATGAATTCTTCCCGCAGCAAGCTACGGGGTATTTAACCTGATTTATTTTTTATAAAATCCCCCTAGCCCCCTTTTTCAAAGGGGGAACTCCAGACAATCAGTCAAGCTCCAGTCCGCCTTCTCCTCCCAGAGGAACCGCACTCTGCATTTTAACGGATTCGATATTTGATTTAATAACTTTACCGTTGGCATCGGTAATAATCAACTGAGAACTGAAGTTGCCGTCAGGCGCGGGCAATCCCCGGTCATCCTTGCCATTCCATACGATCTGGTTGGGCGGATTGTCTTCCCCGGAAAAGGTGCGTACGATATCCCCGTTCTGATCCTTAATATTCATCTCCCATTCCTGAATAATATATTTGGATACCGCGGTCACCGCAAAAGTTGTGGTTTTCCTGATGCCCACGGGCGAGAAAATCTTAGGCGTAGCTTTGATGCCGACTTCAAAGCCGCCGAATGAATAACCGGCCGATATTTTATGGGCCAAACCCAGGGGCTCAATACTGGCGGCATAATCCAAGGTGATATTCATATATTTCCCGCCGGCCCCTACGTGTACCCGCATCTCATCATCCAGGCCGGAACGAACAAACGCCATATCCTCGTACACATCCAGCTCGCCTCCGATTTTCCACTTGAATCCCTGGTTACCGAAGGATTTGCTGATATCCGCGTCCAGCAGGAGATCCTCATTAAAAAGTTTGCCGGCCAATCCCAGGGTGGCGCCGCCAAAATAGGTATCACCCAGCACCTGGGGCGAGAGCACATTGTTAACATACACTCCGATCTGAAATTCCGGCATCAGGCTGTATATCCCGCCGAGATCAATACCCACCCCGGTTCCGGAGTGGCCGAAAATATCTTCATACACCACCTTGACATTAGCCCCGGCGGTTATATCCGGCATGATATCCCGCGCATAGCTGAGATAGAAAGCGCCCTGGCTGACAGAGTCGGAAATGCTCAGGGCATTGTAATGTTCATCCCTGACATCGAAGCCTGAGGAATGAAGAAAAACCACGCCCACGCCGATATGCCCGAATTCCTCGATCGGCATGCTAAAACCCAAAAAATCAAACATGGTATCCTCAAAAAGCATAACGTGCTGCACCCCGATCCGGACCGGGTTCTGAGTGGCCAGACCGGCCGGGTTGTAAAATATGGCTGTGACGTCATCCGCCAAGCCGGACATGGCGCCGCCCATACCGGCCGCCCGTGCGCCGATATCATAATTCAGATACTCGCCCGGCAGTCCGTGATCGCCGGTACCTGCCCGAACCGGACATTGATACATGGCAAATAAGATTATTACCGCCATTGGCATTATCAGGTTTTTCTTTAACATCGTATTTCACCCGCTTTCCAACCCGTACTTCCATGCGCCCGAGGCGCTCAGGATGTAAGGTCTTTTTTTACTTCTCTTTATACACCCCGATCTTGAAGCGGTACTTTTCCTGGTCATTCGCCTTGATTACACAGATATATCCGCCATTGGCTATAGTCACGCCGTTATCGTTCTTGCCGTTCCACAATATGGAATTAACGTCGGCATGCCCGCCGCTTGGATCTCCGGCCGGGAATTCTGTTTGCCAGACCAGATCTCCCATCAAGGTATAAATCAATACCTTGACCGGCGCGTCCGTGTCCAGACGATAATCAATATGGATCGACTCTCCCCGCAGCGGATTGAAAGGATTGGGATACACTCCGCCGTCACTGGTAACTGTCACGAACATAATCAATTGGCCCGTAACTCCTCCGGTCGAAGCCCGGATAACATGCTGAAGGTTCTGGGCGCCGGCGTAGAAGGTCGAGTAAGCCGTGCCGGCCGCGCTGGTAGTAAGGGATTCCGGCGCTCCCAGGGTGCTGGTAGTAAGGTGCTGATCCACTATCAGCATGCTCAGTACCTTGCTTGAAACCGGGTTGTTATTGGCATCATAAACATCGGCATATACCCGCGCGTTCTTGTTGGCCTCGATTTGATAATAGGTTACACCCTCCTGCACGCGAGAACTAGTATCCGCCCGCATCTCGATCCTGGTCGGATCTGAGGCCAGAATCCGAATCTCGGGCGAGAATGCCATATCCGGATCTTCCGAACCGGCCGCATCCCGAACCCGGATATAAATATTCTCGGCCCGCGTATAGGTCTGATTCTCTATGTCAGCAAAGCCATAGAGAGTTCCTCCCGTAGTCTTACCCAGAGTTCCGGTCGCCGGGCTTGGCGGACTGCTAAGATTCAGCATTGGTTCCATTACAAAAGACTGGGCTGTGGCGACCTTCTCGCCCGTGCCCGTATACCGAACCTCCACGCGCATGGCAAAGGTGTTGGGATAGGCTTCAACATATACCGGTGTATTATCCTCAAAAGCCACACCCTCTACCATGACTGCGAACTTGGTTTCATCTCCACTAACAATTCTCACCACACCCTGTGACTTGTCAGGATCACCGCCGTCGGCAGTACCGGGATCTGATTCATCCGAGGGTTTCAAGCTGCGCGGTCCTTCGGAGCGCTGCTGGCAGTTGAACCAGGCCCGGCCGCCTGAGAGCACCGATTCCAGATAGGATGAAGTGTAGGGCTCGGAATTGGAATTGAGGTCATCCGAATTCAAGCGTATAGTATTATTTGCCGCGCCTGGCACAAAGTTACCGAAAAGATCCGCAGCCTGCACGGTTACAATAAAATAAGCACCGCTGAACTGAGCACTGCCATTATAGGCATTTATGGCAAAAGCAGGATCCGTGGACGTAACCCCGCTGTACCACCCGTCATCGCCTACCGGGTTTATTCCCTTGCAATTGGTATTCCCGCTCCCCTCCACTACTGTCAGCCCGGGCACCAATACCTGGAGGCCAAAGAAAACATTGGGATTCACGGTTATATAAGGCGTGGTCCCGGCCGTGGTGGTGGTCACGGTCGCGTCCGCAACTGTTATAGTAGTAGTCGGGCTCACATTGTCCCGGCTATGAAAGGCGAACAGACCGCCGAAATCAGCGAATCCATTGGCCGGCACTACTGCCTGGTTGGGCGGATTGTAAGCAAAGCGGTCCGTACTGCTCATGCTGACATCCACATCCGGATACAAAACCATATTACCATAGATATCGCAGGAATAAGCCTGCAGGTTGACATTCACGCCAGCTGTCTGCGCTGCCGGCGTGCCGAAATTGTTGAATACCGAGGCACTGGCAGGCGGCGGAGATGAGGGATAATTTGTTCCATAGGGATCTATATACGTCCCGCCGGCTCCGGGAGTATCCGGCGTATCCATACCGGTTATAATGGGTACCAGCCGGGCATAACTATTCTCGGTTACGAGGAAATTAGGCGATTGACCGCTCCTGGGTCCGCCGCCGAAATCATTGGTAGCTGTTATGAATTGGCCTCCGCCGGTGGCTTTCTTGTAACAGTAGATCCAGGGATAGGACACGCCTTCCTGCCACTTGGTGGCTTCCAGAGTGCCTAACTTGACCGGCCAAACGCTCTTGCTGATAACATCCGTATTAACGGATAAATCCACGCTCTTATAGGTAGACATAGGCGAGGCTCCGTTAATGGAATCCAGGGTATTGCCGTAAGCGTCTATGGCTGTAATCGTCAGGGGCTGGGGTACGCCGGCCATCCAGTTCAGATCATCCATATACATGGTGAATCCCATTCCCGGCTCAGCATGCTTGATTGGCACCCGGTTCTTGTTCACTCCCAGTTCATAAGGAGTCTCGCCCGAGGCTTTAGTCATCTTGATGGACTGCCCGGCATCGCCATAGACATTAAATAAAATAAATGAATTGCTGGCAGTATACACCCCTCCGGTTAAATTTACATTCACTGATCCGCCGCTAAAGTTTTGCGCTTCCAGCTCGGCCGGATACGGATTTCCGTCGCTGCACTCAATGGTAATCTGGCCGTTGGCATCATAAGGAGCCGCTGTTTCCGTAACCTTGTTCCAGTATTCGTCGCAGAGGAAGAACTCAATCTTGGTAATCGCCTGACCGGCCTCCTGGATGGCCGGCTGGCCCTGAACCCCAAACTCGTCTGCCGGGTCAATATCAGGGCTGATGCCCGGGTAATAATCCATGCCCCCGGATTCCACAATCAGAAGCCGGTCCGGCAGGGCCGGGACTACTTTAAAAGAAGAACTGGCATTTACCAGTGTTCCGAAAACCACGCTGAAATTATTATTTTCAGTGACGAACACATTTGCGCGATAGAGAGTAATATCCCCGGCCCAGATTCCGGCAGTGAAGGTAACTGCGATCGGGCTGATAGCGCGCAGAGTATCATTATGATCCAGGGTGCTCCTGATCTCCGCGTTCCCATTAAAAGTAGTGGCAATAGTACTGCCGTCCTCATACGCGGTTATGGTAACCCAGTTCGGTATGCCGGCTGTCCATAACTGGGGCACAGGATTGGGAAGAATATCAAAATGATCCAGCGCGAAGGAGAAAATAGTATAAGGCGTTAAATAAGTATGCGCGCCGTGGGTAAGGCAGTCAATGGTGATGGTATAACTGGCATCTATCGTTAAAGAAACATCCACTTGCTTCAAGCCTCCAACCAGGGTGAAGTTTTGGTTGTAAATGCTGGAACTGCTGGGTACAGTAGTGGTAGTAATCTGGTCATTGGCTCCGGTATAATGGTTCCAGTACGAGTCCACCGCGTAAACTGTCACTGAAAAAGCCGTGCCTGCCTGCTGGGAGAGCGGCGTGCCCTCATAACCGTCGCCCATAAAAGCGGCTGTGCTGCTGTTGCCGATTCCGCCCGGCCTAAGCTGAAGACCCGGCACTATGCAGAACATGCTGCTATAAGTATTTACCGAGACGTTAATGCCTGCGCGCTGTCCGATATGCCCGGTATACGAACTGGGCCTGTCCGCAGCCACGTCCGAAACAAACAAAGACCCTGAGCCGGCCCGGTATATGCGCGTGCTGAATGAGAGCTGACCCGCGACAAATCCGCTGATGCTCCAGTTGGCCGTGGGAGATGAATCCGTATAATTAGTGGAACCGCCCGAGACCCAGAGCACACTCTCCGTAGGCTCCAAATAGTCCAGCTCCGGGCTGGTAAGGTAAACCGTGCCCGCGTAATTGGTTACCGGGTTGTAGTACTGATCCTCGGCCGTGATTATGGTAGTAAAGACATTGCCCGCGGTCTGGCCGACACCGGCCGAGATTGCAAAATGATCCAGTTGGGGATGATGATGCACGGTAAAAGCGCCCGAAGTTCCGGATATTATTACTCCGCCGCCCGAGGCCGTGATATTCTGCGCCGTCGTGGCTATGGTCAGGGTCATGCTGAAATTGGCCAGACCGCTGGTGGAAATTACCTGGGTGGGCGCGGCTCCGGAATCAGCCACGTTAAATGATAAATCAATCGTCCGGTTGCCCTCGGCCCCGGTCAACTGGTTGCCATACCCGTCACACACGTAAATATCCATGCTAAAAGGCGCACCGGCTGTCTGGGGATCCGGGCTGGCCGTGTCGCGGCCCCATGACCCGCCGTACTGCTCGCCCGGAGTATAGGTCTGACCCGGCATAACCACGACATAGCGGGTTATGGAAGCGGTATTGGCATTAACCGTAAAGGTATTGGTAAAATTTGATATTATTCCGCTGGTGGCTGTGATCTTGATGGTAAAACCGGCGCGAAAGATTTGGTAACTGCTCGTAGTCCAGTTGCCGTCGCCGTTGAACTCAGTGCCATTGATACTGGCCGGCGAGTAAGAGCTGCTGTGGAAAAAACTACCGCCCGAATCCACGGCCAGAGTTACATTAGCAACCTCGCCGCTGCGGGTCACAGTATTCCCATAGGCATCATAAGCCGTAATATTCAGGGTAAAGCCAACGCCTGTGATTTGCGGCGATGAAATCGTATTAAATCCAAAGGAAGCATGGCCGCTATGCGTCATGGGAACATCATTCGTATTCTGCGTCAGACCGCCGGAGGCTGTCAGAGTCTGGGTCCCTCCCAGCACCCGGCGGAGATCCACGTCAAACCGGGCCACTCCGCCGCTCAGGTTCCCGGGGCCCGTAATCGATCCGCCAAATCCCTCGTCAGTAGCGCTCAGGTTGACCGCGGCTGCGGAAGAGACCCGGTTCCAGTAATCATCCGTGGCATACACTGATACGCTAAAAGGCACGCCCGCGGTCTGCGAGGCGATGGTTCCATAACGCCCGTCGCCGCTGGCCGCACCCTCACGCGGCGTCTGTCCCGGGCCCATGATAATAAATTTCGTGGCTGAACCGGCATTCACGGTGAATGTGCTTGAAGTACTTGTGGTAATAGTACCTGGATTAGGGCTGACATTATAAGCCTCGAGGTAAATCCCGCTGCCATTATAATACAACGGAATCCGGGGATAGGCCACGCCGTTCGTAAAGGTAACCGTATCCAGCAGCCCGGTGCTTCCGCCATTCACCCCTCCGTTGGGAGAGCGAAAAGAGACCGTGCCGTCAAAAGGCACCACCGTGGCGCCTATATTATCCTGTGCCGTGACCGTAACATAATAAACACCCCCAACATTCCAGGTTCCGGGCAAATTAAACGCGAATTGCGTCATGCGGAAGACATGAATGCTCTTCTGCCCGGGATTAATGCCCGAAGGACTGGTGGTTCCGGTGGACACGGTATAATCGCCGGTAATGCCCGGGGTCAGGGTGGTGATAAACGGCGAATAACTGCTGTTTATAACACCGGAATTGGTCTGATTCAAATTCTGGGTGCCTGAGGCCGGATTAAACGAGGCTGTAGTATTTGCCGTATAAGTAACATTGGCATGAGTAGTAATATAATTGGAGGAATCATCTATCGATGCGATTTTCAGATTAAAGGAAATACCGGCTACCTGGTCTGCTGCCGAACCGCTGAAACCGCTGCCGTGAGTAAATGTTTCCCCTGGCGCTATTATTACTAATTCACTTGTCGCCGTCCATCCAACATTTGAGACAGCCAATATAAGGCCTAGAACAAATGGGAAAAACCTTGCATATTTTAAGCTTAAAAAGCCATATTTATTTGGCATCAGCCTCATTCCTTTCAAATTATTTAACAATATGATTCAATACTAACTAACATTTTTTATTATACAAAAAGCTTAAATCCCTGTCAAATTAAATCATCCACCATATATTATTTTCGTCATTAAAAAATTAAACTTTACCTAATAAAGTACTTTTTTCTTTAGTTTCTGTTGCGGAAATGCGAGTTCTCTGAAAGGGTTGTCATACCCGAATGATTTCATCGGGTATCCAGTGACTTTTAAGCCTTTAAAGTCAAAGCCGCTGGATTCCCGCTAAAGGCATGCGGGAATGACATAACTCCAGTAATATGAAAAAATGCTTTCCGCAACAGATAGTCTTTAATATTTTTTTCTATCTCGCCAGGAATATTTTTCCTGATTTTTTATCCCCATTCCCGGGACTTATTAAATATAAATATATGCCGGAAACCGCGTCTTCTCCGGAAGCGTTTTTCCCATCCCAGGTCTGACGCCCGCAAACATTCTCAAACCGGCGTATCAGCTCTCCGGAAACCGTGAAAATTTTAATCTCTGATTCCGGCAATAAATTATCAAATTTCAAAACCCCTCCCTGAGCTTGCGCCGGATTAAAGGGGTTCGGAAACACCAGTATTTCGCCGGAATAAACCGGTGTGCATGTCGGTGTGTTTGTCATAGTCATAGTTAATGTGGGGGTCAGGGTAATAGTCGGTGTATGCGTAAATAACGGCGTTCGGGTCGGAGTAGGCGAAAAAGTACTCGTAACTGTAATGGTAGGCGTCGTGGTCATGGTTGAAGTTGGCGTTCCGGTTGGAGAAACCGTATAAGTGGCGGAGATAGTGCAGGTCATAGTAATAGTCGGAGTATTTGTAGGACTGCAAACCGGCGAATGGGACGGTGTCGGAGATATGGTGGAAGTCCGGGTAATAGTCGGAGATGATGTCGCGGTCGGCGTAATAGTAGAAGTCATGGTCCTGGTTGAGGTCGTGGTAATGGTCGGAGTATTTGTGCCGGTAGCGCTGGGACTCGGTGTCATGGTCCGCGTCGGCGTGAAAGTCCTGGTACGCGTAACCGTGGAAGTAGGCGTAAATACCGCAGCCTCGGTATGGACGATCTCTGAATAGACGGTAAAAGGGGTCACCCCGCTCCGGTAATCCACGTGGGACTGGTTGTCCCAGCCGGAAGCCGGAGCCGGATCGGCCAGCAGATAGGTCACGGTCAGGTTCCCGGTCGCGCCGATATCCATGTTTCCCAGGTTCCAGGTAACCACTCCGCCGCCCGGAACTCCGCCGCCCGTGGATGAAACATAGGTCATGTTGTCCGGTATGGGATCGGTCAGGATTACGTCATATGCAATCCCCGATAGATTCAGATAAGTAATGGAATACGTCAATTGTGATCCGATCTCAGCCTGGCCCGGCGCGGTCATGGTCAGATGCATTTCCGGGACCGCTTCCGAGGCGGCCGGAGATTCGAAAAGCGAATTATAAAAATACCTCATCATGGGCGCGCGGGTATTACTGGTATATGGCAGGGAGTAGGAAGAAGTGTGCCCGATCAGGCAGGATATCTTTCCCGCGCTGGTAACCCCTTTATAATATCCGTTCATGAATAAATAAGGATAGGCATAATTCGGATCGTTATCCAGACGGGCGCGGTCAATTACAATAACCGAGGAAGTTCCGCCGTAAAACATGCTGCCCTCGGCCAGACCAAAAGCGGCCTGGGAGGAGCCGGGCAAATATGTCCATTGGCCTGTAGCCTGTCCGGCCGGCGCGTCCGGAAGCTCATTGACAAAACTCCAGGGCCTGACCGTGGTATCGACAAATCCATTGGTAGTCAACCAGCGCCCATGTTCGCCGTAAATCCAATCGGCCCGGGCCGGCGGGGTAGTGGAAATAATATCATTCTCAAAAGCGTCAATAGAGATGCATTGCGCGTAAATATGCGCATTGCCATAAGTAAGATAAGTATCCAGTTCGGCCACGGACTCTATGGCATTGTCAGTTGCCACGGCATTGGCCCGGCCCTCGTAATAAGCAATGGAATAGTCGCCGTACGAGCCTCCGCCGTATCGTCCTATGGGATAAGCGCTCCAATGCATCTGAATGAGCATGCTGTACTTGGGCAGGCCTCCGGCCTCCAGAAACATGGCGCCGTCATGATGATTGGCCGTGCTGGAACCAGCGATCTCGTCCTCATCGAGCACATCGGGCGAGGAGGAGGGCCAGTTATTGCCATTGGAATCTCTGATGCCGGCCGCGTTTAAATAATTTCGGGCCGCGGTCCAGGTATTGCGCGGATCGGAATTGGCGTATATCGAGAAGAACGGGGCGGCCCGCAATTTCCGGAAAGTAGGAGCGTTAAAAGTCTCATCAGGATTTACCGGATCAAACTGATGAACATGCACAATATTGGACTGGCCCTCATTCCAGTCCGTGATAATTGCCGCAGCCGCAGTGGAATTGGAATGCGCGATTACGAAGGGGCCGCCATTGTAATCAGGGTTAGTATAATAAGCATCCGTGCGGATACACCGGGTGCGGGAAGGTGTGAAATCCGTCTCTTCGTACACCTTGTAGGATTTGATGGTCCAGCAAACCGGGATACCATTTTTAAGCAGCTCGAAAACCATGCCATAAGCTCTCCACATGCCGTAATTCTGATTGGTCCGGCTGCCATTGGTATCCATGGATATAATCAGCGCTCCGCGTTCAAAAGTAATATCTGGATTCGGCGTTGCCGTAGGGCTGGATGTCCAGGTTGAGGTGAGAGTAATCGTAGGCGTAGGCGTAGAACTGAAAACCGGCGATTCAGTCGGCGTAAGTGTAAGCGTCGGGGTACCGGTTAAGGTCGGGGTAATCGTAGAGGTAAAGATAATCTCGGTAGAGGTCGGAGAGATGGTCGGGGAATGGGTATAAGTAGCGGAAATCGTAGGCGTAGGACTTACGGTCGGCGTTTGCGTCGGGGTGGCGGTCGGGGAAGCTGTAGGCGTGGCCGTAGGTGTAGGCGTGGGCGGAATTTCATATTCCAGGTTGATCTGGGAAATCCGGGGCGAAACGCTGGAATCGCTCGTAGCCAGTTCGGCCTTCCATTTCAGGCGCAGGCCTTCATACCCGCCATCGAAAATCACGGCCGCGCCCGGGGTGGCCTGAATCCAGTACTCATGCGGATCAGCCAGCTGGCCATTGGCCGAGAGCCAGTAATTTACCGTGGTATCCGCGGGAATATTATCCACGGCAGTCAGAGTAACCGAGTAGAAATTCTCTGTAGAATTTACCACACTAGTTGATTGGCCCCATCTGGGCTGCTCGTAAATCGGGCCGTACTTATTGATCCGGGCCTCTCCGCCGCCCAGCAGCCAGTACTCCCCGTTCCAGTCCAGCGAGTTTATGGATGAGGCCGCGTAATTGACCAGATCAGCGGAGATATCCACTGCTGATTCCCAGTCGTATTTATTCAGCTTGGCATTAGCGCCGCCGATAAACCAGTACTGGTCGCTCGGGCTGTAGGCCAAGGTCTTTACCGTATCGCTCTCAAAACCCGGCAGTTCTTCCCATCCCCACCAACTGAAATCCTTGTCGTATATTCTTACCTGCTGGGGCGAGACAGCACCGCCCACCAGGAAACGGTGATACCCGTCTACATTGGCATAACCAATGGCATTAATATCCGTGAAACCCGAGGTCAGGCTGGTAAAGCTTGAGCCATCGTAGCGGGCCAGGCTTCCGGAACCTCCTCCGATCAGCCAGATGTCTCCGCCGGAACTTATGGCCTTAACCGCATCCGCGGCTCCGAATACTCCGGAGAGATCAAGATTGGTGAAACTGCTCCCATCGTAACTCTTGAGCTGCCGGTCCGTGCCCCCGACCAGCCAGTAGGACCCGTTCCAGTGAAGGGACTTTACGCTCCCGCTGAATCCCAGGGAAGCGGTTAAATCTGTGGCCGCGACGCCATTGTAGCGCACCAGCTTGGCCGCGCTGCCGCCGATCAGCCAGTAGGTTCCATTCCCGTGCAGGGCCTGAACATTCTCACCGCCCCAGCCCGCGTCCGATAGCGCGCTGCTTATATCCGTAAACGAGACCCCGTTATAACGGTTCAGGGTTTCGTTGTTCCCTCCCAGCAGCACTACCCCGCTGCTGTCCGCGGCAATGGCATTGATTATCTCTATGCCGAAATCCTTGATATTGCCTGAAATATCAGAATAAGTTTCGCTGGAAAAACTGTCGGTCCGGCTGTTCATGCGCGCCTGTCCGCCTCCCAGCAGCCATTGGCTGTTCCCGAATTCCAAGGCATATACCGGATTGTCGCTCCCGAATCCGTCAAGACTGCCCGATTGATTCTCCCAGGTACTGCCGTTCCAGGCATACACGATCGGCGCGGTACCAGTGCCGTTTCCTCCCAGCAGCCAATAGGTCCCGTTATGGTCCAGGGAAAAAATATTTATCATCAAGGGCACATTGCTTGATAAATCCGTGAACGAACTTCCATTATACGACATCAGCTTGTTGCCGCTGCCGCCGATCAGCCATTGGGTCCCGTCCCATCCGATGGAGCGTATGATGTTCGTCCCAAAGGCCGAAGCCCGGAGGGCAGAACTTATATCCGTAAAATTACTCTGCTCGTATTTGCTCAGGCTGCCGCCGTCCCCGCCGATCAGCCAGTACTCGTCAGTACTATTAAATCCTATGGCATAGGCATTGGTAGTGCTCGCAAAGTATCCGGCCGAGCCGGCCAGGTTCGTAAATGAGCCTCCATTATATTTATTCAACCGGCCGCCGTTTCCCGCGATCAGCCAGAAATTCTCGCTGGCACCCCCGCCGTAGCGAATGGCATTAATATCTTCGCTCGTCCAATTCAACAGATTTCCGGATTGGTCAACAAACGAGGTTCCGTTGTAGGAATTAAGCTTCTTGCCGGCGCCGCCAACCAGCCACGAACCAGCATAGCACCAGATGGCATTGACCTGGCTGTTCTCAAAGCTTTGAAGATCCGCGGAGAGATTGGTCCAGATGGAACCATTGTAGCGGTTAAGCTTGGCGCCGGCGCCTCCTGCCAGCCAGATACTCCCATTATAATGAATAGAGCGCACTTGGCCGCCCCAATTTACCAGCCCGCCGGGCTGACTGAAAGTATAATTCGAAGGAAGATGAATCTCTCCCGTTACTGTATCCCAGACCGCGGTAGTCGTGCCTGAATCTTTGTAATTGGTAGTATTGAAATTCTCGGTAAAAACAGCGGCCCGCGCGGCGGCCGGCCAGAGCAATAAAATGATGGCCGCGGTATATTTTATCAGGTTGGATTTTTTTAGCATGTTACATAATCTCCTAACATCTATGAAGCCTGGCGAACTTTAGTCATTCTCCCCCTTTTTCAAAGGGGGAAGAGTGCTCAAAATCCGATTTTGTATCTAAGTCCGACCGGCCCAGCAGGGACAACGCATGCGTCGCCCCTACTGGGTTGCCACCTCAAAAGAAACGGAAGATTTTCCAGGCTGCTTTTCCGGTTCTCCGCTTTTAGTGATAATATTCGTACGCTTGATGCGATAGCGCATGGTCAAAAACCGGGCCGTATACTTGGCCCGGTCCCCGGCCAATTCTGTATTTTTTCCGGCATAGCCGATAATGGTAATGCGATCGTCAGGATATCTCTCCAGCAGGCTCCCTACCTGAGCCAGGGTGCGTTTAGCCTCGGAGACAAACACTGTCTTATCCCGGTTGAAGGTTATAGGCGGCAGCATTCCGGATTTAATTCGGGTTGAAATCCGCTGCAACGATTTACGCAACTGCTGCTGCCGGATTTTCACCGCATCAGCTTGCGCGGCCGATACAGTTTTCGCTTCAATTCCGCCGGTAACCTTTGGGATATTAGGTGCAACCTCCGCACCTTTATCCGGCTCCTTTTCCGGCTTTGCCATTATACCGGGTGAAGATCCGGTTTTTATTTGGGTCGGCGGAAGCAGAGCGGCTTTTACATTCCGGGAAGGCGCCGCGCTCCCGCCAGGCAGAAAAGCTACGGTCAGGGAGACGCGATGAGCAGATCCTAATTCACCGTAAGGAACAAACGCATAGTCCAATTGATATTTAAGGCGTTCGGTGCTGAGCGCAAACCCGGCTCCCGAAGTTAGTCCGGCCAGACTATCCATATCCTTTATTTCATGGCCTATCTTATAGCCCGCTCGAACCGCAAATTCAGTATGCGGAGTAATATGGGCATACTCTCCACCCAGGGAAATTTTCACCTCATTGTCAATAGGGATTAAAACGTCAAGCCCTAAGGTCCCCCGGCCGCAGGGAGAAAAAACCTCCCGGGCGAGGTATCCCGCTCCGACACGGAAATTTATAGGCATTAACTTATCCGAGGTCAGGCCCAGATTCTGGGCCACCAAACCCAGGCGCCATCCCCTATCCCGCACTCCGGATTTAAGCTCTCCTTGCCGGCCGCCGGCCCGGATTAAATCCAGGGCTGATACCTGCTCGGTCTGCCGCCAGATTGCGCCGATGTCAAGCCCGCCGCCGAAGATATTAACCTCGTCTATAGTTTCGCTCACCAGCCTTATTCCGGCGCCGACCAATACATTTTGCAGAAAAGGATTTCCGGTAGAAATTATATGCGAGAGTTTCTGGGAAAAAACTCCGACCAGAGCGATTTGCAATGCCGAGGCCTGGCCGTCCGTACCGGCATAATTGCCCGCGGCATCTTCCATGGTTTTTTCAATCGTACCGGCCCGTACGATAGTAACCCCGCCGCCGACCGCTCCCATAACTCCCAGCGGCATGCCGAAAGCCAGATACTCGGTACCGATATCTTGTACCCAAAAAGTATGATTAAAACCTGCCGTTGGAGTGGTGAGCTGGATCAGGCCTGCGGGATTCCAGTGAAGCGTATCAAGCCCGTCACCCAGGGCAATATACGTCTCGCCCATGGCAACCGGCCGGACACCTTGCCCGGCTTTGAGAAAATTGGCGTTCGTAGTCCCAGGGCCGCCGGCTTCGGCCGCCGAGGTCATGAGAAATAATATAGCCCACGTTGCGATGCATTTTTTCATAATACGCTCACCTCGCTCAGATATAGCCTACCACAATTTATACAATTAATCCAGCAATATATTTCTTTTATTATATCTTCTATTATTTACATTAACCTGGGAGCTTGTCGGACTTAAGTACAAAATCGAATTTTGAGCACTCTTCCCCCTTTGAAAAAGGGGGATTGAGGGGGATT
>CBDUZI010000055.1:0-19117 GCA_965371665.1 uncultured bacterium
AAGGGGGAAGAGTGCTCAAAATTCGATTTTATGCCTAAGTCCGACAAGCTCCTAGAATCTAACAAGTGTAGCTACGTTTTCAGCAAATCCCCCTTTTCCCTGGACAAAACCATCCAGGACAGGCCAAAGGGGGAAATTTTGAATTCAATTTAGATTTTATGGTTTAGGCCTTCAGGACACGCTTGATAACCGGCGCCATCTTTTTCAAGGCCCGGCCGCGG
Source organism: uncultured bacterium (assembly GCA_965371665.1). Taxonomy (GTDB): domain Bacteria; phylum Oederibacteriota; class JAAXVQ01; order JAAXVQ01; family JAUVAV01; genus JAUVAV01. The sequence continues at coordinate 222 of CBDUZI010000055.1, forward strand.
TGGCTAAGGCAATTCTTGTCTTGCGGGCTCATCTCGGCAAATGTTTGCGTAAAACCCAGGGGCCGAAAAAGAGGGTCATAACCAAATCCCATTTTTCCCCGCAGCTCTAAACCGATATATCCCCAGACTTTGGCTGTGCGAATAATTACCGGTTTTCCCGGCAGAGCCAGAGCTATACTGGCAGCAAAATAAGCTTTCCGCTCTTTACCCTTTAAATTCCGCATTTTATTAAGCAGTTTTAAATTATTATCCGAATAATTGCAGCCCGGGCCGGCGTATCGCGCAGATTCTACTCCAGGCCGGTATTTCAGGGCTGGGACAAATAAACCGGAATCATCGGCCAGAGCCGGCAGATTATAGGGCTTGGTTACAGCCAGTGCCTTCTTGGCCGCATTGGCTTCCAGGGTTCTGTGGTTCTCCACAACTTCCGGCATAGGCGGCAGGGTGGAAAGAGGTTTTACGGAAATTCCCGCTCCCTTAAGGATTTTCCTGATTTCGGCCAGTTTATGGCAATTATGGGTGGCTATGATTAATAATTTTTTTTTCATTGTATTTTCCTTCTATATTATTGACAAGAGATACTGGAAGTGTTAAGGTACTTTTTCAAATTTTAGTCAACAATTAAAAGCTTTCATGCTCTTTCAGGAGGAGATTTTTTTATGCCAAGAATCAAGTCATCTGTCCGCGATGTACGCAAAAACAAGAAACAACGCGCTCTCAACAGTGCCGGAATGTCGGCTCTTAAAACCGCCATCCGCAAAACCCGCGCCAGCACCGAGGAAAATCGGATTTCCAATTCAAATAACTCTAATAAAGTTATTGATAAGGCGATCCAGCACGGCCTTATTCATAAAAATACAGGCGCGCGCTATAAATCCCGGCTTGCTAAGTTAAAAAAACCCGAAACGGTAAGCGCCTAGGAGTCTGAGCATTTAGTTGCTCAAACTCCTGGCCTCGAGAAATACTACGTTAAGTCCGGGCTCTGGAATAGCCAGCTTTATTGGTCTTGGGGCCGCAAATTTTCATAACCGCTAACTGCAGTAATAATTCCAAATGGGGATTGCCGGTTTTAACCTGTTCATCCATCTTTAGTAATTCCTGGAATATAATGGGAAATTCATTTGTCCGGTAGGTTTTAAGCTGCAAGCCCAGTTCCCGTTTGGTAAACGGATTTCGAATGCCGTCCAGTATTTGTTCAGGAGATTCTCCCGCATCCAGCCTAATCCGATAGGCGCGCAATTCTCGTAAATGCCAGGCCAGGGAGCCGAGCACCTTTAAAAACGGTATCCCTTCAGCCAGTATCCGTCCGATCAGTTTAACCGCTTGCGCGGAATCTCTTATACCCAAGGCCGCGTTTAATTCATGCATGGTATTCTGACGGCCATGCCCGGCCGCTTCCCGGACATTAGTCTCGCTAATAAGTCCCTCGCGGCCGGTATAATTTACCAGCTTGCTGATTTCTTTTTCAAGATCGCCCAGGGTTTGACCCGCCTGTTCAATTAAAAGATTAACCGCATCCCGGGAAATTCGCTTACCATGCTCGCTCACCCGGCGTTCAATCCAGCCGGGCACCTGGGAATCAAACAGGGGGTAACACTCCACATGATAGACTTTTTCGGCCAAAGCCTTCCAATAGGCTGGCTTGATCCGCTCTTCCTGCGAAGATATGATTAAAACCGTGGAAAGACACGGCTTCCCGACATAACCGGCCAGGTCGGCTAAATCCCCGGAAGACCACTTTTCCGCCTGGCGTACTACCAGCACGCGGTGGCCTGCCAAAAAGGGCAAAGTCAGCGCCCGGCTTACTACTTCCCGGCCGGAAACATCGGTCCCGGCATAGAGGTACTCCAGGTTCAAACTCCGGTCAGCCGGTTCGAGCGCTTTATCCACGATGGCTTTAATTCCCTGCTCTTTTAAAAACACCTCCGCGCCGGTAAAAAGGTAGACCGGTTTAACTGCTCCTGATTCCAGAGCCCTTTTAAATTCGTTATAATAAATCCTCTTTTTCGGCACCTAAAATCCCTCGATAACCCGGGCCACAATTCGTTTAGTTAATTGCAGAATCAGCCGGCGCCGGGCGGTTTGCTCATCTTCCGGCGTAATACCGAGGCTATTGGCCACATAATAGGTGGTATTTTCCTCGAAGGATTCCTCGGTCCAGAGAACTTTTCCAGCCTGATTGTCTTTGAGACTTAAACTCAGGATGATGCGCATTTTGTATTGTTGGGGAGTATTATGCACGTCCAGCAGCAAAGGCTCCAAAGTATACTGCACTACTGTGCCCTGCAGAATGGCATTGGCTTTTTCCGGTTCAATTAAAGTCATCCGGCCGTCCACTAGAAAATCCTGGATTAATTGCTGAGTAATAACATTGGCAATATCCGGCTGGACAGTACGATTCTGGAAAATGGGAATAGCCAGGTTGCTCATATAGTCCGGCAAGCCGGGCCGAATAGCCACGTCTGAACATCCGGCTGATAAAAATACCATGGCGCCTAACACTCCTAATATTAAGACCCTTCCCCGCAATGCACCTTTCATTAATCCACCTCCTGAATGATATATTTCAGTACCAGCGGGCCGCCACACCCTTCGACTTCGCTCCCTTCGGCTACGCTCAGGACAGGCAGGACAAGGGGGGGCGGCCCCTACATAAAATTAAAACTAAAACACTACATTAACCAATTTATCCGGAACTACAATAACTTTTTTCGCTTCCCGGCCCTGCCCTTCTGCTTTAACCCGTTCATCATTCAAGGCGCTCTGCCGGAGTTCCTCTTGGGAAGTCCCTGGATTAACCTGGGTTCGGCTCCGCACCTTTCCGTTTACTTGAATTATAATCGTCAGCCTTTCCTCGGCCGCGATCGAGGAGTCATATTCCGGCCAGGGTTGCGTGAAAATCGAAGGCGCATGGCCCATTTGCTCCCAAAGTTCTTCGGCTAAATGGGGAAAGAAAGGAGCGCAGAGTTTCGCTAAATTTTCGCCGACTTCCCGGAGCAATACCCCGTGACCGGCCCGGCCGCCCGTGGTCTCTACGGAAATTCCGGCCAGCTCATTGAGGAGCTCCATCATAGCCGCAATCGCAGTATTGAACTTGAAATTGTTGTCCAGATCTTCGGTTACCCGGCGGATGGTCTGGTGAAGCTTGCGGCGGATACGCCTCCCGGTCCCGGATAAATCTCCGGTTATTACGGCAGGAGCTTTCTGCATCTCCTCCCGCCAGTTATAATAAAAGGTCCAAACCCGCCTAATAAAGCGATAAATACCCTCCACGCCCTGATCGCTCCATTCCAGTTCCCTTTCCGGCGGAGCCGCGAAGAGTATAAACCCCCGCGTGGTATCAATACCAAAACGGGAGATCATCTCATCGGCCGCGACCGTGTTCCCTTTGGATTTGGACATGACCTGACCGTCCTTTAATACCATGCCCTGGGTAAACAGGGCTTTAAAAGGCTCGTCAAAATCCAGCAGGCCTTGGTCATGCAAAAACTTGGTGAAAAAGCGTGAATATAATAAATGCAGGATGGCATGTTCAATCCCGCCGATATACTGATCAACCGGCATCCAATATCCGGTAGCTTCCGGAGCGAATGCCTGGTGCTTATCGCGCGGAGAGACGTAACGCAAGTAGTACCAGGAGGAATCAATAAAGGTATCCATGGTATCCGTCTCGCGGCGTGCCGGCCCGCTGCATTGCGGGCATACGGCATGTACAAAATCCCGGGCCGCGGGCAGCATGCCGGATGGCTGATATTCCAGATCAAGCGGAAGCTTCACGGGCAGTTCTTGTTCCGGTACCGGTACCAGGCCGCATTTTTCGCAATATATCACGGGAATCGGACATCCCCAGTAACGCTGCCTTGAGATCAGCCAATCGCGCAGGCGGAAGTTAACCACGGGCCGGCCCATCCTCTCTTGGTTCATCCACTCGGCAATAGTACGCATAGCCTCTTGATTCGGCAGTCCATCGAATTGGCCGCTGTTTACCTGGACCCCATTCCCCACATATGCCTCGGTCATTGATTCCGGACTCAGTTCCCGGTCCTCGGGTTTGATAACCACCTTGATAGGAATTCCCTGGGCTCTGGCAAACTCAAAATCGCGCTGATCATGGCCCGGAACCGCCATAATCGCGCCGGTCCCGTACTCCATAAGCACATAGTCTGCGGCATAGAGGGGCACTTTTTCGCCATTGACCGGATTAATCACGCGCAAGCCGGTATCAACCCCCTCTTTGGGCTTTTCCGTGGAAACCCGCTCGATCTCGCTTTCGAGTTTTACGCGCTCGGCAAAAGCCCGGACTTTAGCAGCTTCCGGCCGGCCCGGCATTAATTCCTCCAGCAGCGAATGCTCCGGCGCAATAGACATATAGGTGATTCCGAAAACCGTATCAATCCGCGTAGTGAAAACCGCGAGCTCTTTATCCGTTCCTTCAATCCGAAGCCGGAATTCCACACCTTCCGAACGTCCGATCCAGTTCTCCTGCATGGTTTTTACCCGTTCCGGCCACTTATCCAGATTTTTAAGATCATCCAGCAGGCGCTGGGCATAGCTGGTAATCTTCAAATACCACTGCTCCAGCTCCTTCTTGCCCACCGGCTCTTTGCAGCGCCAACAGGCGCCCTCCACCACCTGCTCATTGGCCAGTACGGTCTGACAGGTTTGGCACCAGTTAACCGGGCTCTTTTTCTTATAGGCTAAGCCGGCCTGGTAAAATTTCAGAAAAAGCCACTGGGTCCAACGATAATACTCTTCATCACAGGTGGCTATTTCCCGGTCCCAATCATAACTTAAATCGAGAGTTCTCAGTTGTTCACTCATAACCTTGATGTTTTCGCGGGTATATGTATTCGGATGAATACCGCTCTTAATGGCGGCATTTTCCGCCGGCAGGCCGAAGGCGTCCCAGCCCATGGGATGCAATACATTGTAACCCTGCATCATTTTGTAACGGACAATAACGTCCCCGATAGTATAATTACGCACATGCCCCATGTGCAGATTTGAACCCGAAGGATAAGGAAACATAACCAGGCAATAGTACTTTGGCTTGGAAGTATCCTCAATCACTCGCGCCATTTTTCTCGTTTGCCAATACCCGCTCCACTTGGATTCCAAAGCGGCAAAATCATACTTCTGGTTCAAGGTCAAAATCCTCCTGAATAGTTACGTTGCGAAAGCGTGTTTTTTGTAAGTTTGACATTCCGAACCCTTCGCATGTCATCCCGAGCCGCAGGCGAGGAATCTCCACGCTTACTCGAAGATGTATCTATTGCTATATTCTAAAGCCGGCTCAGGACAGTCTCCACGCAAACGCCTGAATTATCAGGTCTCCTGGAGATTCTTCGCCTTCGGCTCAGAATGACAATCCCGGGGAGTTCGCTAAAAAGAACCTTTCCGCAAAAGGAACCAAATAACAAATAAAACGGAAATTGGTTGGATTATAGCATAAGCTAAAAGAAGGGGTCAAATGCTTTAGGCCTTAGAATGTAAGTGATTAGTAATCTTGCAAAGAACGATCTTTAGGACGTCATTCCGGCGAAAGCCGGAATCCAGTAGCAGAAATTTCAGGTTTATTTATAAATCCTTTTCTGGACCCCGGTTTTCACCGGGGTGACGATCGCAGAGATATCATAACGGTTGTTTCGCAACATCAGTAATCGGTTACCTTTAAAATCATTCTCAAATAACATCCTCGTCCGGTTGGAGATTGGCAGGAATATAAATTTCTACGCAGGTTCCGTGACCGGGCTGGGACTCAAGCCGAACAGAACCCCTATGGGCTTCAACCACGGTCTTTACCAGGGGTAAGCCAATACCTATGCCGCCGCCTTGAAACCCGCAAGCACTACTGGAATGTTGTTGGATATCCGCTACTTCGTAAAAGGTCTCAAAAATCTTCCCTTGCTCTTCTAGGGGTATGCCGATGCCATTATCCCTCACCCACATTACAACATGATTGGCGCAACGCCGGGCGCCGATCATAATTTCTCCGCCGTCCCGGGTATTCCGAAGGGAATTTTGCATTAATTCCATTAAAATCTGACGCAGACGGAGCGAGTCCGCATTAATCGGTTCGATTTCCTCACCCTCTTCCAGTTGCATATTCACCTTTCGTTCAATAGTTGAGGTTTTTATTTCGGCCAATACGTCAGACATTAATTTAAGGGGCTGAATCGGATTTAAGTGAAGTTTAATCTCACCGGACTCCGCCTGGTTTATTATCTGGACATTGTTAATTAAACCGATTAATTGCTTGGTGGATTTTGTTATGACTTCCAGCAGTTGGTTTTGGTCCTCACTGAACGAGGCGCTCTGCCGGTTTAATATCGTAAGATAGCCGAAAATCAATGTCAGCGGCGTCCGTAGTTCGTGGGAAACCAGGTTCAGAAATTTATCCTTCATCTCGTTTAAAACTTTAAGCAGCCGGTTTTCGCGGGAAAGTTCTTTTTTTTCAATGATTCTTCCCACCATAGAACATAATTCCTCGGCGGAAAACGGCTTTATGATAAAATCCACTACGCCGGCCCGCATAGACTCGACCGCCTCGTCCAGGGTGGCATATCTGGTCATAACCACCACCTCGATCTGGGGCCTGACCTGTTTCAGGGAATTAATGACTTTTATCCCATTGCCCTCCGGCATCTGTATGTCAGTAAGAATCAGGGCATAATCTTTCTGAGCAACCTGGTTCCAAGCCTCATCCAAACCTACCGCCTGATCGACCTGGTAACCCTTGTCGGATAGGATTTGGGCCGTTTCTTCGCGGACAACCTGGTCGTCATCAATCACTAATAAAGAACTCATAGATTTCCCCTTCATAACTGCTTAATTAGTTCCGGTTACGGAAAACCAAAATAAATTCCTCACCCTTGATGAGAGGGGATGTTAGGTGGGGGTGTTTTTAAAGGCTTTTTCACCCTCCCTTCATCCCCTCCCAGACCCCGGCTAAAGGCATACCGGGGTGACAGGAAGGAAGGCACATCAGCCTGAATTGAGTTTTCCGCAACTTGACCCAATGCCTAATTATATTATCGGATACTATTAGGCTTACACTTAACCTGAATTTCAAGAAAAAGGCTTCCCGCGGTTGCGTACTTTTCCCTTCCAATTTCACAATAAAAACTTGCCCATCTTCCTCCCCTCTTTTACAATACATATAGATAGATTTTTCGGGAGGTTTCAGACGTGGGATTAAATATCCGTCAAAAAATTTTGCTGGCTTTTATCTTCGTGCTCTTGGTATCGTCCGGCGCGGTTTTTATGATTTATAATAACAGCGCCCGCATCACCCAGCTCGCGAGTCTGATTATTAACGAGGATTTGAAGAACATCCTTAACGCCGAAAAGATGCTGCAGTATCTTCTGCACACCGACTGGGCGCTTTCTAAGTATCAACTGACCAGAATCCCCACCTGGCGCAATACCATCTATAAATCCCAGCGTCAGTTCAAGACCGTTTTTCGGCATTCCCGGGAGAACGCCGTCCGGGAAAGGGAAAAAACCGCTCTGGCCAAAATTAAAAAGCTTTACCGCCGCTACTCCCGCCAGATCGAGAATCAAATTAAACGCTTCGAGCAGGGCTTGATCGACGCTAATCTACAGCAACACCTGCGTACTCAGGAAAGCGTAGTCGGAGATATTATTAAAGAACTTGAGCAATTGATCACCTTGAATGTCGGGCGTCTGGAAGAACGTCTGGAACAGGCCAAGACTTTAAAACGCCTGAACCAGCGCTTAAGCGTGGGGGTCGTACTCCTGGTCACCCTGACTTCCGCCCTGCTGGTCTTTGTCCTGAATCAAACCATCTTATCGCCTATCAAACGGCTTATGGAAGGCGTGCGTAAATTCGCCAACGGCGATTTCGCCACCCAGGTCTCGGTTACTTCCCAGGATGAAATTGGAGAACTCTCGGCCAATTTCAATGTCATGGCTAAAAATATTAAGCATGACCGCCAGAAACTCACTGCTCTCACGATCATGGACGAAAAAACCGGCCTGTTTAATTTCCGGCACTTCAAACTGGCCATAATTGAGGAAATGAAACGCGCCGAGCGCTACAACCGGCATCTGGGATTGGTTATGATCGATATTGATTATTTTAAACATTACAATGATACCAACGGGCATCCGATGGGCGATTTACTGCTCAAGGAACTCTCGAATATTTTAAAAGAAATGGTTCGTGAAACCGACCTGCTGGCGCGCTTCGGCGGTGAAGAATTCATCATTTTACTGCCCGAGACCAGCCGTGAGCAGGCGGTGAAATTATCCGAAAACCTTCGTTTGCGGGTGCAAAACCATGTTTTTCCCATGGAAGAAAAACAGCCGGACAAAGATCTTACCGTCAGTATCGGAGTAGCCTCCTATCCCTCCAAAAAGATTGATTCTCCGGATACCCTTATGGAAAAAGCGGATCAGGCGCTCTACCGGGCAAAAAAACGCGGACGTAATCGGGTCTGTGTTTAATTCCAAATCCCAGCCGCCCAAGCTCAAAATCGGGCTAGCGCTTGGCGGAGGCGGCGCCCGCGGGCTGGCTCACATTGGGGTACTTAAAGTTTTGGAACAGGCCGGTATTCGGCCCCAACTGGTGGTAGGAACCTCCATGGGTTCGATTATCGGAGCACTTTATTGTTTTTTACAGGATGCGCTGTTGGTTGAAAACAAAATACTCTCGCGTTTGAAAAGCCCTAAGATGGTCCAACTGGGACTGGATAAATTCTCGCGTCAGAAGTCAAAAAACCGTTTTGATCGTAATCTCCGTCAGGCTCTGGAACGTCTCACCCGGGTCTACATGCTGACCACAGTTGTTACCAAGGATCATTTAATCGCCGAGGAAAATATCAAGGTCTTGCTTTCCCTGCTGGTACCAGAAGTCGAGATCGAAAATCTTCCTCTGCCTTTTGCCGCCGTGGCGGCTGACCTGCTAAGCGGTTTGCCCTATATTTTCCATCAGGGCTCGGCGGCCGTGGCGACCCGGGCTTCCGCCGCTATTCCGGGGATTTTCCCCCCAGTACCCTACCAGGGCATGCAACTGGTTGACGGCTGCGTAGTTTCTCTGATTCCAGTGCTGGAGACCTTGCAGCTCGGAGCAAATTTTGTTATTGCGGTCGATGTATCTCAACCGCTGGCTGTGACTAAACCATTTCGGACTGGCGTGGATATCTGGCTGCGGGCGGATTTCATCACTAATATGCGCCTGCGCGACGTACATTTAAATACCGCGGATATGGTTATCCGGGTGAAAAACCTTAATTTTTCCTGGAACTCTTTCAATTCCGCCCGCGAGATTATCGCCGCCGGCGCCCGGGCCGCGCAGGACGCTCTGCCGGAAATCCTTTTAGCCTTAAAAGCCCCGCAGCCGCTTCCCTGGTGGAAGCGATGGCTGAGCCGGGCAAAGAAATAATATTTTATTCTTCGACAATGACTGTGGTATAATTCGCACTATGGTATATGGTATATTTAATAAAAGGAGTGTATTTATGAAAAAAATTATTATGCTGGCGGGTTTAATTTTAGCAATGGCTTTACTCCAGCGTCCGGCTCAAGCCGGAGTCTTCGGGACCGCCACTACGGTGCGGACCGGTCATTTCTCCCTGGGCCTGGAACCAAGCCTGGCTTTTTCGCCCACGGAATTTCTTTTTTACTTTCACGGAGGATTGGGGCTTACCCGCAGCATCGACCTGGATGCCAAACTCGGTCTGGGCTCATATATTTATTTCGGCGCGGATGTGGAATTCAAGCTGGTTCCCGACTCCCGGTACGGTCCCGGGCTCTCTTTCAGCGCCGGGGCTCACGGAACCTCCAATTTAGGACTGGATGCCACGCTAAACCTTTCCAACCGCTTCCGGAACTTCAGTTTCTACGCGGCGCTGGATGCCGACATCGAGATCATGGAAGCGGAAAACGGCGAAGACACTCGTCTGTTGGTTCCTTTTTATTTCGATCTCGGCGTGGCAATTCCGCTTTCCCGGCAATCAGAATTTCTCTTTGAAGGCAATATTGCGCTTTCCGAGCCGGCCAACAGCGGCTTGTCCGGTGGGATATTATTTTATTTCTAGTCAGAAATACAGATCCCGCTCCCCATTCTCAAGGCGTTGCAAACGCCGGACGGTCTCAGCGCGCATATTCTCGTCCAGATCCATCAGTTGCCCGGCTAATTGCTTTTCGCCGGCTTCCCGGGTAGCCACAGAGGCATAATCCATCAAGTACTCTTTAAAAGTCAACAGGGCGTTGGGCAGGCAATAATTTTTAATGGTGCCCGGCTTGAGAAGATCCATAATAACCTCTCCGGTCCGCCCCTTACGGTAACAGGCCGTACAAAAAGAAGGAATATTGCCGGATTCCACTACATTGCGCACCACTTCATCCAGCGGACGCATATCTTCAATCTCAAATTGCCCCTCCTGTCTTTGATCTTCCCGGCTATACCCTCCCACCTCGGTATGGCTGCCGGCGGAAATCTGTGAAACTCCGGCATTTAAAAGTTCCCGGCGCATGGTGGGTGCCTCCCGGGTGGTCAGGATTAGACCGGCGTAGGGCAGGGCTAAACGAATAACGCCTACCACCAGTTTAAATTGATCATCGCTAAGCAAATATTTGTTGGCTTCCAGGGTATTATCATCACACAGCGGGGTGCCGTGTGCCACCCTCAGTCTGGGCACGGAAACCGCGTGCGGACCTACTCCATAGCGCTTGTCCAGATATTGTCCGTGCATGACTAATGCGGTAACGTCAAAGCGGTAATCGAAAAGACCCAATAGCACTCCGGTAGAAACATCATCCACTCCGGCCTGGAAAGCCCGGTCCATAACTGTCAACCGCCAAAAATAATCTGATTTGGGTCCGTCCGGATGCATGCGCTGATACGTCTTGCGATGATAGGTTTCCTGAAAACACTGGTAAGTCCCAATGCCTGCGGCTTTTAGTTTACGAAATTGATCGAGGGTAGGCGGGGCGATATTAACATTAACGCGCCTTATTTCACCTTGGTTTTTCCGGGTGGCATAAATGGTTTTTAAGGCTTCCAGGGTGTTCTGAAAATCCGGCGTATCCCCGGCCACCAGGAGCAATCGCTTATGCCCCTGATCCTCCAGTATTTCCACCTGCCGGGCGATTTCCCCGGATGAGAGGGTCCGGCGCTCCAGGCTGCGATGGTCGCGGCGATAGGCGCAATAGAGGCAATTATTTACGCACTGATTACCAATATAAAGGGGGGCAAAAAAAACCAGCCTTTTTCCGTAAATCTCTTCTTTAATGCGGCGCGCGGCTTCCAGAATTTCGCTTAATCGCTCAGGCTGTTGGTCCTGGCAAAGCAACACCGCGGTTTCTTCCAGCGATAAACCTCTCTTGGCAAGCGCCTTGGTTATAATCCGCCTTACTTCTGCCGTTCCCGCCCGGCGCGCGGCTTCCAGTGTTCGCCAAATAAACGCTTCATCTATAATTTTTTCATCACTCAAATTTATTTTACTTTTTGGGTTTTTAATTTCCGGATGGGAGTGCATAAGGTCAGCCAGAACAAGGTTCTGGCCCTGGAACAACGCTTTCGGTCTGCCAGGGTAAATCCAACAACTGATTCCGCTCCGTGTCGTTGATTAATAATCGTCCGGTAATGGTTCCGGAAAACGGCTGAAATCCCGCCCATATCGGCTCTGCAATATAAATCGATCCGGTCTCGAGTTTCAGATTATCAACCTGCCAGGGACCCAAGCTGAAACCCTCCACTTTGGCCTCCCCGCTCAGGCTTAATATCTCCAAGCGCATCAAGTAGGCCGTTTCAGACAGTCCGTCCTGTTTTCTTTGTCCTTGCCAAGCCGTGGTGAGCCGGATTTCAGCGTTTACTACCGGACACCCTCTTTTTCCGGAATATTGAACAACCTGCTCGATAGTAAGACTATTCCGCTTTTTTTTAACTAACCGCGGCGCTGGTTTTGACTCCGGCAATTTTTTTTCGGACTTTTTCTCTTTCCCGTCTGATTTCATGCTCTCCATAATTTCGTTGGATGTAATATTTCCCAAGAGTTCAACCTCGTTTAATAAATAGAATCACAGTTAGTTTCAAAATATCTTATCACACACTTCGGACTATTCCAATGAATTTCACCACAGTTAATTCAAGGTTAAGCCCCGGGCCCAGTCGCCAAAACGTCCTTGTTGGGCCGTAGTCGCCGCCTGACGGCAAGCTTCCAAATGTTCTTCTAAATCAGGAATCTCCGCCAATAAAATCTCCGCATGATCTGCCAGTAATTTTTCCAACAGCGCCAGGGAACGTTGATCCGAAGCATCAATATGCATAGCTTTAAATAATATTTGGGCGGCCTCGACGTATTTTTCCAATCCCATCAGACTAATTCCCAGATTCTTAAGCGCATTGGGCCTGGTAGCATCAAAACTAATTGCCACCTCGCAATACTGCATACCGGACTCATACTCCGCCTGCGCATTCAAACAATAACCCAAATTATTATTCAGATAGTAATTAAGCAGAGTATCCTCGGGTTGATATTTCAGCCCTTCACGGTAAAAAGACGCGGCATTCTTCGGCTGGCCGGTTTGTTCCGCCAATTGCCCGCACATCAACAGACATTCCGCAAACTCTTCATTATTCTTAGCGCGCCGCATCCATAGTTTCAAGTAGGAATAGGCTTTTTCCTGCTGGGCAACCCGGCTGTAAAAAATTGCCAGAGGTTTTAACGTATCGGCCCGGGGGCCGCGCGATTTCAACCTGGACAACAACTCCTGCTCACTTTTTTGGGCTTCCGCGCTTCCAACCATGGGCGTATCCGGAACTTTAATGAAGAATGATTCCTGATTAAAGACCTGGCAATCCTGCTCTGGTTTTTCCGGCTTATCACTCAAAGATTCCCTCCCTGATCCTTGATAAAAACCTTACCCCTGGAAATCCCGCTTGAACTCCGCGAGCAGTTCTTGTGCCCGGGATTCCTGTTCCTTGGTCACAATAACTTTTCCCCAATAGCCCTGCATGCCGGTCAGGACATTTCCATAGAAAGAGGCCTGCATATCCTGAAGAACAGCCTCTATGCCGGCATCCAGGAGAAATGACCGCAAAGCCAATCCGGTAATCTCATCCGGTACTTTATACAAAACCACGGTATCAAAAAGTTCACCTTGATTGGGATCCGGACCCAGGGATGGCACCAGCTTCTCTTCGCAATCCGGACATTCCTTCACTTCCGGAGTATACTCATACCGGCATTTTGGGCAAAAAGGCATATTTAATTCCTTATCAGAGTTGTCCAAATCAATTTGGATTCAGGAATAAATTACATCCTTAAACCCTGATATGTCAAGTTATAACCTGAAAATTAGAATTCCAACTTTGTGTAATCTGACCTGCCCCCAATTATTGAGCCACACATAGAGATAGACTTGATTGTTCCAAAGGCATAAAAAGAGGATATCGCCCAGATTTACAGCTCGTCCAGCGGCGGAGCGGGCTGGTTATGTTGAATGATGATTTGCTTATGATCTTCGCTTATGTCAATCTGAACATTTTGTTCGTTTTGAGAAATTACATGAAATTCAACCCGGCGGTTTTTTGCCCGTCCTTCGCGCGTACTATTATCAGCAATCGGCTGCTCTTCGCCAAACCCCTGGGGGACAAGATTTTCAGGGTTAATCTTGAATTTGGTTATTAAATACTCCCGCGTGGATTCGACACGGGCTTGGGATAAGTTAAGGTTGGATATTTTTCCAGAATACCTCACCCCAAACCAACGGCATCTGCGAAAGATTTCACAAGACGATGACAGGAAAGGAAAATTCACGATTATTCGCTGATTAGGCTATTTCATCAGAAACATTACGGACAATTCGCCCTCCACCTAAAAGCCGGTTCGCCTGGTATACGGCGGCAATTTGGCCGGGAGTAATCGCCCGCACCGGCTGTTCAAATGTCAAGCGTGCGCTTCCCGCTCTGCCGGGTTTAATCCTGGCAGCCACTGCCTGCTGCCGGTACCGAATCTGCGCCAGTACGGAAAAATCTTGCAAGCTCGGTTCAATCATCCAGTTCATTTCTTCCAACAGCGCACTTCGCGCCCAGAGCGCTTGTTCCGGCCCGGCCACCACGCGATTAGTTTCGGCCTCCAGACGCAGAACGTAAAGTGGTTCCCGCGCCGCCACCCCTAATCCCCGGCGCTGTCCGACCGTGTAGTCAAAGAGGCCTTTATGTTCACCCAGCACTCTGCCGGAGAGATCAACAATTTCCCCAGGCTGCAAGGCTTCGGGTCTTCGCGCCCTGATGAAATCAGCATAATCCAGGTCCCTCAGGAAACAGATCTCATTGCTGGTGACAACGGAACGGCCGCCGGACGCGGCGGCTTCCGTCTGAACAATATCCTTATAGTCCTCGGCCAAGGGAAAAGAAACGTTTTGCAGCTGCTGCACTCGAACCAGGGAGAGAAAATAGGTTTGATCTCTTTTTAAATCATTCGGCCGGAATAAAACCGGACAGCCGGCTTGCTCGACACGGCGCACGTAGTGGCCGGTGGCCAATACTTCGGCATCCAAATTCCGGGCAATTTCTTTCAGCAGTCCGAATTTCATTTCCCGGTTGCAAAGCGCGCAGGGATTCGGGGTTTTACCCTTCACAAAGTCGTCAATAAACGGCTCTATCACCCGGCTCTCAAACGCTTCCCTCAAGTCCAGCAGTTCATGTTGGATTCCGATTTCACGGGCAACTTGAGATGCATCCTGGCAAGCACAGGGTTTAACGCAATAACTGCAGCCATGTTCCGGCATTCCGGGCTGGGAAAGTTTTTGGCTCCGCCGGGTCCGGGCCACTTGGGATATATCCGGGCATATCTGCATGGTTAAACCCATAACTTTGTGACCTGCTTGTTTTAACCGCAAAGCGACGATGGCGGAGTCTACGCCGCCGGATAAGGCTACAGCAATTTTCATATTCTGAAAAACCCCGATTCCAGGAGCCGGCCGGACTTTGTCCGTTCGAAAATCAATCCCCTCCCCAGCCAAGGCATGCCAACGCCTATTCGCCCGGGACGGCTGGCAAGCCCCTTAGCGGGAAATGACGGGTAGGTTGTGTGACTGGGCCGCATGAATTCCGGCGGGAAATCAGGGCAACTGCAACATGGCTTCCAGCGCCCGGCAAGCGCCTTGGCGGACAGCTTCCGGCACTTCAATGGGATGGTGTAAATTTTCCAACGCGTCTGCCACCAATTTTAAGGATGTCAGTTTCATGCTTCGGCAGATCATGCGGGGCGAAAGCGGATAAAAAGTTTTTTCGGGGTTTTCCAAGCGCAGGCGATAAAGCATTCCGATTTCAGTTCCGACAATAAATTCCCGGTCAGAATGGGAGCAGGCGTATCGCAGCATACCTGAAGTCGAAAGCACGGCTTGGGCGCGGCTGCACACTTCGGGCCGGCATTCCGGATGCACCATCAGCTTGGCGTGAGGATGACTTTTAAGAGCTGCTTCCACCTCTGCCAGGCCGATGTTGTTATGCGTGCAACAGCTCCCGGCCCAGGGAATAATGCGCTTGTTGGTGTGCCGGGCAACCCAGTCGGCTAAATTTTTATCCGGGACAAAAATCACCTCATCATGCGGCAAGGCTTCCACCACCTGGATGGCATTGGCAGAAGTACAACAGATGTCAGCCTGGGCCTTAACTTGCGCCGAGGTATTAACATAGGCCACTACCGCAGCGCGGGGATGCTGACGCCTGGCATTTACGACATCTTCTGCGGCAATGGTATCCGCCATGGGACATCCGGCTTCTAAATTCGGCAGAAGCACTAGTTTCTTCGGGGAAAGAATTTTCGCGCTCTCGGCCATGAAAGATACACCGGCAAAGACGATAACTTCGGCATCGCTTTTTGCCGCCAAACGTGAAAGTTCCAGCGAGTCACCGGTATAATCCGCAGCTGCTTGTACGTTATCGGGCTGGTAATTATGGGCTAAACTCACCGCCTGCCGTTTGTCCTTGTATTTACGCAGCCGTTCCAGACTTTCGGTTTCGCTTTCGGTATGAACTCCCAGGGTACTCATTTGGATTCCTTTCGCCGGCCGCCACCTAATTTCCGGAAGGGCGTCACCTTTGCTTCCCGAATTTGGGTAATCCGGTTTTTTCCCAAAAGACCACTCGCTGATGAAAATCCTTCAAGCAATAATCTTCCACGTCGGCATAGGCAAAAAATGCGAGACAGTAAGCGTGGCCGGGTGAATTTTGGATTTTATAAAATTTCGATGCACAGCGACAATAATTGATAGGACTTCCCTTTTCAAAACAAACATATCATTCCCGCCCAAAAGCGTCAATTACTTTATTCCGCGCCATCTCAGCCCGGACACACCCGTGGTCCTTTTCCCGGAATAGCAAAAATAAATTTCTATCTGTCGAATCTCGGCAAATAAATCGGTTGCCTATTTTTCGTTTGTCCTATAAAGTAAACATCGTAAGCTTAATCATAACTTTATCGGAAAATCATTACTTGTCTTTTATCCTTCCCAATTGCCATTGGTTAGATGAAGCTATCCAGGAGCTTGAGCATTTAGTGCGTTTTGTCATTCCGGTATGCTTTTAGCCGGAATCCAGTGACTTTTTATTCCTTTAAAATCAAAGCCTCTGGATTCCCGATTAAAACATTCGGGAATGACAACCAAAAAAACAGACTAAATACTCAAGCGCCTAGGAGCCTGTCGGACTTAAGTCATTCTCCCCCTTTTGTAAAGGGGGCAGGGGGGATTTAATCAATAAAACGCCCGCTTTCATGTGCAAAATCCCCCTCGATCCCCCTTTTTCAAAGGGGGAAGAGTGCTCAAAATTCATTTTTGTGCCTAAGTCCGACAGGCTCCTAGCATATTAATGTTCAATGATTCAATTTCCCCGCTTTGAAGATCGGGGAAGATGATGCGCCCACTTATAAGAAAAGAGAGTATTAAATGAAAGAATTTAAAAATTTTCGGGCTTTGGGCCTGAGCGAAGAAACCTTAGAGGTTTTAGAAAAAAGAGGGTTTGAAAAACCGTCACCCATCCAATGCAGTGCGATTCCTATTTTATTAAATAAAGAGAATGATATTATTGGCCAGGCCCAGACCGGCACGGGTAAAACAGCAGCTTTTGGTCTGCCGATCATTGAAATGCTGAATGATGATAATAAAAATATACAGGCATTGATATTGGCGCCGACTCGCGAATTGGCTATTCAGGTTTCTGATGAAATCAATTCTTTTAAAGGCCATCGGCATTTTAAGATCATCCCGATTTACGGTGGTCAGCATATTACCGAACAGATCCGGCATCTTAAAAAGGGTGTACAAATAGTTGTCGGCACACCCGGACGCATCCTGGATCATCTTCGTCGAAAAACCCTGGATTTAAGCAACATTTCATTTTTAGTTCTGGACGAAGCCGATGAAATGCTGGATATGGGTTTCATTGAAGACGTGGAACAAATCATGGCCGCTTGCAATAAAGATAAACGGGTGGCGCTTTTTTCCGCCACCATACCTGGTCAGATCGAAGCCTTGGCCGGCAAATATATGCGCCAGATTAAACGGGTTGATGTTAAAAACAAACAATTAACTACAGACTTAACCGAACAAATCTATTTCGAGGTAAAAGAGCAGGATAAATTTGAAGCCTTATGCCGTATTCTGGATATAGCAGAAGAGTTCTATGGTCTCCTCTTCTGCCGGACCAAAGTTGATGTTGATCAATATACCGGCCGATTAATCGAACGCGGTTATGATGCCGAGGCTATCCATGGTGATATTACGCAAAAACAACGGGAACAGGTATTAAAAAAGTTCCGAAACCGGCAGCTTAATATATTGGTGGCAACTGATGTGGCGGCCCGGGGTCTTGACATCACTGATCTCACCCATGTTATTAATCTCGCCTTGCCGCAAGAAGCAAAAAGCTATGTTCATCGCATTGGGCGAACCGGCCGGGCTGGAAAAAAAGGCGTAGCCATCACCTTTATCACACCCACGGAATATCGCAAATTAGCCTATATCCAGCGTATTGCCAAAGCGGATATCAAGCGGGTAAAGATTCCGGAAATTGCGGAAATTATTAGTATTAAACGGGCTCGGCTGACCAGCGAGATCGCGGCGCAGATTCAAGCCGGTGAATTAAAAGAATTTAAAACCATGACTGAGTCCCTAACCGCAAAATATGATAATTCGGAAATCATACCGGCTTTGTTAAAAATGATCGTCCAGGACCGACTGGATGAAAGCAAGTATGCGGCGATTGCGCAACCTTCTTCCTCGCCGGATATGCAGGGCAAGACCAGATTGTTTATTGGACTGGGCAAACGGGAAGGGTACAATGCGAAAACCCTGGTTGCATTTATCAAGCAGAAAACCGGACTCCGCGATAAAGATATTGAGGATGTCACATTACGTGATGATTTTTCATTTATTGCCGTTCCTTTTCAGGATGCCGAGAGAATAGTTAAACAATTTAAAGAAAATGCCCAAGGCCGCAAGCCATTAATTGTTAAAGAAAGAACGGATGGCCAAAAAACCAACAAAAAAAACTCGGGGAAAAAATCCTATAAAAACAGAAAAAACTGGAAATAAGAGTGTTACTTTATGATGTCCCTGGAATTTCAGACCGTTTTTTTTTGCCGTTGACCTACTATTTCAGCTTTTGTTACACTAGTGTAGTGTAACAGTAATATCTTTACAGACGTCACCCCGGCGTGATTGTAGCCGGGGTCCAGAAAAAAACTTTTTAAAGAACAAATTCCTGGATTCCGGCTACAATCATGCCGGAATGACGCCAAAAAAAGTAAATATTAAAAAACGCTGGAGATACAACAAAGTCAATCATTGTAAAGCCGTTACTGTTACACTAGGAGCCTGTCGGACTTAGGCACAAAATCGGATTTTGAGCACTCTTCCCCCTT
>CBDUZI010000056.1:0-18983 GCA_965371665.1 uncultured bacterium
GGCATCATGGCTGATTAGCCGTATTTCTTCAAGATGCGGTTATTTTGACGCTTACGTTTCTTCTGACCTGATTAAACGAGTCTGGGAGCATAAAAATAGCTTCGTAAAAGGGTTTACTAAACGTTACAGAGTTCATGAATTGGTTTGGTATGAGATGCATGAAACGATGGCAAGCGCCATTCATCGCGAAAAAGCGATCAAGGAGTGGAAGCGAAAATGGAAATTAGAATTGATTGAGAAAGGAAATCCAAATTGGACGGATCTTTATAAAAAGCTAAACCGACTAGCTTCCGGCTTTCGCCGGAATGACGGCAAAAAAGGCGGAAAAGCTGTAAAGTTTACCCACTCGATAAGGAGAAGACCCTAATCTTACTTCATTCATGTCCCACATAGCACACCTCAATTCAATGGTTCAATTTTTTTAATCTCACTACCTTCTTTTGCCAGCTTCCCATCGTCTTCGAGTTCAACCAGATGGAGGTCGATCCATTCGCTGATAAGTTTTGTTGCTGTTCGGGAGACTGAATTTCCCCTGGTTATGTGCCAGGGAATGTCCTGAGCGAAGTCGAAGGGCTGCGGGGAGTTTCATTGCTGGCTAATGTAACGCTACTTTGTGAAGAACTTCCGAGACAAAGGTTTGATACCGTATGCCAAGCTTTTTAGCTTTTTGTTTAAGCTGTTCCAAATCCTGACTATTTATTCTAATGTTTAATACCGCATTCTTTTTTCGCCGGGAAAGCGCCTGGGAAATTTCCTGTAATTCTTTTTTGCTGACATCGACATATTTATCTTCTAATAATGCATTTTCTATTTCTTGCTCTTGGGAAGATAATTTAATGGTTTTCATTCTAGACACCTCTGTATTTCTTGGTATATTTTCTGCTGGGAAATAAGGTTTTTAAAAAAATATAATCATTTTTCCTTACGTAAGGCGCAACCCATATATATCCTTTGTAATCAAATAGCATAATGTTCTGATGGCGGCGAGAGGGGTGTTTTTTTACCGCAATTAATTTAGAATTAATTATATCTTCAAAAGAGCCCCCTCTTGTCTGCTTAAGGCGGTCATTTTTTAATATGCTCCACTTAATCTCTTTCATTATGCGAATTATACAATATTACAATTGTATATACAACAAAAATCGTGAAAAGAACAGAGTGAACCTGACCCCATTTTGTTTATAGACGTATTCTTGGCAGGGAATTACCTATATGCTCCGCGGCTAAAGCGGCGGTAGACCAGCAGGTTTGCAGAGCATATCCGCCGGTGTCTCCGTCAATATCCAAGACTTCTCCTGCCAAATACACTCCCGGAACAACCCGGGATTCCATGGTTTTGGCATTCACCTCGTGCAAGGCCACTCCGCCGCAGGTTACCATCGCTATTGCAAAATTTCCTATCCTGGCAATCTCCATAGGAAAGGTCTGCAGCCAGGCGAATAATTCCAGACGTTTGGTTTTGGATAATTGAGCCAGGCGTTCGTGCGGGGAGATTTGCGATAGTTCCAGTAGCTTGTCTCCCAATGCCTGGGTGGGGGCGAAACGCCGCAGCCAGGTTGCTGCCTGGGTTTTTCCGTTATTGTCCATGTCAGCGAGCCACTGGTTCCGGGATTGCTCGGGATTTTTTTGCGCCAGAAAATCCAGAGTAAGCTTATCACCGGGATTGGCGTAGCGCGCCATATGCAGGACCACCGGTCCGGAAATTCCCTGATGAGTAATCACCAGGTCGTGTTTTAAGGTCTTCACTTTTTTATCTCCCTGCCACAAGGTGAGGGCAAGATTTTTAAACGATGAACCGGCGAGAGATGCCAGTGAAAATTTTTTAATGGTAAAGGGAGCTAATCCGGGTTTGAGCGGAGTTATGGTATGACCCAACGCCTGGGCCAGGCGATACCCGTCTCCATTCGAACCGGTGGCGGGATAGGACATTCCTCCCGCAGCCAGAATAACGTACTTCCCGGAAAAGGTTTCAGCAGCGCAGCTAATCTCAAAAATTCCGGGAGCCGACTTTTGAATGGCTTTCACCGCCTGCTGGCACCGGATTTGAACCTGGCATCGCTGACAGGCTCTAAGTAATCCGTCGAGAATATCTTGGGCTTGTTTTGACTTGGGAAACACTTTTTGATTTTCCGGAACCGTGATTAATTTTATGCCCAGGTCTTGAAAAAAACGAATACTATCGTTATTGGTAAAATGATGCAAAGCGGTTTTAAGAAACCGGCCATGTTCACCATAGCAGTTTACAAACTCAGGCAAGGGGCGGTGATTGGTAAAATTGCACTGTCCTGATCCGGTTAGCAATAATTTTTTCCCGGGAGCGGCTTGTTTTTCCAAAATGATCACGCGCAGGCCTTGTTTCCCGGCTTGTTGCGCAGCAAACAAACCAGCAGGCCCGGCACCAATAATCACTACGTCAAATAAAACCATATCAAGCTTGCTCTCCTTACGTTCCCCCCTTTTTTTGGAAAAGGGGGAGACTTTGGTTATTATAGCACAATTGCAGTGAACGGGGTCAAAGTGGGCTGACCTCAGCCGGAATATAACCTCTGCTGACTACAGTTTTGTCATTGACGAACTGCCTCAGCTTTTGCTATATTCTATGAAAAATAATTACTTATCAGCTTCTTTGAAAATCAATTTCTTATCAGCTGACCACATAATATTTAATAATAATGGTAATAAAGCAGAATTAGCAATATCAGAGCATCGTCTCATCTCGGCAATATTTATCATCGCCTAGGAGTTTGTCGGACTTTAGTCGTTCTCCCCCTTTTGTAAAGGGGGCCGGGGGGATTTAATCAATAAAACGCCCGCTTTCATATGCAAAATCCCCCTCAATCCCCCTTTGTCAAAGGGGGAAACTTAGAAAAACTGCCTTTTGTTGTTAAGTCCGACAGGCTGCTAAGGGAATGAAATTTGGAGGATGGCTTATTATGTTTGATGAATTAAAGCGACATACCCGGGTTCTGGAAATCGTAGGTGACACCATTCGGGTCAAATCTAAAAACGTCTCCTTCGGCGATTTGGCTATGGTTGAGAATACCAACGGCGAGCAGTCCCTGGCTAAAGTGGTGGAGCTTAACCAGGATATAGTAAGTCTGCAGGTTTTTGCCGGGGGTAAAGGATTGTCCACCAACGCCGGGGTCCGTTTTATGGGTCATCCCCTGAAAGTCACTTGTTCGGAAAACATCTTAGGGAGGATTTTTCGCGGATCGGGCGAACCCATCGATGATGGTCCGGATTTAAGCTGTGATCCCCAAATCGAGGTAGCCGGACCTACGGTAAATCCCATGATGCGGGTTATGCCCGCGAAGATGATTCGGACTAATGTTCCTATGATTGATGTATTTAATTGCCTGGTCGAGAGCCAAAAAATCCCGATTTTTTCTATTGCCGGGGAACCTTATAATGAACTTTTGGCCCGCATCGGATTTCAGGCGGAAGCGGATATTGTCGTCTTTGCCGGACTAGGTCTGATTTTTGATGATTACCATTTCTTTCGTCAGGCCTTTGAGGATCATGGCGTCTTCCACCGTACTATCATGTTTGTCAATCAGGCTTCGGATCCGATTGTCGAGCGGCTGCAGGTGCCTGATCAGGCGCTGGCCGTGGCCGAGCATTTTGCGGTTAAAGAAAACAAGCGCGTTTTAGTTCTCATGACGGATATGACGGCGTATGCCGACGCTATGAAAGAAATTGGTATTGCCCTGGAACGGATTCCCGCCACCCGTGGCTACACCGGTGACCTCTACACCCAGTTAGCCCAGCGTTATGAAAAAGCCTGTGATTTTAAGGGCGCCGGCTCAGTCACAATTTTATCCGTAACTACCATGCCGGGCAATGATGTCACGCATCCGGTGCCTGACAATACCGGGTATATTACCGAGGGCCAGTTTTACTTGCATGGAAAAGTCATTGATCCTTTTGGTTCGCTATCCCGGCTAAAACAACATGTGATTGGCAAAGCCACTCGGGAGGATCATTCCCAGATTATGAATACCATGATTCGTTTTTATGCCGGCGGCATGGAAGCCGAAAAAAAGCAAGCCATGGCTTTTGAACTCTCGCCCTTTGACGAAAAACAATTAAAATTCGGCCGGCTTTTTCGCGAGCGGTTTATGGAGATTCAAGTCTCGCTGCCGGTTATCGAGGCTTTGGATAAATGCTGGCAAACCCTGGCGGAATGTTTTGCGCCCCAGGAATTATTAATGAAACAAGGGCTGATTGATAAATATTTCCCTAACCAAGAAACTGCCTCGGTCTGAGGATGGTTAAACTGCGGCGGCAAGGAGCTTAGAGATGGCCCGGATGGCTTTAAATAAAAGCGCTCTGCAAAAAGAAAGGGAAAGACTAAACCTTTATCAGCGGCTCCTGCCTTCTTTGGAGCTTAAACGGATGCAGCTCACCGGAGAGTTGGGCAAGGCCGAGCAATTACTCGCCCAAAGCTCGCAAAAGGTGGCGCACCAGCAAGCCGAAGCCGTGAAAAAACTGCCCATGCTGGCGGATAAAAAAATTGCGGTGGCTGGTTTGGTAAAAATTCGGACTTTGCTAACCAGGGAAGAAAATGTCGTAGGCGTAAAATTACCCCAACTGGCTGACCTCACATTTGAGATACAAAAATATTCTCTGCTGGTCAAACCGCACTGGGTGGATATGTTGGTCAAACAATTACAGATCATGACCAAATTAAATATTTTAAACCGGATCGCCCAGGAGCGGGTGAGGCTTTTGCAGCAAGTTGTGCGCCGTCTGACGCAGCGCGTTAATTTGTTTAAAAATATTTTAATTCCCCAAGCGAAACAAAACATACAAAAGATTCGTATCTTTTTAGGCGATGCGGAAAGAGCGGCCGTGGTTCGCTCCAAATTAGCCAAAGCTATGCATATAAAGAAGTACCAAGCGCTGTCAACGGCATAAAGGAATGACATGAGTATTTCACCACTTAAAAAAATTACCTTATACGGGCAGCAAAAACAAAAAAAAACCGTGCTCCGGGAACTGCAAGAGCTTGGTTGTCTCCATTTGAATTCTTTGAATTCTCAGGCCGCAGCCACTCCGCTTTCCGGACCTACTCCCCAAGCCAAAGCGGCTTTTACTTTTCTGCTTAATTCTCCGGGCCGGCGTAAGCAGGTAAAAGATCCGGCATTGTTTAATGCTCACGAGATCGAATCGAGCGCTTTGGCTCTGCAAAAGCAGCTGCTGGCTCTCGCCGATGAATGGGATTTTCTGCATAGCCGGATCCAGGTGCTGAAAAACTGGGGGGATTTTTCTTTTCCCCCCGCGGAAACCTTGGCGCCTCTAAAATTCTGGTTTTATATTGTTCCTCTCCAGGAACTGCCGCAAGTAGCGGCTACTACTTATATGTGGCAATTAATCCGCAAAGATAATCGCTTTGCTTATATCATAGTGATATCCGCCGATAAGCCGGAAAATCTCCCAGTCCTGAGAACTCATACGGGCGGCAAATCGTTGGCCGAGCTTAGGCAACGCCTGGAAACCATAGAATTCACCTTAGAAGACTTAAACGTCCGGCGCTTAAGTCTGACCTGTTGGTGTTTTTTATTCTCGAAAAACCTGGGACAGCTTGAGGATCAGGCCAACCGCCTGGCCGCCGCGGAGCTAACCTATGAACAGGAGCCTTTCTTTGCCCTGAACGCCTGGGCACCCTCTGATCAAATACAAAAATTGCACGCCTTAGCCCGGCAAAAACAGTTGGTTTTAGAAATTGTCTCTCCGGCGGAGCACGAAATCCCTCCCACCCAGCTGCGCAATCCACCCAGCCTGGCGGCTGGTCAGGATTTAGTAACTTTTTATACGACGCCTAATTATTGGTTATGGGATCCCTCCATAGTAGTCTTTTTTTCTTTTACTTACTTTTTTGCTTTGATTTTATCGGATGCCGGCTACGCGGCGATTTTGGGCCTGCTGCTCCTTTGGCTATGGCCCAAAATGTCCGGTTCTCCCCTGGGCCGCAGATTAAGGATCTTATTTGCCGCCTTGGTCGGAGCGGCTTTGCTCTGGGGATGCCTGGTCGGCAGTTATTTTGGCATCGCTCCTCCTCCGGATCATATTTTATCCTGGTTTAAAATCCTGGATTTACATGATTTTGATGCTATGATGAAACTCTCGATATTAACCGGCGTGGGACATCTCGTGATTGCCAATCTATCCAATGCCTGGCGATGGCGTCAGAGCTTAAAAGCTATAGCGCCCATGGGCTGGAGCATTATTTTTATTAGCGGCACCCTGCTCTGGCTAAGCCGGAATCTGCCGGCAGATATAACTCACTATAAGCAAATCGCGCTGGGCGGTTTAGGCCTGGGCGGGATAATGATTCTGTTTTTTACCCAGGTTAAGGGACCGCTTTTGAAACGGGTATTTTGTGGACTAAAGAATTTCACACTGCTCTCGAGCGCTTTTGGTGATACTTTAAGTTATCTGCGTTTGTTTGCCCTGGGGCTGGCCAGCGCTTCGCTGGCCACTACCTTTAATAATCTGGCCGGACAAGTAAATGGCGCTATCCCGGGAATTGGTTTGCTGTTTGCCTTAATTATTTTAGTCTTAGGTCACGCGATTAATTTTGCTTTGGCTTTAGCCAGCGGTGTCATCCACGGCTTGCGCCTGAATTTTATCGAATTTTTCAGATGGAGTATTTCCGAAGAGGGGTATCCCTTCAAAGCTTTTAAACTAAAGGAGACATAAAAATGGAACAAATTATTATGGCATTAGGTTGGTTGGGGGTTTTTTCTCCCATGGCGCTGGGCGCGGTGGGCAGTATCATCGGCTGTGCGCGCGCCGGACAGGCGGCTTGCGGCGCCATGCTGGAGACCGAGAGTGGTCATGGACGTTTTATCGGGGTTTCCGCCATGCCCTCTTCCCAGATTATTTATGGTATTGTGGTTATGCTTACGCTCCAGGGGGCACTCAATGCGAATACCGCACCGGGTATTTTCGCGATTGGGCTCTTAGCCGGTATCGCGCTGATGGCGAGCGGAGTGTACCAAGGCTATTGCTGCGCCTCGGCGATTAATGTTTCGAAGAGCAAAGTGGAAATTTTCGGTATTTCGCTGGCACCCGCGGCGGTGGTGGAAGGTTTTGCGGTTTTTGCTTTTGTTTTCGCCCTGGTCTTAGTGGGATCCCTGCCAGGAGGAAAGTAACCGATGGCAACCGATGAAAAAACTATTTCCGGTGTGCAGGAACTAATCGACCGTCTCCGCGACGATGGCATAGCCTCCGGTAAAAAACAGGCTGACCAGATTTTAGAAAACGCGCAGGCCAAGGTCCGAACCATGGTCTCGCAAGCCGGCGCGGAAGTTAAAGCCATGCGGGCGCGAGCGGAAGTGGAAGTTGCGGCCGAGAAAAAAGCCTTCGAGGAAGCGCTCCGTTTAGCGGCGCGGGATACGGAATTAAAACTTGAAAACGAGCTGCGTGCGGTTTTCGCCGCGCATGTCCGGCACCTCGTCGCTTTAGAATTACAGGACAGCGATTTCTTGCGCCAATTGATTCTCCAAATTGCGGGCATCGCTACCCGGGACATCCCGTCCGGGCAAAAACTGGATATAAAAATCGCCGATCATTTGTTTAAATCCGATGAAAAATCAACTGAGCTTACTGACACCGGACAAAAACAATTACATCATTTTGTCTTAGGTGTTTCCCGTGAGATGTTGCGGGCGGGGGTGGAATTACATCCCGCGGGCAATGATAATCACGGGATAAAAGTCTCATTAGTGGGAGAAGAATTGGAAATCGATCTCTCGGAAAAAGCCCTGATGGAACTGCTCTTGCAGCAATTGGCGCCTAAATTCAGATCTGTCATGCAAGGAAGCGAGTAACCAATAAATACATTATGAGCCAAGTAAATGTTTATTATACCTTGATCTCAAGTCTGCCCTATCTGCCGCGTTACGATCAGGTGGATCGGTTGCCGATTAATCAGGAGCGCTTGCGGGAACGATTGAAAATGCTCGAACCCGATGACGCTGAATTGATTGGGCAGCTCACCAACTTTTTGTGCTGGGACCGGCAGCCAGCCGTCTGCACGGACGCGGAAATGATCGCGCAATATGAAAAAATGCGCCCCTTTATGAACCAGCCGGCGTTAGCGGCTATCATCGGATTTCGGATGGATCTAATTACCATCCTGGCCGCGCTCCGCCGCCGGCATCTGGGCTGGGGCGCACCGCCAGGGGATCAGCCCTGGGCGGTGAGCCGATTGGCCCGGCATATTGAGCAAAATTGGGAAGACACGACTTTTAAATTAGGCGCCGGCTATTCCTGGATAGCGCCGGTTCGCGATTTGCTGGCAGCGGAAGAAACCTTGGCCTTGGATCGGCTGATTTTTAATTTAATCTGGGACCGAATAAATCAGCTGACTACCGGTTTGGATTTTTGTTTAGAAAAACTTTTAGGATATTTATTTAAATGGGACGTCATAGCAAGCTGGTTAGCCTATGAGCCCCGCGTTGCGGAAATCAGATTCGCAGAACTCGTGCAGGAGGTTACGTGTGAGCACAAAATCGATTTTAAGTAATTCGCCCCTCGCCACCGCGGAAGTAGTGGCGGTGCGCGAAAGTTTGGTCACGATTGCCGTCACTAATCAGGCTATCCGAAAAAACGAGGTAGGCTATGTCTGTGTGGGCCAGGAACGATTGATGGCGGAAGTATTACGCATTCAAGGGCAAGAGGCTGATATGCAGGTATTTGAAGACACCCGCGGGGTACGCGTGGGCGACCGCGTTGAGCTAACCGGAGAGATGCTCTCAGTCGGCCTCGGCCCCGGGCTGCTGGGACAAGTCTTTGATGGTCTGCAAAAGCCCCTGGCGGTAATCGCCCGCGAACATGGATATTTTCTTCCCCGGGGAGTGAAAGCGGCTCCTTTAAACACCGAAAAAAAATGGAACTTTACTCCGGCCGTCAAACCCGGTGATCAGGTGGTGGCCGGGCAAGTCATTGGAACTCTTCCGGAGGGAGTATTTACGCATAAAATTATGATGCCCTTTAATCTGACAACGACCGTGGAAATTACGCGTATCTTGTCAGGTAGTTTTACAGTTAATCAATCCGTGGCCTTTTATAAAAACGGCGCTGGT
This sequence comes from uncultured bacterium, assembly GCA_965371665.1. Lineage (GTDB taxonomy): Bacteria > Oederibacteriota > JAAXVQ01 > JAAXVQ01 > JAUVAV01 > JAUVAV01. The sequence continues at coordinate 9,093 of CBDUZI010000056.1, forward strand.
CAAGAAGAGGCGATTACCCTGACCCAGCGCTGGCCGGTTAGAAAACCCCTGCCGGAATTAATGCTTAATCGCCGTCTTTGCACCCGCCTCTATCCGGATGAACCGATTACGACTACCATACGCATTATTGATACCTTTTTACCCATTGCCCGGGGCGGAACCGCCTGTATTCCCGGACCCTTTGGAGCGGGAAAAACTGTTTTGCAGAGCTTAATTGCCCGTTATTCCACCGTCGATATTGTTATCATTGTGGCTTGTGGTGAACGGGCGGGTGAAGTCGTAGAGACGATAACCGAATATCCTAATATGCAAGATCCTCAGACCGGCGGAGCCTTAATGGATAGGACCGTAATTATTTGTAATACCTCCTCCATGCCGGTCGCGGCCCGGGAAGCATCTATCTACACTGGGGTCACGATTGGAGAGTATTATCGTCAAATGGGTTATAATGTCTTGGTGATTGCTGATTCTACCTCTCGCTGGGCGCAAGCCATGCGCGAGACCTCGGGCCGGATGGAGGAAATCCCGGGCGAGGAAGGCTTTCCGGCTTATCTCGATTCGTCGATTAAAAACATTTATGAACGAGCCGGCTTAATTAAAACCCAGGATAATTCCATCGGCAGTGTCACCATGATCGGCACGGTCTCGCCCGCGGGGGGAAACTTTGAAGAGCCGGTTACGCAAGCCACTCTCTCCACGGTAAAAACGTTTTTAGGTTTATCCGCTGACCGGGCTTATCGTCGTTTTTACCCGGCGATTGATCCCCTGATTTCCTGGTCGCGATATCTGGATCAGTTAAAAAACTGGTTTGCTAAAAACCTGACACCGGCCTGGACCCAGGATGTGAAAGATTTACACGCCCTGATTCGCCGGGGAGATTCGATCTATCAAATGATGCAGGTCTCAGGTGAAGAAGGCATTACGCTTTCCGATTACCTGACCTGGCAAAAAGCTACTCTGCTGGATATGGTTTTTCTGCAGCAGGATGCTTTCGATGATGTCGATATTTCCATGCCGCAGGCGCGGCAAGTGGAAAGTTTCCAACTAATCAAAAGCTTAATTGACAGGGATTACCGCTTCGAAACCAAGGAGGAAGCACGCGAGTTTTTTACGCGTCTGACCGGTCTCTATAAAAATTTAAACTATAGCCCGGCTAATTCTCCGGATTATCAAAAGTATCAAAAAGAAATTTTGGAATTGGCCGAGAAAAATACCGCACTGCCAGCGGGTGATGCCTGAGTGGTTTTCCTCAAAAAGTAACGTCCGATTGACTTTTAATTAGACTTGTGGCCAGGAGTCTGTCGGACTTTAGTCATTCTCCCCCTTTACAAAAGGGGGCAGGGGGGATTTAATCAATAAAACGCCCGCCTTCATATGCAAAATCCCCCTCAATCCCCCTTTTTCAAAGGGGGAAGAGTGCTCAAAATCCGATTTTGTGCCTAAGTCCGACAGGCTCCCAGGAGAGACAGTGTGGTTGATTTAAATAAAAAGGTTAGGGAATGGAAAAGGACAAAAAAACCGAAATTTATCTGGCGCCGATACAGGGTATAACCAATAAAGTTTATGTAGATAACTATCATGAGCGGTTTGAGGGTGTGGATTATTATTGCGCACCTTTTATCAAAGTGCAGTTGCCGAGACTTGCCAGGCGCAAACGGAAAAAACTTGCTTTGCCGGAAGCTAATCAAAACATCCCGTTTATCCCACAAATCTTATCCAATGACAGCCGGGAATTTTTTCAGTTTGATCAGGATCTCCAGGAATTGGGCTATCAGGAATTCAACTGGAATTTGGGATGTCCTTTTCGAATGGTTGCCAATAAAAAGCGGGGTTCGGGATTGCTGCCCCATGCTGATCGGATTAAGACTATTTTGGATGAAGTCATGGGTAACCTGCATTGTCGGTTATCCCTTAAAGTGCGCTTGGGATTCATTAATAGTGAAGAAATCCTGGCCTTGATTCCTATATTTAATCAGTATCCCATTCCAGAACTGATCATTCATCCCAGGATCGGCAAGCAAATGTATGCCGGGCAGGTGGATTTAAAGCGCTTTGCAGAGTGTCTGGCCTTAAGCAAACATCCGGTGGTTTACAATGGTGATATTTTTAATCTGGCTGCTTATAACACCTTGCAAAAACAGTTTCCGCAAATCAATAAATGGATGTTAGGCCGGGGGATTCTGGCCAATCCGTTTTTACCGGCTCAAATCAAGGGGTGGGAAAGTGGTCAAACCAATAAATTGGAACGGATTATACAATTTCATGATAACTATGCCGGCCAATATGCAGAAATTTTATCAGGAACAACACATATTGTTGATAAATTAAAAGAATTCTGGTCTTTCGTGCATCACGTTTTTGAGGAAGGCGATGCATTTTTCCATCAATTGAAAAAAGCCGGACACTACGATAATTATAAGATTATGGTCCGGAGGTTTTTTGCAACTCAACCGGTGGTGCGGGATCATGTCATCGTAAATTCTATGGATTTTATGTAGAAGGTTTTAATTATGTCTTTAATTGGTTTGCGCAATATCCGGATCGCTTTTGGCGGGCCGCTTATTTTGGAAAATCTTTCTCTGGATATTCACAAAGGCCAGCGCATCTGTATTCTGGGACGCAATGGCGTTGGCAAGTCTACGCTTATGAAAATCATGTGCCAACAACTCCAGCCTGATTCCGGCGAGATCAGTTTTGCAACCGGATTGCAAGCAGCCTATCTTTCCCAGGAGGTGCCGGACAACCTGAGGGGCACGGCCGGGGAAGTTGTTGCTGCCGGCGCCGGGCCAACCGGTGAAATGCTGGCAACGTATCACCGGGAACTTGCTGAACCCACGGATACGGACTTGCTCCATAAACTTCAGCACGAGCTTACCACGCAGGATGGCTGGAAAATCGAGACAATTGTCAAACGGGTGCTCAGTCAGGTTCAGGTTGATCCGGATGTTTCCTGGGAGTCGCTATCGGGCGGCATGCGGCGGCGGGTTTTTCTTGCCCGGACTTTGGTAACCGAGCCGGATGTGCTGCTCCTGGACGAACCGACCAACCATCTTGATCTGGAGTCCATTGCCTGGCTGGAAAATTTTCTCCTGTCCTCCCAACTGACCGTGGTTTTTGTTACCCATGACCGCCGGCTGCTTCGGAAAGTGGCCACCCGGATTATTGAAATCGACCGGGGACAGGTTGTGGATTGGAGTTGTGACTACCCCACTTTTCTGGAACGCAAACAAGCGGTTCTGGACAACGAAGAAAAAGCCTGGGCCCGGTTCGATAAAAAATTGGTCCAGGAAGAAGTTTGGATTCGTCAGGGAATCAAAGCGCGGCGCACCAGAAATGAAGGGCGGGTCCGGGCGCTTATAAAAATGCGCGAAGAGCGGCGCCGGCGCCGGGAACGGCTGGGCAAGGTCTCCATGACGATAAGTACTGCCGAACGCTCGGGCGATCGGGTTCTGCAAGCCAAAAATGTCAGCTTTGCTTATGGTCAAAAACCCCTTATCCGGGATTTTTCGTTTACCCTCACACGCGGCGATCGCATTGGGATTATCGGGCCCAATGGTTGCGGAAAAACCACCCTGTTAAATCTATTGCTCGGCAAACTAGCCCCGCAGCAAGGCCGGGTAGAACTTGGCACCCGGGTATTGCCGATTTATTTTGAGCAACTGCGCCTGGGCATTGACCCGGCTAAAACCGTCAGTGAAAATGTCGTGCCCTCCGGCGGAGACCGGGTCACCATCAATGGTCAGTCCCGGCATATCATAGGTTATCTGCAGGATTTTCTTTTTACCTCAGAACGTGCCCGAACACCGTTCAAACAACTTTCCGGCGGTGAGAAGTATCGCTTGCTGCTGGCCCGGTTGTTTACCCAACCATCCAACCTGCTCATATTTGACGAGCCTACCAATGATCTGGATACCGAGACGCTGGAACTGCTGGAAGAGGTGCTCGCGGATTATAAAGGTACTCTGATGGTGGTTAGTCACGACCGTGAGTTTTTGAATAACGTTGTCACCTCCGCCCTGATTTTTGGAAACAACTTTAGAGTAAATGAGTATATTGGCGGTTATGATGACTGGGAAAAACAGCTTGCGCAACTGAGCACAACCGCCCGCCCGGAGCCACTGGCGCCAAAAGAAAAAGCCGCCAGGCCGTATCCGGACAAGGCTGCCAAAAAATTATCTTACAAAGAAACCAGGGAACTGGAAGCACTTCCCGGGCTGATTGAATCTTTGGAAAAAGAGCAGGCCGCGATACAGCAGCAGTTAGCGGATTTTAAGCAATGCCAGCAACCGGGATTTGTCACCCAGTCAAAGGCCCGCTTGGCTCAGATCGGGACCGAGCTGGCCCGGGCTTATACCCAATGGGGAGAACTTGAGCAACGAAAGTGATTTTTGAAGTAGTAGGGTCAGGTCTTGAAATATACGAAGCGCATATAAAATATGGAGATGCTTTAAAAGAGATTGCCGATCAGTTACAAACCCATTATACTACGGTCAGTAAAGTGCTAGCCGAAGAGGAAAAGAACCCAAAATGATATTTCAACGGGTTGTTGCCCAAATCATATTTCTCTCTTCCAGGCTTAGCCGGAGGAAGGGCCGCAATAGAGATTATTATTTTCACGTCATTCCGGCGAAAGCCGGAATCCAGAAAAGTATTGCGAAATATAAATTTAACTACCTGGATCCCGGATCAAGTCCGGGATGACAGCTTAAAATAATTTTTAATCTTAATTATGACATAATTTTATGCGCATTAACCGTTGGGCAACAGCCCGTCAAGACCTGAGCCTCTGCTTTTGTTGCCAAATTGAGAGATGTCGATGAGAGGAAATTATTATGAATTTATATGAAGCTGCTAAATCTGGTTTTAAGAATAGATGGGTAGCCTTTTTTGATATTCTGGGTTTTGCAAACATGGTGAAAAATACGAAAAACTCAATCGATGATTATCATATGCTAGAAAAATACAATCAAGCAGTGGAGTCTCTAAGGAAAACAAAGGGTTATAAAGAGGGTTCAATATGCAAGGCCTGGTTTTCTGATAGCTTTATCCTTTATAGCAAGGATGATTCGGCAGTGCATTACACGTGGTTGTCATTATGCGCGAGGCAGTTTATATGTGATTGTATAGATGATCACATACCTTTGCGCGGTGCCATATCTTTTGGTCCGCTTCTCGTAGATTCGGAAGAAAAGGTAATTATTGGAAAAGCATTAATAGAAGCATATGAAGAATCTGAGATGCAAGACTGGATTGGATTGATTTTAACGAAAAGCGCGATAAATAAAATAAAAAAATATGGTTTAAGTCATCCTGATCATGTAAATTTTGTTAAAGTTGGCATTCCGATTAAAGAACGGGTAGTATTGCGATATGCTTATACTTTTAATGGCACGGTATATAATGGGGAGCACAGGCTGCTACCTGCCTTGGGGGCAATGAGGGAAGCGGCAAAAGGTAACGATGAGCATAAAAAAGAAAGAGTGAAAAATAAATATGATCGAACAATTGCTCATATAAACAAATACCATAGAAAATTAAATGTGCCAAAAAATAAATGAATTTTTGGGAAGAACACTCGTCCCCTTAAGCATTATGTGGAACTCTATGAGGATGAAATCAGAAAAGTTTGATTGATTTCGGACGCCTGTGGTATATTTGTAGCATTGGGATTTTGTTCAGTTAGCAGGGCGGCCGGAATGAGCGGAATATCCAGTTACAGGGGTGCAGTCCAGGTGCCAGGCACTATTGATCAAGTTAGATAGAGGAATGGGGCCTAGTATGAAGAACAATGAATCGAACACTAAACTAATAAAATTATTACAGTATTTGTTATTTCCAATCTTGTTTTTGGTTGTCGCGGGCATTATAGGTCCGTGTTCCCGGCAATTCGCCCGCAAAATATTTTCAGTTTCATCAAATGTTTCTTTCAAACCGCTTGAATTAGCAATAGGCAAATCGGTTGTTGTCGGCGACTTCCCATGTGCTTTAACAACACTCAAAGAAGAAGAAACTGAAAACGTAAAAAGGGTATATTTTGGTCAATGTCAAGAACTGGTAATAAAAATATATATCACTTCGATTATTAATGCCGCATATATGGAAGAGTCCTTTTTAGCTGATGACACGGGACCAAAAAGATTGATAGCAAAATATAAATCGTCATTTAAAGATTCAACTGACTTCCGATCTAGCTATGAAAAGAGAGCAATCAGAATCAATGGTAAGGAGGTTAAAACATTGCGAGGTTATAAGATACTCATCGATTATCCTATTGAAGCTCAAATTGGAAGTAATTATAAACTCGTATTTTGGGATGGGGCTTATCTTTGGGCTATAGAAACATTCTTCGCCAATTCTAAAAGAAATATTGAGATTGCTAACCAAATACTTGATTCTGTTTATATAAAAAGCCTCCTATGAGAAACCCGGGTCGTTCATGTTTTTATAACTTAGGGAAAACAATCTTGCCTGCCAGGAGCGTGAAACAATGAAAAAGCTCATCATGGTTACCACAATTCTTCTGGTTGTAATGCTTCTGGCTGTAACCGGGATTTTGATCTACATGAAAACCATGCTAAGCAAACTGATGGGGGACATGTCTAACTTCAAACTTTTGCATATTATGAACTTTGGGAATGTTATTAAAATAACCAGTTAACGGCTATAACTCCTGGGGCGTTGTTCGTGTGCAAAAAGGATAAGGCAGCGCAGGGGCATGGCATTCGTTTTCGCTTGCGGCTGCGTCGTAACCAGGGCGGGTTTGGAACCCGCCCCTACCTTAACAAATCTACCATGTTTATAATCCTACTCATATCTTTCAACCTCTGGTGTGCGAAAGCATCTTGAGAGGGTATTACAGGTTAAGGTAAATTTGATTTTGGGGACGTTGATTTTTACAGTGCATTATGCTTGCAAGGAGCCGGTTGAGGAATCCGGCGAATGATTGAGGGCAGTCAACCGTATTCTGGGATCGCCGAGCTCCAGCTCGGCAATAAACCTGGCCGGCACTCGCGCCGCTGCTTGCCCCATAGCGTTGCTGATCACATATACGGTGTGGCGGTGTATAAATAATTGGTTGAATTGCCGAGCTGGAGCTCGGCGATCCCAGGCAGGCTCCTGGAGGTGGTGAATTATTGCTCTTGGGCCGGGGAAGGGAAGTGCCGCCCCCAGCGGTTTTGCAGCTTTTTATTGCCGGCATCTTCGGCAGCCGGCCGGTGCGCGAAAGTTGCGGCCACATAAAGGATGCGGCGCGTCCAGGGAAAAGCATACCCCGTTCTCTCGCTATGAGACCCAAAAAAATCAGACTGAAAAATTGCCAAGCAGCCCAAAACGGCAGCAGGGATTTGCCGGTAACTTTTATTCGTAATGTGTCCACATGCGGATAATTTTTACAATTTTCTTTTTTTTCATCCAAATAATAATAATAGCGGGGATACATTTTGTCGCTTATTGCTACCGCGGTCCATAAAAACCGAAACTATTTCACTGATTTCCCGGATAAGTTTATGCTATGTGCATATATCCGATTTTCAGGTAATTACATTAATGCTGATTTAATTTTTTTTATTACAAATATGTAGCGTTGGTGAGAGGGACTCGAAATATTTCAACTAAAAACTTAAAAAAACATCGGTTTTACTTTAGCAACTCCGGCTTCAATAGTATTTGTGATCTGTTTAACTAGTGGGGCGGTTATACCTTGATTTTCCATGGACTTAGCCACAGCAAGTGATGCGGGTACGATGTTTTCAGCCATTTGCTTAAACTCCTTAAGAACCAGGGGGGCAGCCAAACCAGCCTCTTTGGCAAAGCGCTCCCAATGACGCGGCATGATTTTATCAGGGGCGTATTTGCCGCTGATCTTCATTGCCATGGTTTCAGATAATTCCGGATAAACTTTTGTGCACATAAGATCATAAAAGGGTGCCAGGGCTTTTCGGCGGCCATCGTAAAGTAAGGAGAAGTTTTTGCCGTGTGCATCGCAGTTCGAGATAAAGTAATTAAACAGAATGCCTGCCAATAATCGTGGAATGTCAATCGCAGGAGTGCTTGAACAATTTTTTAATAGTGAAAAGCATTGCGCCAGCGAAGGGCCGCCTTCGTTTTGATATTTTAATTCCGGAACAATGCCCAGGGCCTGGCAAAAATCCTCCTGGTGAAGGCGTTCAATCCCTGGTTTATCCTGTTTTCTGTCATAACGCTGTGCCAATAAGAATGGTTTACCTTGGGCAAAACGGATTTCAACATTGGAAATATGCAGACCCATTTTCTTTGCCAGCAACATGCAGAAAGCTTCGTTATGTACTGTTGACTCATAATATGGAATAGGTGGTTTGATTATATGTGTACTGGGAGTATCGTTTAGAGGCAATGCAATCTCATCGTTGGATACGAAAACCGGTAATTTATTCTGTGCGCCGGCAAGTGAAAGACGTATTCCTTGCTGGCCGGCCATAAGAGGCCTTTGGGGTAGTAAGCGAATACTATCCGCCAGTTCTGTTTCTGAAAGCACCTTATAATCAGAAGATTTGGGAGGTAAAGGAGACGGGCTGCCGGCAGATTTAAAGGTAACAGCACCGGCGCATTCACCGCCTATGCGGTCAAGTAAAGCAAAATCGTTACGCGCTGTAATTCCAAGATTTTTAGCGATCCTTTCCCGTAGTTCGCTTTCCGGTAAAACCCCGGCGAAAAAGGGACGGCAGGCATGCTCCTCAAATGGCGCTACCTGTAATGGCAGCGATTGAGAAAGAGCAAGGGAAGTTTTATCTGTCAGCCAGGCAGAGTCATATTTGAATTGAAGCTTTCCGGAATCGTCCTGAACCAGTTGGCCGGTTAATTTATCATAAAGATAAACATCAAGCCTTCTTGTCATTGTTGTGAAGTCCTTTAGATTTAGCAGCATTAAATTTCAGGCCTTCTGGTGTTTGTAAATCAACGGTAAGACCCAACATAGCCAGTACGTGAAGTGTCTTTCCGATTTCACAGCTCGATTTGCCTTTTTCCAGATCCACGATAAAGCGAGTGCCGGTTCCGGCAGTCATGGCAAGATCGGATTGGTTTATATCCAGACCTTTTCGGATGGTACGAACAGCATTTCCCAGGCTTGAGGGTGAGTTGATTATCATGATACTACCTCATTTAATTATTTACCGTTCGGTAATATATCATAATTTATTATAAATATCAAGCGGAATATTACCGTGCGGTAAATAATACCGCTTTATTAAAACATGGCAGGAAGTTTATTCCCGTACGGTAAAAGTAATTTTTCATTTCACATCAACCCCTAATATGACTTTGGCATTTGTAGAGACGCCCAAATTGGGCGTCTCTACTCTAATTTGAATGCTTCAGCCTTTTTTGCCAACCAATCATCCTGGTTTTTGTCCAGTTTTGCTTTTTATAAAAATCCAGCGCCGGATGGTTCTTGCTGTCCGCCAGCAGTTGAAGCCGGCGCAGGCCATGTGCCCGGGCCTATTCTTCCATGGCAGCCAATAGCCTGCGGCCAACTCCCTGGCCGCGGCCGGATTGACGCCGGAAGAATGTCAAGCTTTGCTGGCGCCGCAAGCCGTCAATGCGCTTGGCTTTGTAGAAAAAAACCGGGAGTGTGGGGTAACGTGGATTGGGGGACGGTGTCGACTTATCCACTTGAAAATTGAAAAAAGGTGCAATGAAAATGAGCCATAACTGTCTAAAAGAGTGTGGCCAGACAAAAACGACTCAATCTGCCTACATAAAACATGACGGAGTTAGCTTAGCTTCATAATTAAAATGAGCCGAAGAAGAAATGATGAGGAAAGAAGAATCAAAACGAGCGGATTGAAATTTTGAGCGAACCCTCTGTGTCAATATAGGTGAGACACCTCCCCCATGGTATATTAGTGTAGAGGG
>CBDUZI010000057.1:0-18936 GCA_965371665.1 uncultured bacterium
ATGAAAGGGGTACTTTATCTAAGCACGCGGGGGGGATTTTATGTGAGCGCCGAGGATATCCAGTAATCCGGCCAAGCAGATTATCGTGATACACACCATATCTATGAATAGATTTTTTATCCTCGCTGGCATCTTCTCTCTCAATCAATCCCTCAGGACAGGGTTTGGACATTTGAACTATATCCTTACCTATTATAAATCTACCAATTGGTTCATCCATTTTGGGTGGCACAATCGGAGTACCATCTAAAAAAAGGCGGAAATCACTACATTGGGGCATTGCGGTTCTCAAAACCCATTTCAAACGACCAATCGAAATTTGTTTTCCCAAGTCTTTAAGCCCTGACATTATTGCAACCGTCCATGATGCTGGCGCACTCTTTCCAAACAAATTAAGTGCTTTGTATCCTGCTCTTGTCCCATTCATCCAATGCTTCAAAGACTCCTGTGCCTCATCCTTTGTTAAGATTCGCAGAGGAATATTAATAGTCTGTTCGTTAAAAATCCCCTCCGAAGAAACCTCCGCACTGCCTGTTAAGTTAGTATAGTCCATTGTGGCAGCATAAAAAGTGTCACCCGATTTACAGATATGGGTAAGTTCAGAGGCCAATACATATGTGGATAATTTACCAATACCGAATTTTCCAATTGGTTTACGTCTCTGCGAACCTGATTTCCTACGTCTTGTGCTTTTGCCAATGATCCAGTGTTGCTTGAGACCATCAGCATCCATCCCTTCCCCGTCATCAATAACCACAATTGTTGCGTCTGAATCATGCAAACTCGGGGAGAGAATGACATGGACATTTTGAGCCCCTGCATCAAATGAATTAGACACAAGCTCTTCTACTGCTTTATTGGGGCTGGAATATAGGCCTTCTGAGAAAAGCTGGATAATCCTGTGGCTAATCCTAACGGGAATTTGACTGGTTTCCCTTCCCGTTTTTGCGAATAATTCCTGAGTTTCTATGCTATTTGGTAAATTCATTTTTCGCAGCTCCCGCTTCCTGTCCTTGTTGTTTTTTAGCCGATGTCTTATGTCTTGAGCAGACAGCATTTTTTTAACTATTCCCTGAAATTTTTGCTAAAACATAGAAAAAAATAATTTGGGCTATAATAGACTTATAAAAAACATTTCTTGTTGGTTTATAACTCAGTTGGTTTTTGTACAAAATATTTTTTACACGGATTTAGTCATTTAATAAGCTGTCTGCAAAGCCTTCTATCAAAATTTGGTGCAAAATTCAAGTAATAAGTATACGAAATATTACGTAAGGTGCCAGCCATAGTATTCACATATTCACTCATACCCCAACTCCCCCAAAAACCCCTCCGCCGCTTCGTCGTGCTTCGCCTTAATGTCATGCCGCGAGCAATAAAAAATCATGCCTTGCCCTCTTCCTCTGTCCAGTCGATCAGCTTCTGCCTCAACTCCTCCTTGGAAGGCAGATAGAGTTGGTATTCTTTGGCATAAATGGCTGTGTCTTTGGGAAGTGTGATTTCAACCAAGGCGTCGTGTTTCTTTTTACACAGGATAATGCCAATGGTGGGCAGCTCGTCCTCTTTTTTTACATGACGGTCAAAATAGTTCACGTACATCTGTATTTGCCCAAGGTCCTGATGGGTGAGTTTGCCGATTTTCAGATCAATTAGCACATAACAACGTAACAAACGGTTATAAAAAACCAGATCAATGAAAAAATGTTCTTCATCAAAAGTGAAGCGTTTCTGGCGGGCCTCAAAGAGAAAGCCTTTGCCCAGCTCCAGCAGGAAATGCTCGAGTTTGTCAATGATGGCGGATTCAATATCTGATTCGGAATACTTGGCTTTTTCATCAATTCCCAGAAATTCCAGCACATACGGTTCTTTAATCATATCTTCAGGCTTCGAAATAATTTGGCCTTCCTGAGCCAATTTCTTAATGCCTTTTTTGTCTCTGCTTAACGCCAAACGTTCATATAGTCCCGAGTTAAATTGACGTGTAAGCTCCGGCAATGTCCAGTCGTTGTTTGCTGCTTCAATTTCATAAAAACTTCGCGCGTTGTCATCCTTCATTCCAATAAGAAAAACATATTGCGACCAACTGAGAGAAAATATAGTCTTTTTGAATTTGGCAGACGCCGTCTGCATTTTTGGGGATTGGCCTGACATTGTTTGACTTTTTTTGCCTTCAATCAATTCGGCAGATGGCATCTGCCAAATCTGTTTTTTTCGGTCTTGATAGACTAAATAAAATTGACGCATATTGCGTAAATTACGTTCAGAAAACCCTTTTCCGAATTCTTTTGTCAAAATAGCCGAGAGCTCCTTAAGTAGTTTCTTGCCGTATGCCGCACGCTTCGCGCCTGCCTGTTCATGTTCCACAATCAGGCGTCCAATTTCAAAATTCGTCACCACTTGCAGGGTGTTGACACTGCGGACTACGACCATACGGGCTGAAAGAATGAGCTCTCGTATTTCCAGAAGCAGCTTTTTATCTTTTATTGTGATTTTATTCATACCCCAACTCCTTCAAAAATCCTTTTACTTTCTCCACCAAAAATTCAAACACCCGCTCCGGCATACTTTTTCAACTCACGCATATTCCTGGCATCCGGGCCTTGTTCGTTAAAGCCGGGGGTTTCTATAATATACGGCAAATGCCGCAGAGGCTTATGCTTAACCAGGTTAATTAATCCCTGGCGGCCCACAAAACCTTGGCCCAGGTTTTCATGATGATCGCGGTGGGAGCCGCAGGGTTTCTTGGAATCATTCAGATGTATGCACCCCACGCGGGCATAACCTATGTGTTTTTTAACATCCCGGTCAAAACGCTTGAAATCCTGCGCCTCGCCCAGGTTATACCCCGAAGCGCAGAGATGGGCGGAATCCAGGCAGACGCCGATTTTTGGTCCCAGAATACTGCCTATCCGGCCGATGGTCGGCAGATCCCCCAGGCTGTGCGCCGTGCCGGCCATGCCTTCCAGCAGAATACGGCATCCCCCAGGAATATCCGGCTGAAGTTCCCGCAGGGCCTGGATCAGCCTGACCTCTCCCCCAGCTTGTCCCAGGTCAGAGCCGGGATGTAAAACCAGGTTTTTCGCACCCAGGCGTCCGGCTGAAATCAGATCATTCCGCAGGGAGCCGAGTGATTTTTCATATACTTCCTGCTTGGGGGAGGCCAGATTTACCAGGTATATGGCATGAATGATTAATTCCCGCACCCGGGACCGGGACATTGCGTCCCGGTATTCCGTTGCCTGGGTCTCACTAAATGACCGGCCTTTCCATCCCCGGGGATTACTGGCAAAAATCTGCACGCAATTGCATCTCAACTCTTCGGCGCGTTCCAGGGTTTTGAGCAACCCGCCGGCCGTGGAAAGATGGGCTCCTAACAGACGATCGTATTTGGTCAGGGTATTTTTTTTAATCATGTCCCGCGGCATTATCTCTGTACTAGGGTGTTCAGTAAAGCCAGGGCCGAGGCCGCAGCCAAGGCGCTGGTCTTGGGGTTGGCAGGAGAGGGACGGTTCTCAGTAATGGTCCGGATAGTGCCGAATTGTCCCTTGATTTCCAAGGTATGGGAATTTCGCGTGGCCTGGGGATCCGCAATAATTTCTACGCGGGTACGGTCGGGTCCGATGCCGGCCAGTGAAACAGCTGCCGCCACATTTACGTTTTGCGGAAAAAGTTTAATGGCCTGGCGTGCAGAACCGGAAAATATTTTCGTGGCTTTAGCCAGAGAGAACGGATCGAGTTTTTTTTTGGTAAAATATGGAGCCCCGGCCAGTCCGGCTATGGGCTTGCGTGTGGTTAAGCAAACCCGCTTGATTTTGCCGCCGATGGCCGCGGCTCTAAGCGCGTCCAGGCCGGCTATGGCCCCGGACGGGAAATACAGGCAGCTGCCACTTCGTTGGAACCGGCCCAGCAGCTCCGGATAAACAATCAAGGCCCCGACCGAGAGAATCATCAAGTCTTTCTTTTGCGCCAGTACCGCCTTGGCAATTACCGGCACGGCTGGAATTTCAGCCGCCTCTATTATCAGATCACAGGCCCGGGCTATTTCTTTCAGATTTAAAACCCGGCCATGCGGTCGAATTTCGCAGGCTAGCACATCCGCTTTTTCCGGCTTCCGGTCGGCCAGCCCGGCTACTAAAGCGCCCGGCACACGTCCGGACGAGATTGCCCTGACCAGCTCGCTGCCAATCGCCCCACAGCCAACTATACCAATTTTCAACTTAACCATTTTTTATCATAGCCCTTAACATTTAGGGAACAGCCTTCCCAGCCGGCGGCAGCGAAGTAAAAGTCTTTACCGCATCCACCCGAAGCTCGGTAATCCGGTTGTTTTCATCCACAAAAACCACCCGGGGATGAAATCCGGCCAACTGTTCATCCTCCACCTCGGTATAGGCAATGATAATCACGCGGTCATGTTTGGAAAACAAACGGGCCGCGGCGCCGTTTACGCGCATTTGCCCGGATCCTTTTTTTCCAAATATGACATAGGTTTCCACGCGCGCTCCATTATCCAGGTTCAGCACGTGAACGCGCTCATACGCCAACAGGTCCACGGCCTGGCATAAATCCTTATCAATAGTAATACTGCCCATATAATGCAGATGGGAATCTGTCACCGTAGCCCGGTGAATTTTGGATTTCATTAAGCTGCGTCTCATTTTTTCAACTCCCGGAAGGTACTTCCACTATAATATTGTCAATCAGCCGGGTACGTCCCAGCCGGACGGCTATGGCCGCTAATACGCGGCCGGTAAGAACATTTAAATCTTCCAAGGTCTGGGCGTTTTTAACCGCCACATACTCAATCTCGATCAATGACTCGCTGCGCAGGCGTTTGTTAACCGCTTCAATCAGATCCCGGGGATTTCGTTCGCCCACCTGCAGCATGCCCTCGGCAAGTTTCAACGCCTGGTAAACAATGGGCGCTGCTCTCCTTTCCTCTTCTGAAAGATATCCGTTTCGCGAACTCCTGGCCACTCCATTCGCTTCGCGCACTGTAGGCAGAACTTCGATGCTGCAACCCAGATTTAAATCCCTGGCCAGCTGTCTCACAATCAGTGTCTGTTGAAAATCTTTCTGCCCGAAATAAGCCCTATGCGAATGCACCAGGATTAGTAATTTGGCCACTATGGTAGCCACGCCGCTAAAATGATCGGACCGGGAAAGACCGCAGAGCGTTTTAGTCAATTGGTCACTCACCATAACCCGGGTATCAAAGCCTGCCGGATATATCTCATCAGCGGACGGGATAAAGAGCATATCTGCTTTTTCCGCGGCAACAACACGGCTGTCCCTCTTTATATCGCGCGGATATCTCTCAAAATCTTCATCCGGACCGAACTGCTTGGGATTCACGAAAATAGAAACCACTACCCGGTCGCAGTCCCGGCGCGCGGCCTGAATCAGGGAGATGTGCCCTTCATGTAAGGCTCCCATGGTCGGAACAAATCCAATGGTTTTACCATGGCATCGCCATCGTTCAACTGCTGTCCGCACTTCTTTAGCCAGGGTCACTGTTTTCATTATTTTCCCGGCCTTTCCTTTGACACGGGAAACCGTACCTCGCGGACATCATTGGCAAAATCGGACATGGCCGCTATGGCCGCCTGACCCAATTCGGCATAACGTTTTACAAACGGCGGAGTATAATCACCGAAAAGCCCGAGTAAATCATGCGTCACCAGAACCTGCCCGTCGCACGCCGGCCCCGCGCCGATTCCGATCGTGGGTATGGATAAAGCCTTGGTCACAGCCGCCGCGGCCTGGTCCGGCACATTCTCGATCACCACGGAAAAAGCTCCGGCTTTTTCCAGAGCCCGTGCATCCGCCAGAAGTTTTCGCCGGCCGGCCGAGTCCACGGCCTGGACACGATATCCGCCTAGCTGGTACACCGCCTGGGGTGTCAGACCTACATGCCCCATTACGGCAATATCCGCACGCACCAGCGCGGCAACCACCCCGGCCATATCTTCTCCCCCTTCCAGCTTTACTGCCTGCGCTCCGCTTTCCTTGATCAAACGACCGGCATTGCGCACCGCTTCCTCAGCGGTAACTTGATAAGAGAGAAAAGGGAGGTCTGCTACTACCAGGCATCCGGCCGCGCCCCGCACCACGGCTGCGGTATGATGGATCATATCCTCCATGGTAACCGGCAGGGTGGTAGAATATCCCAGCATAACCTGCCCCAGGGAATCGCCGACCAGGATAACCGGTATTTCCGCCTGGGAAACCAGCCGGGCCATAGAATAATCATAAGCGGTCAATACCGCAAATCGTTGGCCTTCGGTCTTCCATTTCCGGAGATGACACACTGTAATGGGCATGGGATTCATTGCTTAAAACCGGCCGGATTGTAATACTGGGTCCCTTTGCCCATTCTCTGGATATGCTTAATGAGATCCTGCAAATCCTGCCGGTTCTTCACAAAATCTATATCATTAGTATTAACCACTAATAAAGGCGTCTCCTGGTAGTGGAAGAAATAGTAATTGTAAGCCTGGTTCAAACGTTCTATATAGTCACGGTTCATGCCCTTCTCAAAAGAACGCCCGCGCGCGGACAAACGCTGAAGCAGAATATCCGTGGAAGCCTGAAGATATATCACCAGGTCGGGTTTTAAAATTTTATCCTGCAGAACTCCGCAAAGCCGCTCATAAAGATTCAGTTCATTTTCCTGCAGGGTTAAATAGGCGAAAATCCGGTCCTTGGCAAATAAATAATCGCAGATTAAATTCCTCTGAAAAAGATCACCCTGAGCCAATTCCTGCTGCTGGCGGTAGCGGTTAAGGAGAAAAAATATTTGCGCCGGGAAGGCGTAATTTCTCGTATTCTGGTAAAATTTTTCCAGGAATGGATTTTCATCCGACGCTTCCAGTACCAGACGGGCGCCCAGCTCCTTGGCCAGGAGTTCGCCCAGGCTGGATTTGCCCACACCCAGAACGCCTTCCATAACGATGTAGCGATTCCCCTCCATCTTGGTCACTCCTTATCCGCGTCCAGCCAGGCCGCTCGGCCGGAAAACTGGTCCACTCCCTGATATGAAATCCGGGCCGCTAACTGGATTATATTCTCTCCCAAAACCGGATGCCTGGCTTCCGGCGCCACCTCGGCCAGAGGCTGTAAAACAAACGCCCGTTCCGCCAGCCGGGGATGGGGAACCTGAAGATCAGATTCATGTATAATATTTTTGTCATATAACAATAGATCTATATCCAATTCACGCGGCGCATACTTAGTCCGGCGTAGCCGGCCAGCCCGGCGTTCCAGCTCCTGCCCCATTTGATAAACTTCCCGAGCACTTAAAACCGTGGCTATGGCAACTACTGCATTCAAAAAGTCGGGCTGAGGTTCTCCGCCTATAGGAACTGTCTTATATAAGGAAGATACCGCCATAATTTCAACCCCGGCCCAGCCGCGCAATCCTTCCACTGCCTGGCGCAGTTGTCGCCGCGGATTGCCCAGGTTGGCGCCTAGTCCGAGATAGGCCAATACCAAATTATATGCCTCTATTCCAGGCCAACGGTTTTTATCCGTTCCACGGCCTGTTTGAGCCGTTCCTCGGAAGAGGTCAGGGAAAACCGGATAAATCCCTCTCCTTCGGAACCAAAACCGATTCCCGGCGCAGCTACTACTCCGGCCTTTTCCAGCAGCCGGGCGGCAAAAGCCGTAGAATCCATTTTCTCCGGCACGGGACACCATACATAAAAAGTCGCTTTTGGCGGATCGACTTTAAAACCCGCTTCCTGCAAGCCGGCCACGAAAACATCACGCCGGCGGCGATATATCTTTACCAGGCCGGGTATAATATCTTCGGCATGTTCCAAGGCGGTCTTGGCCGCCGCTTGCACGGCCGAGACCGTGCCTGAATCCAGGTTACCTTTAATCCGGGCCAAAGGCTCGATTAATTCCCGGCGGCCTACGGCAAAACCAATGCGCCATCCGGCCATGGAAAAACTCTTTGAAAAACTGTGCATCTCAATGGCCACTTCCCGGGCCCCGGGAATCTGCAGTACTGAAGGCGGTGGCTCTCCTTCAAAGTATATTTCCGAATAAGCCATGTCGTGAACCAGAATAATTTCGTGTTTTTTGCACCAGGCTACCAACTCCTCGAAAAATTCCAAATCCGCGCCGGCCGAGGTAGGATTATTGGGGTAATTTAGAAAAAGTAATTTTGTCCGGCCCAATATCGCCGGGGATAAAGCCTGAATATCCGGCCGGTAATTATTTTCACTCCGCAGCGGCAGACGCAACGGCTCCGCTCCGGCAAAAATCGTTCCTGAATAATAAACCGGATAAGCCGGTTCAGGAATCAAGACTGTTTCCCCGGGGTTAACGTACGCCAGGGGCGCATGGCCAATACCTTCCTTGGACCCGATCAGGCAGAGAACCTCCTGCTCCGGATCAAGATTAACCCCGAACCGCTTGCCAAACCACTCCGCGACCGCTAAACGAAATTCCCGGCGTCCCCGGCCCAAGGGATAATGATGGTTTTCCGGCGTATCAGCGGCCTGTCGCAGGGCTTCCAGAATAATTTCAGGCGTCGGCAAATCCGGATCGCCTACTCCCAAATCAATAACATCCACGCCTTGTTCCAAGGCCAGCCGCTTCTTGCGGTCGATTTCCACAAATAGATACGGCGGCAGAACCTGTAATCTCTCCGGCGGTGTAATAATCATTGTTTTTCCAATCCCAGCACATCCGCCATATTATAAAAACCAGCCGGCCGTTTCCCCAGCCAGGCTGCGGCCCGGACAGCGCCGCGGGCAAAGGTATCCCGGGAATGGGCCTGGTGCTTTATTTCCAGACACTCTCCCGGACCGGCAAAAAGCACGAGATGCTCGCCGACTATATCACCGGCGCGGACCGCATGCATACCGACCTCGCCCTGACTCCGGGGGCCGGTCAAACCCTGCCGTCCATGACGGACGCTTTTTTCCGGATCAAGCCCCCGGCCTTGACAAATCGCCTCCAGGAGCGTCAGCGCGGTTCCGGAAGGCGCATCTTTTTTCATATTGTGATGGGCTTCAATAATCTCCACATCAAACCGGTGTCCCAGAACCTCGGCTGCCCGGCGCGCCAGAACCCACAATAGATTTATTCCCATGGAAAAATTAGTCGCGTAAACCACGCTGATTTTTCCAGCAGCCTCCCGGAGACCGGAGAGCTGATGGGATGAAAGCCCGGTCGTGCCGATAACCAAAGACCGGTTGGCTGGTAATGCCGCCTCCAGCAAAGTCATGGTGGCTTCCGGCGCGGTAAAATCAATCACCACTTCGCATTCACTTAAAGCGCCTCTCATATCATCCGATAATATGATATCCATACGATCCAGACCGGCCAAAATGCCCGCATCCTGCCCCAATCCGGGGTGGTCCGGCCGCTCCCAGGCAGCACCCAGGGTTAATTCAGGATGCTCCTTGACCGCTTTTATCAGGGCTTGTCCCATTTTTCCGGCCGCTCCCGCAATTCCGATCTTCATTATTATTTTACGGCCTCCTGTTTGAGTAATCCATACTCTGCCAGTGCATTTTTCACGCTTTCCCGGACATGCTCGGATATTGAAACGAGCGGCAAGCGCACGCTTTCTGAACATTGGCCCAGCATTTCCATAGCCGCTTTAACGGGAGCGGGATTGGTTTCTAGAAAGAGTGTCTTGACCAAGGGTAATAATTTTTCATGCATGCTCACTGCTTGCTGAAATTTTCCCGCCGCGCAAGTCTCAACCAGTTCCGCGATCTGGAGCGGCGCGATATTGGCCGCGACTGATATTACGCCCTGGCCTCCCACAGCCATTATAGGAAGGGTCAGCGCGTCATCCCCGGAAATAATCGACACGTGGTCTCCTACCATGGCATGCAGCCGGCTGATTTGCTCAAGATTTCCCGAAGCTTCCTTTACTCCCACCAACAAGGGACAGACCTGGGAAATCCGGGCTATGGTTTCCGGCAATACGTTAACCGAGGTCCGGCTCTGAATATTATACAGGATAAAGGGAAAATCCGCCGCCTCGGCAATGGTCATAAAATGCCGGTAAAGACCTTCCTGGGTCGGCTTGTTATAATAAGGAGTAATCAAGAGAGATGCTCTGGCTCCTGCTTGCTTGGCCGCGCGGGTTAATTCAATCGCCTCGGCAGTGTTGTTCGAACCGGTCCCGGCCATTACCGGCACGCGGCCTTTCGCGGCTTCTATGGTTATCTCTATCACACGATGATGTTCGGCCACGCTGAGAGTAGCTGATTCTCCGGTAGTTCCGCATGGTACTAAAACCTTAGTTTTATTGGCAATCTGAAAATCCACCAACTTTCGCAGGCTGGTTTCATCCACCTGACCTTCCTTAAAGGGCGTTGCCAAGGCAACCATGGAACCTATAAACATTTTTCCGCCTCCTTGCATAGTTACTTAAAATCAACCGCCTCTTCTGATAATTCGCCCCAATAAATCAATCGGGCTTCTCCTTTTTGCTGCACCTCGGAAAATCCGTTTGACAATAAAGTAAAGCTCATTTCCAATTCCGCTCCGCCGCGGGTCTTGATTGTCACCGGGGAACTTACCCAACTGCGGCGCGCCGCTAGCAGGGCTGCGGCTGCGGCCCCGGTACCGCAGGCCAGGGTTTCTCCCTCTATACCGCGTTCATACGTCCGAAGCTCGAGGCAGTGTTCATTCACCACCCGGCAAAAACTTACATTAGTTCCGGCCGGTTTAAACCTCTCATGCCAGCGCGCTTCCCGGCCGAGACCCTCGACATCCTCGGTCTCTAAATCGCCGGAGAAAAAAACCAGGTGCGGGACGCCGGTATCCGTGAAATCCGCGGTTCTTTCACCCGCCTTAAGCTGCAGCTTTATATCGGTTTCAAACTTTTTTGGTGTTGGCAGGTTCAAACTAACCTGGGATCCTGCTACCTGCGCATGGTAAACCCCCGAGGGAGTTGTAAAAATCAACTCCTGCCCCTCTTCCCCGGCGCCTGCCAACACGGCGAAACGGGCCAGGCAGCGGCCGCCGTTTCCGCACATCGCTGCCTCGGAACCGTCGGCATTGAAATATTTCATGGCAAAATCCACGTGGGATGAGGTTAAAAGAACTATCACTCCATCCGCACCCACGGCCATTCGGCGGCAACACAGACGCCGGATGAAATCAGGATCTCCCAGGGTGATCTCCCCCTTACGGTTATCCAGTACAATAAAATCATTCCCCGCGCCCGACATTTTGGCAAATCGTAAAGAAGTCATAATGTCTTCACCTTTACTCATTGGCTGCTGATTAAATTAGTTGGCAGGGAAGTATAGCAAAAGCGGGAGTAATACGTCAATGGGAAGAATTCGGGCTATTAGTCGGAAATTACTTTCCCGGCCTGCCCGGCGCTTCCAGCAGAAAAAACTGGTTTTGCGGCGCTTCCGCCGGGGTGAAATCGGCGATAATCCGCAAATCCGTGGACAGGATGTTTTTGACTATCCGGGATTTCGGGTATCCTGAGCGTCCCATTTCCCAGTAGTGGCCCGGCGTCATATCTGCTTTATCTTTGAGACGCGGCCAGTGCCTGACCCAGGATTTTTGCCGACCACCGGGCAGCTTATAATTACAGAAAAAGGCGTGGGAGGCACAGGGTATGGAAATCAGGATCTGCCCCCTGGTCACCCGGCAAAGTTCCTGTAAAGCTGTAGAAAATTCCTCAAAAGGTAAATGCTCCAATACCTGGCAACAAAGGGCGAAATCCACGGCCCCATCCGCCAGGGGAAGCTTGCGCACATCAGCAATGATGTCCGGCTCAAGTTCGGATTCCGTATCGCAGGTCAGAACGTTCAAGCCCGCCCGGCGCAAAATATGCGCCACTACACCGGCGCCGATACCGACCTCAAGTACGTGCCCGGCCCCTGATTCCCTTACGGCCTTAATATGGTGATAATACTGCGCCAGCCGCTGGGGCGAGTAGTACTCCAGGGAACAGAATTTTTTTAGGTGGTTATGCTCTTCAGGCATGGCTAGGTTTTACCTAATGCCGCCAGCTCCGGCTCCAGCATCTCATTAATAGTTTCACGCCGGCGAATAACCCGCGCCCGTCCGCCAGCCACCATAACTTCAGCCGGCCGGGGCCGGGAATTGTAATTGGAGGCCATTACCATGGCATACGCTCCGGCGCTTCGCACTGCCAGCAAGTCTCCGGGCTCCAGCGGCGGAAGACGACGATCCTTACCCAAAAAATCACCCGATTCACATATCGGACCCACTACATCGGTTAAAACCGCCCGGCCTTTCTGTGATCGCGAAACCGGCAAAATACGGTGGTAAGCGTGATAGAGACTCGGCCGTATCAGGTCATTCATGCCGGCGTCAACAATTGCGAAAGTTTTCAGGTGCCCCCGCTTGAGGTATTGAACCCGGGTTACCAATATCCCTGCATTACCCACGATAAAACGGCCCGGCTCCAGTATGAGCCGGCAATTGAGCGGCTGGATAAGGGGTATGACCGCCCGGGCGAATTCCACCGCGGTCTGGGGACGCTCTTCATCATATATAATCCCTAAACCACCGCCCAAATTGAAATATTCAATCCTAAAACCTTCCTGCCGGAGATCCACGATTATCTTTTTCAGACGCTGGATGGCCTGAATATAAGGAGTGGCGCTGGTAATTTGAGAACCAATATGCATATGGATCCCGACCGGCTCCAGGTTATGCAGACGCCGGCTCTGCCGGAAAAGATCCCTGGCCAGGGATATTGAAAGCCCGAATTTATTCTCCTTTTTCCCGGTAGTAATATATTTATGCGTACGGGCGTCTACATCCGGATTAATCCGGAAAGCGACCTTGGCTTTTTGCCGGCAGCGGCCGGCCACGCGGTTAATCAGGCGGGCTTCGGGTTCGGACTCGACGTTAAACATCAGAATCCCGGCGCGCAGAGCCACCGTAATTTCCACCTCGGTCTTACCCACTCCGGCATATACCATCTTGCCGGGAGGCACACCCACAGTTTGACCCCGCACCAGTTCTCCCTGCGAGACAATATCCAATCCTGCTCCTTGCCGGGCCAGCAGGCGGAGAATGGAAAGATTGGAATTGGCCTTAACCGAGTAGCAGATTAAGGGCGCGAGTTCGGAAAAGGCGCTCTGGATTTTTCGAAAATGGGAAATCATGGTTTTTTGGCTGTAAATATAAAGCGGTGTTCCGTACGCCTTGGCCAGCCGGGCTACGGGGACTTCTTCACAGTACAATTCACCTTGGCGTACGGAAAAGTCATCCATTTAATTTATTTTCCTTACCCGGAACCTATCAGAATTTTTTAGCCAGGCTAATACGGTGGAACTGGTGAAATTCAGGGGTCAAATCATAATTCAAGCTTACTTTCCAGTCCATTATATTCAACCCCCAGAAGATATTCATGCCGTCATAACTCCGGCCGGCATTGCCAAGCCGGTACTGAAGTTGAGCGGTTATCACCTTAGACCATTGGATTTCGGATCCGATTTGAAAACGCAGCATATCATTAAAGGGGGCTTCCAGCTTGGCTTTCAATTTAAAAGACGGCATTAAAGCATAAGAAGAATCGAGCTCAATCTCAACCGGCCAGAAACGGCCGCAATCATAATATTGCTTGACATTTTCCGCCGCGTAAACCCGCACTTGGGCGCTCAGGGGCAGATTATAAGCGTCCTTATAAAAATCATTCAATTCAACCGCTACCAAGGTTTGCATCTCATGCCAATTAACTTCCAGCCATTGCGAAGCCACAACCTCGAACATCTTATCCTTCAGATAACTCCTAAGGTATTCCTGCCCTTGGCTTAAGTAATGCTGTTTTACTTCCTCGGGCACCCGGATTTGTTCTCCATATACCATGGCCTTGCGCACATCAAAGCATTGCAGCATTTCGGCCGTGGCACAAAAAGAAAAAACCAGCAATAAGGCTGCTGGCATGGCGACCATTAAAAATCGTTGCACCATTAACACTTTATCCTCTCTGCTTTTTATATACTATTGTAAGTATATACTATTGTAAGCTTCTTGTCAAAATTTTATTGCTTTTAATCTATTTCCCAAACAAATAATTTCTTACCTTTTATAGCAAAAGGTTTTTCCACGAATTTCCGGGTCAATCCCTTTATTTCCTTATGGGGAGGATCATCATTGACATAAATCAGGCGTTTATATTTTCCGGGAATGTCATTGCTTAATAATTCCCGACCGGTTATGAAAGGAAGTTCGACCCCATAATAAGTGAAACAGGCCTTATGCCAAGCCCCGGCGGCCAGAAGCATATCACCCTCCTGCTGACTAGTGTTCAAGTACTTTACTATTTGCCGCCAATTTTCTTTTTCAAAATCCTTATAATAAAATCGGATTTGCTGACCCTGAACATGAATATATAAACCCAGAAATCCCGCTAAAAACCCTATTCCCCACCACCTTAAACCTGGTTTGATGCGCCTGAGCAAAAGCATGATGCCGGAAAAACCCGCTACTACAAAATAGACCGCAAAGGGCCACCAAGGCGAGAAATAACGCCCGGTATGGAACTCCCGGTTATAAGTTATTATAAAATATATGGTGAAAGCGCATAGAAAACTTAGCAAAATCATCCCATGTTTCCGGCGCTTTTCCCGTTCCCATAAATTCAGCAGCGAAAAGGGCGATAAATTCCTGATGATCTTGCTTAAAATCCCGAAACCATCTCCCTCTTTCCATGAGTGCAAAAGCAGGTTCTCAAAAGCAAATTTAAACAATTCACGCGGATTATTTATTATCAACCCGGTCGATACGCCTCCTTTTAAGGCCATGCTTTTTCGCCACATGGCCACTATCCAGGGCAAGTAACCTAGAATTATTAGTGCGCCCAATTTAATTACATCCATATAACGCCTAGGAAAAGTCTTTCTTTCCCCCCAGCTTATAATTAAAAGGCTTAATAAAGACCCGGCTATAAAAAACAAACAGATTAAACTGGAATACAGCATTAAAAGACTACTGATTACATAGCCCGCAGCCGCATATTTATTCAGCCCGGCATCAGGCCCCTCCCATAATTTCAATTGAAAAAACAGCACCAGCGGCGCCAGGCAGAAAATCAGGGAATACATTCGCAATTCTTGCGAGTAATATATGCCGTATATGCTTATAGCCGCTATAAAGAGACCCAGGAGGGCATACCCAGGCCGGCCAAATATTTTCAGCATTAATAAAAACATCGTACCCAGGGCCAAGAAACCTAAGCCGGCCGAGAGCAGCCGGAGATTTCCGGCGGTTAAAGGAATGTTCCATTGCTGCCCGGCCCAAACTTCCATGCGCAGAAGAATGTAATACAGGGGGGAATGCAGATCCCGGACAGATACGCGGCGAATTACTTCCCCGAGCGAAGGGTGATCATTTACATATACTACCGTATGGATCTCGTCCTGCCATAGGCCTTGGCGATTGAGATCATAAAATCTCAGCCCGCCTCCCACTAAAAGCACGGTTGCGAATACCACAAAAAATATTATTTTACTTCCCCGCTGGAAGGAACAGTCTTTTTCCATTTCCGGCATTTTATACCCTCTTTAAATTATATAGCGGAAGCGCTGAAATTCCCTTTGGCATAACATCACATTATTTTCTCTTATAAATATAATAATCATCCTTCTCAAATATCATGGCATATTCCGAGGATGATTCTATTTTATCTATTTCCCGGTTAAATTGTTCTGATGACATCGGCCAATGATTTCCCCGTTTGTCCAGAATAATATATTGCGCGTCTTGCACATCCGGAAACATATATATTTTTTCCCGATGAGCCAAATGCGGGACTAAATGCCCCTGGGCGGACACGGCTGCTTGCGCAGGAATTTCCCCCAAGCATGTCCGGGCCGCCAAATCATGTTTACTCGGCAATTGTTTAAGTGGATTATATTCATTTATTTTTGCATTAAATAAAATGATTAAAGCTAAAAAACAGATTAGCGGCGTCAGATATTTCTGATGTTTTTTGATAATCTTTTCAATTCTCTTCAAACCATAAATATAGGCGATAAATAAAAAAAGCAGGACCGGCAAGGCATACTGCATATTAATTTGCATGGCTATTTCGTACCGACTAAAGAGGATTATGGCTACCGGTATCAGCGCCATGCCTAAATACCACAAATTAAAAAGCGGCACCAGACCCACACTGGCAATTAATTTTAACAAATAAACGTATCTATCGGCTGCGAACAGAGTTTTGACTAAATACGGAAAATTAAATATCAGGGTAGCGGCAACTTCCTTGAAATTTTTACCCAAATTCAAATAACGATCCAGATCATGGCTGGAACTGGTTTGATTAAAATGCGGCAGAATATATAAAACCACTATAACGCCGTAAATGACGGCCAGCGGTGTTAATAGCGCATGAAACACAATCCCGGTTTTATCTTGTCGATTGTCCAAAACCAACATGGCCAGACGAATAGTTGAAAATCCCGCCAAATATATAAATGTGTCTTCTTTACACATCAAGAACAAAACACTCATACCCAATGCCGGCAAATACTTTTTCCTAAGGCAAAAATAAAACATACCTAAAGCTATAGGAACTGCAAACGCCACCGCGTGAAAATCATACATATTGGCTGATATTAGATAAGGCGATAATAAATAAGCTATTACCCCCAAAAATATAAATGCCGGTTTTTCTAATTCTAATTTCGCGATTTTAAATAATATTACTCCCCCCCACGCCAGCAATCCGGTCTGAGCGATTAATAAAACCACAGGGCTTTTTACTATCCAATAGAATGGGGCTAATGTCATTAATATCGGCGAGAAATGATCGCCCCAGAGGGGTTCCAACATAATTGAACTGTACGGTATTTTAAACCTACTATACAACCATATGGCTTGATCAAAAATTCCCAGATCATAGGCATTAGTCGTTAATGAAAAATGCCGGATAATCGCCGCGCTGGATACCAGCAGAAAATAAGCCAGGATTGCGTATAATATAGTTCTCTCCCAATTAAATTGGAGCTTACATATCCTGCTTAAAATCGAACTTGCTTTATTGAAATTATAAACATTCATTACTATGAACAAGCTGATACTATAAACCAGCAGTATTTGCGCAACATTTTTATCGAAAGGCACCCAATGATAAAAAACCGTTAAAGGAAAGACTGCAATAAAAGGCAGATACGCTAAAATATCAGTATTTTTATTCTCCCGGCTTTGATTGCTATGCCGCAGCCAGAAATATATGCCTGTAAATAATCCGCTCACTAAAAGCATCGCCCCAAAAATGAACCCCAGCATTTTGGGACACTCCAAAATATTCTGGGTGAAGTACAGTTTAGCCGCAACATCATATTTCCTAACCGTAACCACAAACACAACGGTAATCATAGATATAACAAAAATAGCCAAACGCATTGCGTTGCTGTTTTGTATCATTTCCCATATTTTGTTTTTCATCTGCTCACCTGCTGTTTATAATTTTAGGATGGTAGCGTAAATCAAAGTTCACAATTTTGGTTTTAAACAAGAAAAATTCATCGCAAACTAAGTATTCTGCGAAACCCACCCCCAAAGGAGGCGGCCACGATGGCCGAGAGAAATGATAGCGAAATTTCCAAGAAAATACTAGTGGATTTTGCAGGAGAAGCGGCCCGGCTCATGCGTATGCCGCGGAAGACATGACCGCTACTGACCGTAAATTTTATTAAAAAAGGATACCCCCGAATAAAAAATATCTTTGATTGCTTCCCGCCACTTGTGTTATATTTTCAGCTTGGGGGCTTTATTTGGTTAGCGCGGGGTACAAATTCAGCGGAATAAACAGTCAGGAGATAAAATGAAACATTTTTTGGATATGCTTGAGCTTATAAATAAAAATCCACTTGCCCGAAAAAATAAAATTAACTCTTTTATAAAGTTTATAAAATGGGAAATATTATCCCGAACACTTAACAAATCATTCGTTTATCGATACGTAAACGAAAGTAAATTAATTATGAAAAAAGGAATGGATGGGGCTACCGGAAATATTTTTCTCGGTTTGCGCGATTATCATGAAATGTGCATGACTCTCCATTTTCTTCGGGAAAACGATCTTTTTGTTGATATTGGCGCCAATGTTGGTGTT
Source organism: uncultured bacterium (assembly GCA_965371665.1). GTDB lineage: Bacteria > Oederibacteriota > JAAXVQ01 > JAAXVQ01 > JAUVAV01 > JAUVAV01. The sequence continues at coordinate 18,092 of CBDUZI010000057.1, forward strand.
TATGCCGTATTAGCATCAGCTGTAAAAAAAGCCAAAAGTATAGCGGTTGAACCTATTCCTGAGCCGTTTCAGAATTTAATTAATAACCTTAAAATTAATAAAATCGAAAATATTGTAGAGGCGCTCAATCTTGGCTTGGGAGACGAAGATGCTGAATTAATGTTTACTAAGAATTTAGATTGCGAAAATCGCATTGCGGTTGCAAGTGATAAAGAATCAGAATGTATTAAGGTTCCAGTAAAGACACTGGATGAGATTATAAAAACGCGCAATCCAATTATGCTTAAGATAGACGTTGAAGGTTATGAGGAAAAAGTACTAAAAGGCGCAAAACAAATACTGCAAAGGGATTCTTTAAAAGTATTAATTGTTGAGTTGCATAACTTGGGAGGCAAATATAGTATCGATGATAAAAATAATCATGATATGCTTCTGGGTTTAAAATTCCAGCCATATGATTATATTCCCGAGTTGAGAGAATTGAGGTTGAGAGATACTTTTGCTTTTCATAATACAATTTACGTAAGAGATGCGGCATTTGTACAAAAACGCTTAAGCACCGCCGATAAAATCAAAGTTCTCAATCAAGAAATATAATGCTTAATAATGAAGTATACTCGATTTTGGGAACTTTAAGTCCGGAACTATCTATTTTCGCTTTTTACAAATCTAGGGTCATTTCCAAATCGAGTGGGTAAATTTCACCCATTTTAGTTAAACTCGGGCTGCATCAAGTCGCGTTTTTGCTGGTCTTTTTACCCACTCGTTCGGGAGAAGACCCTTAATAAGTACCTCGGCGCTCACATAAAATCCCCCCCGCGTGCTTAGATAAAGTACCCCTTTCA
>CBDUZI010000058.1:0-18908 GCA_965371665.1 uncultured bacterium
AAAAACCGGAAATTTTAATTGTCGCCAGGAGAAATTTATAATTGACGCCAATCAGACCCAGAGCGTTGCTCTGGGCTATTATGTTTCACCCCGTTGGGGTGGATAACAAAACCCTAAAAACAGATATTGTGGATTTTTAGACAAGCATACTTCTATTCCGACTAATTTTTCACTCTTGGGGTGGAGACCTTTCTTTTAGAAAAATACTATATCTCTTGAATATTATCGTGTTGTAGCATTTCTATGTAGGAGTTAGGGTCAAATTATTATTATAATATATCTAATTAGTTGGGATTAATTATGGGTGATTGGTTACTCTTCTGATGTGGAAATACTTAGATGGCATTACGAAAAAAACTCTCCCTCGGCATATTCAGATTCCGAAAAAGCAGGGTAACCTGTGATATTGGACAGAGTATTTTTCAGGCAATATTTTCAGGCATTATTTCGATGATCCAGCCATTTTTGGAAAGATTTTTGACTTTCCCCGGCATTGGCATGCAGCAGTCGGGGAAACCATGCTAAAGGCACAGACAATGTCCGGCTATCATTCAAGTCGACTGATAAGGTATCCTCGGTTACGGAAACATTTTCCGGAGTCGGCACCGGCAAAAGTGTTTGATTTTGTTGAATATCTTGAGTTAGTTATTCTTCTTTCCGCCGGACTGCAGCAGTATGGTAGTTTTTTAAACCCTCGTTTTCTTCACTTACAAATTGTTCAAGTTCTTCTGGTAAGAGATACCTCATATTTGCATAAAGATTGGCCTTATATAAATGGCAAACTCCCGGCTTGTCTTCAGCGCGATCAAGAAATACCGATAACTCCCGGCCTTCGGCGATGAAATCATGGGAAATTTTATTCTGGACGTTTTGGTGCACGATAAATTCATCGCCCTTGCCCCTTAAGACAAGCTTAACCAAACCTTTTTTAGCAAGTTCCCTCAATTCTTTTAAATGATCCGCATTCATTGGCATCTCCTTTTTGAGCCTAATTCTATCTCGATTTTTCTGAATCGTCACGGCTTTGACAGTCAAGTTAATGATTTTCTCATTAAGCGCTTGGCAGTCAAACGGCTTTTCCATAAAATCATCCATGCCGGCTTCCCAACATTGCCGCATTTCGGATCGAGCATTTGAAGTTAAAGCCAGGATAGGAACAAATTTTAATTTCCGGCGGATTATTTTTGCGGCCTCAAACCCGTTCATGATGGGCATATTCAAATCCATCAGGCAGAGATCGTATTGATTCTCCCCGGCCTTTCTCACGGCCTCTTGGCCATTGGAAACCACATCCGCCTGATAACCCCAATCTTCCATCAAGAATTTGATGGTTTCCTGAAGAGGTTCGTGATCTTCTGCTATCAGAATTTTCATGCTATGGATTTTTCCCTTTCGGGCCGGATTTATGGCCAGTAATTCTCTAATCTCGCAACCCGCTTTTCTAACATTTCAAAATCATCGTAAGACACTTTTCTTCTAAGCTCGGCACGGATAGCAGTTTGTCCTTCATGGAGTAATGCGATTTCTTGTTTAATGGCAATACTTCCTTCTTCTTTCATTTTAACCGCCATAATTTTACGTCTTTTTGGCATTTTGGCAACCTCTATTTTGTTCGACAGGTAAATCGAGATTTTCTTTCGGATTGTTTTGGGGATTTTCACATTTTGCTGTATAAATGTGATTTGCCGTGTCTATAAAGTTCCGGAAATGACCATAAAAATCCACAGGCTGCGATGCTGCTGGATATAAAATCAAGATTGCTGCGCCGCTACCGCTCCCCACAAAGACAGCAAAACAGGACGAGTCATGCTTTTGCTTTTTTTTTATTGACTCCTGAGATAGATGTGGCAAAATGTCCACTGTCAGTAAATGTCCATAAAATAGCAGACATTATCCAACCCGAGACATTTTTTGAAAGAGGTAATAATAATGAAAACTATCTTCAGCGACAAAGCCACAATAGTTATACGTGCCATGTTGTCACAGCCGGATAAAAAATGGGTAGCTAGAGATTTCGAAAAAGAGCCTGGCGTAGGCCGTGCAAGAGCCGCTGCCGTATTATCTGTATTACGTAAAAAAGGATTCGTTGGAGGAATCCGTTCCGGCAGATTGGCGTACAGCGTATTACAGAATAAGAAGAGCTTATTAGACGAATGGCTTAAATTCTATATTTTCGAGCTAAACAAGGCGCATCTTTATTATTCGCCCCATGAAGATATTTTGCCGCGTTTGAAAGATTTTTTTGAAACGAAAAAACTACCTGCCGGATACGCCCTGACTCTTCATACCGGCACGAATCTTATTACTAACTACGTAAACACGCCGGCTGTCTACTGTTACCTAAGAAGCGAGAAATTTAATGAGGTGTCGTTAGGTTTAAGGCAGGCGCTCGATTTAAAAGAATTGAAGCAGGGCGGAAATTTTTATCTCATAAGGCCATACTATAAAAATGGTGTCTTTTTTATTAATCAGACAGTAAAAGGCTACAACGTCGTTTCAGATCTGCAGCTTTATTTAGATTTGTATAATTTCCCTCAGCGCGGCAGAGACCACGCACAATATTTATTAAAAATCCTAAAAGAGGAAGGCAAGAGTTTTGTCTAAAACATTTCCCGGAGAGAAGCTTCTTATCAAAGTTCTCGATGACCTTGCCGATTTCCTTCCCTACCTTGTTTTGGTTGGCGGGTGGGTGCCTTATATTTACGCGAAGCACATATGGAAAAACGTGCCCACTTTAGCAGTCACCACAGTAGATATCGATTTGGGAGTTGGTTATAAAGAATTCAGATGAGCTTATTGGCAAGGTTAATATGCTTATTAAAAATAAAGTGCAAGGTAAGATTGTCAAACAGAATATCCACAAATATTTTAGGGGAGTGGATTCTCAAGGCCCCATCTTGGTCGAACAAGAAAATGGCCCGGATGAATATATTGATGATTTAAGGCAGGATATATTTGAGAGGTTTAATAAGCTGTGAGAGACAGTCCCACTATAAAAAATTTACGATAATTCGTAATATATTAGCGAATCGGTATCTCAAACAAATCTACGCAATCGTCAATAACTCTTAAAAAACCCATAGAATCAAAAACCAAAAAAATAAGTAATAAATCCCGATTTGTTGCATTCTGACCTGTCATCCCGGACTTGATCCCTGGACCAGACCATCCCCTGGACAAAATCATCCAGGGCAGGCAGGACAGGCCGGGATCCAGGAAATAGCTGGTGTTGGTCTTCGGATAAAACGCTTGACAATAATTATATTATAATTATAATATAATTATGGATTTGATTGAATTTACATGGGATCTCAAGAAAGAAAAAATCAATAAAAGCAAACATGACATCTCTTTCAAAGAGGCAAAATCGGTCTTTTATGATCCCAACGCACTACTGCTTAGTGATCCGGATCATTCAGATTGTGAAGAACGTTTCATACTGCTTGGTTTAAGTTATGATCTCAAAATATTAATCGTGTGCCATTGCTATCGCAAAAGTGGAATGTTTATAAGAATAATTTCCGCCAGAAAGGCAACGAAAAAGGAACAAAAACAATACAAGGATAAAATAAAATGAGAAAACAGTATGATTTTAGCAAAGCCAGAAAGAACCCGTATACCAAATTTTTAAAGAAACAAGTTACTATGAAAATAGATCAAGAAACAATCGATTATTTTAAAAAGTTAGCGGAAGAATATGGGATTCCATATCAAACTCTCATAAACTTGTATTTACGGAACTGCGCTCATTCGCATAAAAAACTTTTGTTGAAATGGGCGGCCTAATTTCATCAATTAACTCACGGGCACTTCTAAAAATCCACCCTAAAACATATGTGTCCAAATTAAATTTCCGAAAGCAAGGTATCGCTTTTTAATTCCTGTATGTTACGCAACATATTTTCCTGGAGACCTATTTCTGCAAAATTAAATTCTTAAAAAAAGGATAAACCTCTTCTAAGAAACTTCAATAGGAGCCTGGGCATTTAGCTTGAGGGGAATACTTGAATTCCGGATTACTTGATCAGGCCCCTGGATTCTTCACTTCTATCCCGACCGTCGTTTTGCTGGGTGAGGCCTGGATTCCGGCTAAAATCATGCCGGAATGACAGTCATCTGGGGTTATGTTATTCCGAACGAAACATGGATCCGCCCCCCCTGCCGCTTACGACTTCAGCCGTACCTGGAAAAATCCCCTAACCGAGTTGGCAAGATAAATTTCGTCGGCCGCAATTAAGTCGCGCCGGTAGATTCTTTTTTCCACTATGCGGCGTTTTTTTGAGCGAAGCTGCCGGATGCGCTCCACCCCGGGCAGGAGGCCGTCGCTAATCGGCGGGGTCAGCCAGACCTCGCCTTTGCGAATAAAGAGATTAGTAATTGCTCCTTCGGTCACGGCCCCATATTCATTGGTAAACAATACATCCGCCAATCCCTGCTGCCGGGCCTTCTGATATTCCCGGTTATACATCTCCCGATTGGTTGTCTTGTGATATAAAAAAAGATTGCGCGAATGCACTTTGCATCTTGATATTTTAATCGTGGGCAGAGAATCCCCCGGCCGGCCGTCTAAAGGCAAGGTCTCGAACTTGACACGGCCGTCAGCATGCAGGAGCAGCCGAACCCGGTAGGCCTTGCTTTTCGTTTTGAAATTCCGGGCTAAAGCAAGCAATTGACCGGTAATTTCGTTGATTTTGCATGGCAGGTTGAAAACCCGGACCGACTTTTTTAAGCGCTGCATATGAGGATTCAAATCCCGGTATCCGGCGACCGGATCCCACCGCATGGTTTCTATCAGCTGGTAGTCCCGCGCCAGACCCATAAAAAATCTGGCCTTGGCCAGGCTTTCCTTCCACTCAGCCGCTGGCTGGGAATCGGATACTATTCCGCTTCCAATGCCAAATACCGCCTGTCGGGTGTTTTCCTTGATTTCCAAGGTGCGGATCGGGACATTAAATACTGCCTGGCAATGGGGCGTGATATATCCCAGGGCGCCGGTATATACTCCGCGGCAACTGTTTTCTAATTCGGAAATAATCTGCATGGTTCGGATTTTGGGAGCCCCGGTAACTGACCCGCAGGGGAAAAGACTCTGGAATATGGTTTGCCAATCCACCCGTTGCCGCAGGCGTCCTATAATCGTGGAGGTCATATGGTAAAGAGTGCGGTAGGTTTCTATCTGGAAGAGGCGGGAAACGCGTATCGAACCGGGAAGGCAAAGGCGGCCAAGATCATTGCGCAATAAATCCACGATCATTAAATTTTCCGCCCGGTTTTTAGGAGAACTAGACAAGCTCCGGCGAACATCCGAATCAGTTTGAGAATCTCGAGGCCGGGCAGCCGTCCCTTTCATGGGACGAGTGGTTAGCCTATCTCCCTGACGCTCGAAAAAGAGCTCCGGCGATAGGGAAAGCATGGTTCTCCCTCCGCCTCGCAGAAAAACGGCATATCCGACCGGCTGTTGGCTAAGCATGCCGGCAAACAGGGTTCCGGCATTTCCATGCACCTGCGTAACCAGGGGAAAAGTATAATTGACCTGGTATGTATCTCCGGCAGCTATATACTTCTGGATGCGCTTGATTTTTTTTTGATACTCCGAGGGGAGCTGGGAAGGCACGGGCGGCCTGAGCCAGTAATCCGGCCAGGCAGCGGCGCCGGTGTCCGGCTTAAATAAATCACGTAAACCATCGGGCTTGATATTGAAAGGGGAATCAAATACTCCCATCCATGCCAGTGGACGGATAGGACAAACCGGCGGAGCTCCGGCTTTTTCCCGGGCATATCCAAATTCATAAGTAAAATAACCGGCCAGGTAATAACCTTGGGCCAGGGTTTTTTCTATCCGCCTGAAAAAAAGCGGAATATCCTTCGCGTGATTACAGATGATTTCGTTGCGGGGTAAAGAAAAAAATAAACCGGCTTTCTTCCGGACCGGGCCGTCTCCAAAAAGCATGAGAGCGCCTTCTGCTCGGGAATCCAGAAAGCGCTTCACACGTTCCAGCTTATTTTACCTCGACAATCGCACCGACCTCTTCCAGCTTGGCCTTGAGGGAATCCGCCTCTTCTTTAGTGACCCCCTCTTTCACGGCCTTGGGCGCGGCATCTACCAGATCCTTAGCTTCCTTCAGTCCCAGACCGGTCAATTCGCGGACTACCTTAATCACCTGGATTTTTTTATCGCCCGCACCGCTCAGGATAACATCAAAAGCAGTCTTTTCCTCAGCCTTGACTCCTTCGCCGTCTCCGGCTGCGGGCATTGCGCCGCCCATTACCATGGGCGCCGCCGCGGAAACTCCGAACTTTTCCTCCATGTTTTTAACTAGTTCGGATATTTCCAACACCGTCATGCCACCGATCACGTCAATAATTTCCTCTTTGGTTACCGCCATTTTTCTTTCCCTCCTTGAAATGAAGCTTTATGCCGCAAGCGGCTCGGCTTCTAACTTAAAGACCGCCCCCAGGGCGGCTCCTGCTGTTACTTACAGATTTCATGCAGCCTGTTTTTCCTTTTGCTCTTTAAGCGCGTTAAGCGCATAAACCAGTTTACGGGTATTCCCCTCGGCCACGGTCATAAAGCCCCTGATAGGAGCTTGCAGCGTACCTAATAAAATCCACAGCATTACTTCACGCGACGGCAAGGACGCAATGGCCTTAACCCCTTCTGGCCCCATTACTTGTCCTTCAATATAGGCGGCCTTAATAACCAGCAAACTGTTTTTCTTGGCAAACTTCAAAAACGCCTTGGCTGATACTGAAACGTCCTCGCCCAGAAAACCGATTGCCACCGGACCTTTCAGGTACTCTTCCAAATTGCCAATCCCGGCTTCTTGGAAGATTTTTCTTACCAGAGTATTTTTAGAAATTTTATATTTAATTCCGGTTTGGCGCAGCGCATTGCGCAACTCAGTCATCCGGGCTACATTTAACCCGCGATACTCGGTCAGAATTATATTCCGGTTTTCTTTCAGTATTCCCTGGATTTCCTCCATCCTCTGACTTTTTTTAGTTCGACTAGTCGCCATATTATTTCTCCGCCTTTCTTTATAAAAAAAAATCCCAGCCATACCGGCCGGGATCCAGCCTTGAGCGTTCCGGAGCGGAAAATTGCCTGCCCCGCACCCGCCCAGGCGGTTATGCATCCCGATCTCGGCAGGCGGTCCGCTGGAGGCGAACACTTAAGCCGGCTTCCGGCACCTACGGTCTTTGATCGAAAAATCAGGTTTACTGGTTTTTCAAATTATAAAATTCATTTCGCCTTAAATTGGCTGATCTCCAGCTTTAAGCCGGGTCCCATGGTGGAAGCAATGGTCACGGCTTTCATATATAGTCCTTTGGCGCCCGTTGGTTTGGCTTTTAAAATAGTTTCGACGGCAAATTTAGCGTTTTCAACGATTTTATCCCGGCCAAAAGAAATCTTGCCCATACCGAAATTCACCAAGCCTTCATTATTGACCCGGTATTCGATTCTTCCGGCCTGGACTTCCTTGATAGCCTGTGCGATGTTCTGGGTAACCGTACCGGCCTTGGGATTAGGCATCAACCCTTTGGTTCCTAGAATTTTTCCCAATTTTCCTACATCCCGCATAACATCCGGAGTGGCAATTACAGTATCAAAATCAAACCATCCGGACTGCACTTTGGCAATCATATCTTCATATCCGGCGAAATCCGCTCCCGCCTGAATGGCCTCGTTGATTTTCTCGCCTTTGGTAATTACCAGAATTTTTTTGGTCTTGCCTGTACCATGGGGCAGCACCATCGTGCCGCGAACCTGCTGATCGGCTTTCTTAGGATTCACGCCCAGTCGAATGGATACCTCCACGGTTTCATTAAATTTAGCATTACTGGTGGAGGTTAATAATTCCACAGCCTCGGGCAAAATATAATTTTTAGTTCTATCAACCTGTTTCTCATTGGCCACGTGACGTTTACTGGTTTTCCTCATCTTTTTACCTCCTACGGTTCAGCGGATCCGGCAGACGCCCTGATGACCCTCCCGCAATATTATCCCTCTACTTTAATTCCCATGCTCCGGGCCGTGCCTTCCACCATGCGCATGGCAGCTTCCAGGCTGGCGGCATTTAAATCCACCATCTTAAGCTCAGCAATGGATTTTATGGCCGAACGCTTTACCGTGGCGATTATCTTGCTGCCGGGCGTGGGACTGGCCTTGGCCAATCCGGCCTCTCGTTTTATCAACACCGCGGCCGGCGACGTTTTGAGCACAAACGTAAAAGATCTATCAACATAAACCGTGATCACCACAGGAATAATCATGCCCTCCTGGTTCTGGGTCTGGGCATTGAAGGCTTTACAGAACTCCATAATATTCACGCCAGCTTGTCCTAAAGCCGGACCTACGGGCGGCGCCGGATTAGCTTTGCCGGCTGGTACTTGTAATTTAACTATTGCTTTGACTTGCTTAGCCATGGTAAAGTGCGCTCCTAATCTTTTTCCACCTGCACGAATTCCAACTCCACAGGCGTCTGCCTCCCAAATATGGAAACCATCACTTTTAGTTTTCCCCGCTCCAAATTCACTTCGTCCACCACTCCATTAAAGTTAGTAAACGGCCCGTCAATCACTTTTACCCGTTCCTGGGGCTCGAAAAGCACCTTTGGTTTGGGCTTAGCCTGTGATCCGGCAATCTGTCCCATAATGGACTTTATTTCTTCCTCTGACACTGATGTGGGTTTATTTCCCGAACCCACGAATCCGGTTACCTTAGGAGTGTTTCTGACCACGTACCAGGAGTCATCATCCATCTCCATCTCCACCAATACATACCCGGGAAAAAATCGTTTGGAGGAAATCTTCTTTTTCCCGCTGCGAATCTCCGAGACATTTTCCGCGGGCACCAAAATCTGGAAGATTTTATTCTCCATACCCATGGTTTTGATTCGTTGTTCCAGATTAGTTTTAACTTTATTTTCATTCCCGGAATAGGTATTTATGACATACCATCTAGCACTCACTTTCTCACCTCTTTAAACCAAGGCCCGGACGATTACGCTCAGCAGAAAATCAAAAAGCGCAATGAACAGCATAATAATCCCGACCACAATAAAAACCACCAGCATAGAACCGAATATTTCCTTGCGCGACGGCCAAGTAACTCGTTTCAATTCGGCATAAGAGTCCCGAAAAACAGCAGTAACTTTTCCTAACACGTTTCAACTCCCTAAAAAAGATAGCCCGCAAACTGGCAGGCCAGGCTGGATTCGAACCAGCAACACCCGGTTTTGGAGACCGGTGCTCTAGCCGTTAGAGCTACTGGCCTGTAACGCAACCTGTCAGTTACACGGGGATAATATTTTCCGATTCAAGGCAGCCGATTAATTCCATGAAATTAATCGATATTTCCCTATTTTGTTTCCTTATGGGAGGTATGCTTGCCACAAAAACGGCAGAATTTCTTGGTTAATAGTTTCTCGGGATGTTTCCGTTTGTCTTTTCTCGTCACATAATTGCGCCGTTTGCAATCACCGCAACTTAAGTAAATGATTTCTCTCATCGCTCGTTTTTTATAACTCCTGACATCTTACTTAACTTGTAATTCCCCATAGCTTGTGAGTTCCCCCTTTGAAAAAGGGGCTAGGGGGATTTTACAAATAATAAATCCGGGTAATATCCCGCAGCTTGCTGCGGGGAGAATTCATTTCCAGCCGTCCGGTTATTAATACTTTATTCAACAACTTCCGAGATGACACCGGCCCCTACGGTATGGCCGCCCTCCCGGATCGCAAACCGCAATTCTTTTTCCATGGCGATCGGCGTGATCAATTCCGCTTCCACTGTCACGTTATCGCCCGGCATCACCATCTCTACGCCTTCCGGCAGTTTTACTGCTCCGGTAACATCCGTCGTCCGGAAATAAAACTGCGGCCGGTAGTTATTGAAAAACGGCGTGTGCCGTCCGCCTTCCTCTTTCTTTAATACGTACACCTCGCCTTTAAACTTCCGGTGCGGCGTAATGCTTCCCGGTTTGGCTATTACCTGACCCCGTTCTACTTCTTCCTTATCTATGCCCCGCAGCAGCACACCGATGTTATCTCCGGCCTGCGCATCATCCATCAGCTTCCGGAACATCTCCACCCCGGTTACCACGCTCTTTTTGGTGTCCATTATGCCCACGATCTCAACCGCGTCGCCCACCTTTACCTTGCCCCGTTCTACGCGCCCGGTCGCTACCGTACCGCGCCCGGTGATGGAAAATACGTCTTCCACTGCCATCAGGAACGGCTTATCCACGTCCCGCACCGGCGTTGGGATGAATTCATCCACCGCGTCCAGCAATTCCTGGACTGACTTCCATTCTTCGCAATCAAAAGTTCCGGCCACGCCTTTTTCCATGGCCTTTAACGCGCTGCCGCGGATAATCGGCGTATCATCTCCGGGAAATTCGTACTTGCTCAACAAATCCCGGATCTCCATCTCCACCAGATCCAGCAATTCCGGATCATCCACCTGGTCCACTTTGTTCATATATACCACGATCTTCGGCACTCCCACCTGACGCGCCAGCAGGATATGCTCCCGCGTCTGCGGCATCGGCCCGTCCGAGGCGGACACCAGCAGAATGGCTCCGTCCATTTGCGCTGCGCCCGTGATCATGTTCTTGATGTAATCCGCGTGACCCGGACAGTCCACGTGCGCGTAATGACGCTTCTCAGTCTCATACTCCACATGCGCCGTATTTATGGTTATACCCCGCGCCTTCTCCTCCGGCGCGTTGTCTATCTCTTCATATTTTTTCACCGAGGCTAAGCCGCGATGCGCCTGGTACATGGTAATGGCTGCGGTCAAGGTTGTCTTGCCGTGGTCCACGTGACCTATGGTTCCTATGTTGACGTGCGGCTTGTTTCTCTCGAATTTTTGCTTTGCCATATTTATTTCCTCCCTCAGCAATCTTAAAAGCGCAAGCGAAAACGCCAAGCTATCTGCTTCGTCCGGCCATATTCCAACGGCAATTTCTCACTGGAGCCCAAGACCGGGATTGAACCGGTGACCCCGTCCTTACCAAGGACGTGCTCTACCGACTGAGCTACCTGGGCAAAAATATTAATTTACTCCGCCTTGAAAGGCGGGGAATTCGCGGTGACATATTAAAATATCGTGTCCCGGCGCAACCGAAAATAATAAATTATTTTCACTACCCAGAGGCAAAAAATACTTAACTAGCCTTTAACAACAATAACCTTTTTTATTAAATTATGCAGAAAATCTTTTAATTTAAAAGGTTATGAAGTCAATAACCAGGACAGGAATCAATACAGGCTAATAAAAATAGCAAAAGGAAAGAACATTGTCAATATTTTTTCTTCGTTTTTCTTTATTTTTTATTCCTGTCTCGCCATTGCCACTTTACGAACCAGTGCCTTTTTTCCGCCGTCCGTATAGCTAATGCTTTGTTCACCGATTTTGATGCTGCTGATTGAACATTTCCTCGACTTCGCTTGGATTCATTTGCATTTCATAGACTTTCAATTTTTCCCTCAGTTTATCTATTTCCCCATAGGAGGTTATATCTTCCTTGCTGATTTGCACCTGGCTTGCCTTTTTTGCATTGACTTGGTTCGGCTTGGCACGCGCAGCGGGCGCCATCCCGGCCGGAATTAAAACTTTTATTTCCACGCGCCGGTTGGCCAGCCGGCCTTCCGGCGTTTTATTATTTCCTATAGGATGGGTTTCACCGTATCCCACGGGTATCAAATTGGCTGCGTGCAACTCAAAAATACTAACCAGGTACTTCTTAACTGCTTCCACCCGTTTTTGTGACAGACGCTGGTTGACCTGGGCTTTTCCATCGGAATCAGTATGTCCCTCAATTCTGACTTTAACCTGAGAATGTTTTTCAAGGATTTCTCCAATCTTGTCCAGCGTCTCAAATGATTTCCGCTGGAGAACATTCTTCCCGGCCTGAAACCGGACAGGCCGCAGTTTTCCCTGCTTAATCGACTTATTCAGCCGGTCTAATTTACGGCGGACCAACTCGATTTTATTTCTGATATCGTCCATCATGGTTTTCAGCTTGGCCTCATCCCGGACCCGCTCCTGTGCCAGTTCCTTATCCCGCTTGACTGCCAGGTTTTCTTCCTGTTCCTGACCCGGCAATAAGGAAGACGCTAAAGAGCCGGTCGGTGAAAAACTCAGGTCGGTAGGCAGAGATATTTTCGGGCCCGGTAACCCGGGCGAAGAAGGTAAAAAAGTCAAGGTCAAGGATACGCGATGAGTGGACCCCAGTTCGCCGTAAGGCACAAACGCGTAATCCAGTCGATATTTTAAAACCCCGGATTGAATGGCAAAACCCGCGCCGGCAGTCAATCCTGCCAGGGAATCCAGATCCTTAATTTCAGGACCCACTTTGTAGCCCATACGAATCGCAGATTCGGTATGCTCGCTGATATGCGCATATTCCGCGCCCAGAGTGAATTTAACATCATTATCAATCGGTATCAGGATGTCCAAACCAGCGGTTCCGCGTCCCAAGGGCGTGAAAAGAGCCTGCGCTACATAACCCGTGCCCAAACGGAAGTTCATAGGCATAAGCTTATCCGTGGAAACTCCCAGGTTCTGGGCTGTCAATCCCAAACGCCATCCCTGATCCCTGATTCCCGGTTTATCCGCCGAATCCTTGAACTCTTCGGTTTGACGCCAAATTGCGCCGATATCCAAAGCTCCGCCAAAAACATTCACTTCGTCCAGGCTTTCGGTTACCAGCCGTAAACTGGCGCCTACCAAAACATCTTTAAGAAAAGGCTCCTTAACCGGCATAATTCGGGATAATTTTTGCGCATAAGTCCCCACCAAGGCAAAACTCAAGGGCCTAATTTCATCGCCCGTGCCGAGGTAGTTTCCATACTCATCTTCCAGGGTTTCCACTACGGTACCGGCGTGCATAACCGTAAGCCCGCCGGCCACAGCCCCTAATGGTCCCAGCGGCATACCGTACGCCAGATATTCAGTCCCTATATCCTGGAACCAAAAATTATGCATAAAGCTGGCCTGGGGTGAAGTAATTTGCACCAACCCGGCGGGATTCCAATAAAGGGTATCTAACCCATCACCCAAGGCGATATAGGTCTCGCCCATGGCTATCGGACGAACTCCTTGTCCGGCCTTAAGAAAGTTGGCGCTGGTGCTTCCCGGTCCCCCGGCTGCCACCGTACCGTGAAATATTAGCACTGCCATCAAGGAAACCAATATCTGCCGCATACTGTATCACACCCTTTTCCATGATTAATGCCTTTGTACCGGTTATCTGTTCCCAAATATTTCTAATGCTTTTACTGATCCTCTTTTATACAGTATCGTCAAACTAATTGTATCCCTTTAGAAGTTTTTTGTAAACATTTTTACTTCCGCCAGGCACGCCAGCGCCGGTGTCCCCAAAACCACTGGGTGGGATACTCACGGACCCGCGCCCCCACTAGTTTGTTCATGGCAGCCACCGCCTGCTTAGCGATATCTTCCGGTACTCCTTCCCGCCGGATTACAAATTCAGGACCAATACTAAGCTTAAGCGATTGGTCAGGCAGGCGTATACAAAAAGCCGGTATCAACGGGGCCCGGCCTTTTAATGCCAAGTTGGCCGCCCCTAAGGTGGAACCGGCCGGATGTCCCATAAAATCAACATAAACCCCGCCGGTTTCCACTTGATCGATTAGTATGCCCAAAACACCTCCGGCTTTTAGGTGGGAATAGGCATGATAAGCACACAGATGACGGGGATTGTCCGCGATTACCTTTACACCCAGACGTTCACGGAACCAGGCATAGAGGCGGGATACTTTCCGATCCGAAGACTCACGGAAAATGAATTTCAAATTGCATGCCTGCGCCAGCCCGGCGGTCAGGAGCATAAAATTTCCCAGATGCGCGGAAAAAATCACCACGCCTTGTCCTTGGGCTACAGCTTTGTCGAGATACTCTTGGCCTTCAATGTGTAATATTTTCCCGAGCACTTTCGGACGTCCGGCAACATGTATGGCCTCGAGTAATACTTCTCCCAAATGAGCGAAATTTTCCCCGGCCATCTGCTTCCTTTCCTGCGGGCTGGTTTGTTCTCCATACACAAGCTGAAGATTATCTTGCGCTATGCCGGCCCGCTCAGACATTAAGACATAGGCCAGCCTTCCCAGACACGCGCCGATTTTCAGGCATAACCAGCGTGGTGTCCAGCCAAACAAGTAAATCAATCCCCGGATTAGAGCTTGAAAAAGAGCGGTTGGAGTTTGCACAAGCTTTAAGTTTCCTTCTTATGTTCTTACAACAGAATTTTTTCGGCACTCTTAATTTATTTGAAACGATAGGTTTTGTTTAATAATAAATATAAAGCGTATAATTAATTCTCCCACCTACACTGCACGCAAAATGAATAGCGTGTTGTCCTATATTCCAATTAGTAATTGATGTAATATCTGTAAATCCCGTGCCATTAATAACAAATGGGTGAGTCCCTATTCCGTCTCCGAATTTACTCCATCCAAGCCTTGCAAGTAAATCAGCGGTTTTATCAACTCCATCAAGTAAAAACCGCATATTATTTAAATATTCATAAAATATTCCAGTATGCAAAGAAAGACCATTTGGCATTAAGCCTGCATTATCCGTATCTCCAGGTGAATTAGCTTGAGAAGTTTTCGTTCCTAAATCCTGGGACACTATCATAGAATTATAAGTATCAACAAAATTGGAAGCATCAGAATTAGTACTTAAATAGAGACCGCAACAGTTATGTTTAAAAGCATGAGAATGGCTTCCTAACACAACATTATGAGTATGCGTTCCGGAATGAGTATGTTTATGTTGTCCAACCTCAGTGTAAAACAACGGATTAATTTTTTCACCTTTTAAAAACAACGCAACTTTTCTTGGAACAACATCAAGGTAAAAATATATATTACCTCCTTCAGTCGCCGAAATATCTATAGAACCATGGAAAACCAATGGTGTCTGGACATGATTCGCATACTCCGCCCTTATGGCATAAGGCACGCTTATTATTTTCTGTCGGTTAAAATCATGCCATACACCGTCCTTATAAAACGTCAGGACAAGGTAGTAATTCTTATCAAATATTGGCAGGGAAGTAATCCCGCCCAACCAGATATTGAAGCCTGCACCCCTGACCGGCACTCCATGGCCTTGAATGTTAAGATGTTGTTCTTCCCAAATTTTATTAACATCTGCTGTGCTGGTTTCATGATCCCATAATACAAATTTCATATCATAATCACCATCTGGCACTAGATTTCCCTGCTTATCCGTCAATTTGCCGGAATAAGTGATCAATTTGGGTACCTCGGCTGCGATACTTGCCGCAATCAGACCGGTTAAAATGATTATACTAATGGAAATGAGTAAATTTTTCATTGCTTATCTCCCTCGCTATGTGATTTTTTCTTCGATTTACTGTTTAGACAACCCGGATGAATAATCCTTTCATCTGGATTGCGATTTTTTCTCATTATGGAAGTGCCGTCCAAAAATGTTTTACAGCGAATTCCCCTGATTTTGTCATTTCGAGGAACCCTTCGACTACGCTCAGGACATACTCCGTGACCGAGAAATCTTTTTGAAAACTAGGGGTTTTAGAGATTCCTCGCTGCGCTCGGAATGACATTTTTCTAAGAAAAAGTTTATTAGAGATAGTCCCATTATAGGCCGTCAAGTCTCAATCAGCTTTTTCAAATAGATATGCATAATTGACGCCCGTACGGTCGGTAATGATTAATAATACGCTCTGGCCGTTGAAAGCGGAAGCTTGGGTAGCAATTTTGAGTTTTGGCAGACTAGGATCAGGAACAAACCAGGGAGAAGCCGGCCATTGGCCCGTGGACAAGACTAAACTTACACAGAGCGCGCCAAAAGCCTCGGCCGCACCATCCAGGCGTCCCAAGGCACCGGCCATGGCAAAAATTGGGAGTTCTCCTAATTGCCGGCCAAAAACCGATTCCAGGGCTCGTATTTCCCGCGCATCTTCTGCCGGACTCCCCTCAGCCGAAACCATGATTCCCCCAATGCTCTCAGCCGGAATTTCCGCCCGCTCCAGCGCCTGCCTGACAGCCCGGGCTAATTGCCGGCCTTCGGGGTCATTATTATTCAATCCAACGGCGTCAAAACTTCCGGCATAGCCGGCATACCAGGCATAACCCCCGGCTCGATGCGCGCTCCTTGGATTTTTATTCTCTATCCGGAGCGCGGCTGCGCCCTCTCCCAGCCAGGCTCCGTCCCGGTGCAAAGATAAGGGCCGCGGGCGTGTCCGGGAAATTTCCAACGCGCCCTGCTGCCGCGGCCGGGATGTTTCTTCCATGCCGGCCGCTAAAATTACCGGGTTCCGCTTGAGCGCCAGGACGTCCCAGGCTTCGGCCAGGGCGCCGCTGCCGGAAAGTGTATTATTATAACCTTTCAAGCCGGTTTCTATACAGGCATAGCCAGTACCGGCGTTCAATGCCGTATTGGGATATTCCATGGGATTGGCGCGTTGAGGCCCGCGGGATATATTCCGGGCCGTAAACCGGACTATGGTATCCAGGCTGCCCAGATTAGTACTCACACACATGCCGATATGTTCAGGCTGAATTTGCGCAGACGTTTTCTCCTTGTCATTGACCGCGCTTTTTACCGCCATGGCGAGTATTTGGGAGGCCCGGTCCATACGGCGTATACGATCTTCGGATAGTAATGCTTCGGGGTTAAATTCCGTTAGCGGAATTATACCGTCCGGATCGCCGGCCCCAGCCCGGCCTTCGCACAGGGCTTGCCAAAACGTTTGCGCACTGCTGCCGTGTTGATGAACAACACCCAGTCCGTTAACCGCAAATCTCTGCTTCATACCCGTACCGTATCCGTGTCGTCCTGGGCTAAAGCAAAAATCAGGCTGGCATTATTGCCGCCGAATCCAAAGGAATTGGAAAGCACGTTTCTGACCTTGGCCGGCCGGGCCTGGTTGGGAACATAATCCAGTGTACAATCAGGAGCGCCGGGCAGATAATTCAAGGTCGGAGGCAGGGTTCCATTTAATAAAGTTAATATTGAAGCCACGGCTTCCACCGCGCCGGCCGCACCCAAGCAATGCCCGACTGCGGCCTTGATCGAGGAAATCGGAGGGCCGGAAATTCTCTCTCCAAAAACTTTTTTGAACGCGCGGCTCTCCATGCTGTCATTCTGCGGGGTCCCGGTGCCGTGAGCATTTACGTAATCAATATCCCTTGGCGCAAGACCTGCTTCTGCCAGAGCCGCCTGCATAGCGAGGGCCGCGCCGCTGCCCTCGGGTTCGGGCGCGGTTATATGGTACGCATCTTCAGCCAAACCGGCGCCTATAGCATATGCCAGAGGCACCGCGCCCCGCTGCCGGGCGGACTCCAGTGCCTCCAGAATCAATATCCCGGCGCCTTCGCCGATTACCAGTCCTTCATGATTGATTGAAAAAGGAGCGCACTGTTTCGGCGCCGCGGAACGCAAGGCATTAAACCCGGAGAAAGCCAGTTGGCAAAAGGCATCCGCGCCCCCTGTCACTACAGCATCCGCCTGCCCCATCCGAATCATATCCATCGCGCGGCTAATGGCCGCGCCGGAAGCAGCGCAAGCAATCACCGGGACAGCTGCGGGACCATGAAAATCAAAAACTGATCCTACGTAACGCGAAATACCGGAGAGCGTATACACCGGCAAGCTTGGCCCGGGATTAATCTCCTGCTGATTCCCGACCTGGCGGGATAACTGGTCTTCCAAGCTCCTCATCCCACCCTGCAACGTTCCGATAACTACTGCGGTACGGTCGGGCGGAAGTTGTCCTCCTGCCTGGCTTATCGCTTCCCGTGCGGCTGATACTGCGAGATCATAAACCCGGTCAGGATGACCGGATTCCGGAAGGGGCACTTTAATTTCACAACCAATATGCGTACGCCAAGCCGTACTATCAAAACTCCTGACTGTGTCGATCCCGGACTCGCCGGCAATCAACCGCTTCCAAAAGTCATGGCAATTGGTGCCTAGGCTATTGACCGTACCCAGCCCGGTAACTACCGCCCTGCGAGCTGAAGTCATGAATTAAATTTTTGATTTATCTGCGATGAATTGCGCTATTTCTTCGATACTATTTAATTTTTCCACTTCATCATCCGAAATTTCCAGATTGAATTGTTCTTCCAGCACGGTTACCAAGGTTAAAACATCCACCGAATCCAGGTACAATCCGCCTCCAAAAAGCTTTTCCTGATCCGGGATGCTTTCCGGGTCGCGCTTGAGCTTTAAGCCCTCCACGATAACCTTTTTTATTTTAAGCTTTAACTCCTGTTCGGACATATCGCAATCCCTCCTAAAAACAACGCTTTCAGATTTTGGAGCGGGGGACGGGGGTCGAACCCGCGACGTTCAGCTTGGAAGGCTGACATTCTACCACTGAATTACCCCCGCAATCCCATCATACTTTTTTTCGCCGGCTCTGTTTTCCGTGTAACGAAAAACTGGTGGACAGGGAAGGACTTGAACCTTCGTAGGGCTGCGCCCGACAGATTTACAGTCTGTTGCCTTTGACCGCTCGGCCACCTGTCCAAAAAAAAAAGGATTATTAGTTTATCGGATGTTGTCCGGGCTGTAAAGAGATTTTTCTGGAGCCACCGGTCGGGTTTGAACCAACGACCTGCCGCTTACAAGGCGGCTGCTCTACCAACTGAGCTACGGTGGCTTTTAGAAACTTAATTTAATTTTACCACACCCGGCATTTCTGAAAACCCTAAAATATTCATTTATCAGCCGTTCGATAAATTACCCTGGGGCAAGCCCCAGGGTATCTAACCTGATTTATTATTTGTAAAATCCCCCTTCATCCCCCTTTTTCGAGACTGTGTCGTAACTCTGTTTTTGAGCAATTTCACGAAATTTGTCATTTCGAGGCGAAGCCCTGG
>CBDUZI010000059.1:0-18724 GCA_965371665.1 uncultured bacterium
CCTGCCCCCTTTACAAAAGGGGGAGAATGACTTAAGTCCGACAGACTCCTAGGAGTCTGAGCAATTAGTCGGTTTTTCAGGTTGTCATTCCCGAATGTTCTTATCCCTGGATGGTTTCGTCCAGGGCTTTCGCCGGTATGACGAGCTTAACTTATCTTTCCGCAACAGATACTAACTACGGGAAGGCAGACGGTTATGGAACGTATACACGATCATATTAATTTGGGAATAGCCTTTTCCTTAAATCGTCAGTATAAGGAAGCTATTTGTGAATTCGAGAAGGCGCTCCAGATAGATCCTCATGACGCCGAGGTTCATTTCCAACTGGGAGTGCTATACTCGAATATCGGAAAATATGAGCAAGCGGTGGAAGAGTACCAGCAGGTATTAAACACCAATCCCGAACACGTAAATGCGCACTGCAAACTGGGACTGATATATACCAATACCGGCCGGTTGGACGAGGCGATTGACGAATACCGGAAAGCCCTGGAGATTAATTCCCAGGACTCGGGACTTCATAATAATCTGGGAGATGTTTATTATAAACAAGGAAAGCTGGCCAAGGCCCAAACGGAGTATCAAGCGGCCTTACAAATCAACCCCAACCTTTCCGAGGTCTATTTCAAGCTGGGATATGTCCTGGAAACTCAGGGAGAGTATTCGGAAGCGGTAACCGCTTATGAGTCGGCGCTTCGGATTAATCCCCGGCATGCCGGAATTTATAACATCATCGCCGGCATTCATACTAAAAGAGGGAAGTTTGAAGAGGCGGAAGCTGCCTTCCGGCACGTTCTGGAAATCAATCCCCATGATGCCGTAGGATTACAGAATTTTGGAATTCTATTGACTAAAATGGGACGATGGGAAGAAGCTCTAAATTATCTTCAAGCAGCCCTAAACATCAATCCTCTGAACGTAGAAGCGTATACTCAGGTGGGGCAGATTTACGCTCAATTGGGAAAGCGGGAAGAAGCCCTTGAGGCGTATAAGCAGGTTTTAAAAATCAACCCGCATGATGCCAACCTGCATAAAATGATGGCTTTTATCTGCGATCAGCAGAATGACGTTGATCAGGCTTTGCATGAGTATGAACAAGCCTTACAGCTGATATCCGATGTCAGCCTGCATATGGGGTTGGCCAATCTTTTATACCGCACCGGCGATTATGACCGGGCCTTGAAGGAATTTCAAGCCGTGATCAAGATGGAACCCCGTACCTCCGAGGCGTATCTGAAGATGGGAAATATCTATTACCGGCGGAAAGAGAACGATCAGGCTTTGGCGGCCTGGGAAACTTCTTTGGCCATGGACCCGAATAACGAAATTTTGCGCAACAATATTAAATTCATTAAAGGATAGGATGTTATGGCCTTTATCGAGCGGAAACAGGAACGATCGCTGGGTGAATTGCTTTTGCAAAGCGGACTGATTCAAAAAGGTGAACTAAGCCGGGCTTTGCAAGAGCAACAGCGCAGCGCCGAACCGTTGGGGAAAATTCTGGTTCGGATGGGGTATATCCGCGAGCAGGATGTACTGCAGGCGCTGCAAGGGCTGCTGGTGGTTATTTTCCATTTGGGAGACGAGGAATTTGCTTTTGAAGCGCTTTTCGTGCGTGAAATCATCCGGTGGCGGGAAGCAAATAAATTACCGCGCATGCCGAAATTTATTGTGGGAATATTGCAACACCGTGAGTCCATTATACCGATAGTGAATTTATCCCAGCGCCTGGGTTTGCCGCCCGGGCCGCTAACCGATAATACCCGGATTATCATCGTGGAATCATCCTTACAGATATTCGGTCTGGTAGTCGATAGCGTGGAATCGGTGATGCAATTACCGATGGAGCAAATTGAAAACAACCCGGGAATCCTGCAACGAATAAATCCCCGTTATATTTACGGCGTCGGTAAATCGGATAAACGGCTGATTACTTTGTTGCAATTGTCCAATATCATAGAGGAGATGGCCTGGGCGGCCGGTCCGGGAAAGGCGGCTGAGATTTCATGAGCAAAGACGATGCCCGGAGCACGCGCGAATTTGAATATGGTATAGATCAGAATGATGCCTCAGCGCATAATAATCTGGGGGTTTTTTACTACTCCAAGGGGATGTATGTTGAGGCGGTTAAGGAATTCAAGCGGGCGCTGGAAATCGATCATAACATGACCCAGGCCATGGAGAACCTCCAGGCGGTGAATAAAAATACCGGTATTTATGACCGGGCCATCGGTGCCTACCAGCGGGCCATCGAGATGTACCGGGAAGATGCGGATGCGCATTATAATCTCGGTAATGCCTTTAGGTATACGGGACGTTATGCGCAGGCGATCGAGGAATATCTGCGAGCCATCGCGATCACTCCTTCCCACCTTTTTGCCTTGAATGCCCTGGGCATCGCATACAAAAGTATGGGAAAACTGGAAGAGGCAATGACGGTTTTACAAGAGGCTATTGAACAGGCGCCCCATTTTGCCGAATTGCATAATACCCTGGGGGAGGTTTTTTATAATAAGGGGCTTTACGATCAGGCGATTAAAGAATTTTCAACCGCCACTGAGATTAACCCGGAATTTGCGGTAGGGCATTATAATCTGGGTTTTGCGTATGGCGATAAAGGAATGAATCCGGAAGCGGAAAGAGAATTCGCGCGGGCGGTTGAGATCAATCCCGGTTATGCTCAGTCCTCGACGAATCTGGCGATCGATTACTATCGGCCCGAGGGGGAGTCTGCGCTGGAAGTGGAGTCTTCCGCGGCCGCCCCGGAAACCGATCCCGCTGCGGCTTGCCGGGAAATGGGCAAGGCCTATCGGCTTAAGGGGTTGCTGAATGAAGCGCTCCAACAGTACCAGAAGGCGGCAGAGGTGCAACCCCAGGATGCTGAACTTCTAAATATCTTGGGGGAAATTTATTTTGAGATAAAACAACTGCCGGAAGCGCTGGCGGAGTTCCACCGGGCGATGGTGGTTGATCCGAAATATACCGAGTCTTATATCAATGCCGGAATTATCTATCGTCATCAGGGACTTTTTCACGAGGCCGAGGAGCAGTTGCGAAAGGTTTTTCAGAACGATCCGGACAATGTCCGCGGCCATTATGAACTGGGTATTATCTATTACAAACACGGGAAGGTGGAAGAGGCGATTACCGAGATCGAACGGGCGATTGCTAAAAATCCTCATTACGCCGATGCCCATTACCAACTGGGTATTTATTATTACCGCCATAATAATTTTGACGGAGCGGTGAAGGAATTCCACCGGGCGGTCGAGCTCTCGCCGGTCTATGCCCAGGATAGCGAAGCGAATATCTATTTGGGACTGGCTTTGGCAGAAAAAGGCCGCTTTGAAGAAGCTATTATTGAATATCAGAAAGCCCTGGTGCTTGATCCGGACAATGCTATCGCCCACAATTCCCTGGGCATGGCCTATAAAAGTGTGGGAAATTTTGATGACGCCCAGGAGGAGTACTGCCGGGCTATTGCGCTTAATCCGCAGTATGCCAAGGCGTTTAACAATTTGGGGGTAGTTTACTATCAGAAAGGCATTTATGATAAATCGATTGAAGAGTTTCAGCGGGCGCTGGAAATTGAGCCGGAATACGAAACCGCCCGGCATAATTTAGCGGCGGCCGCCAAAAAGAAGGAAATCTTCAATGAGGCTATCGAGAAATTGCAAGCGGACATTAAGGCGAATCCGGAAAATGCCGCGGCGCACTATGATTTGGCGAATGTTTATCGAAATACCGACCGTTTCGAAGAAGCCATCCGGGAATACCAACGGGCGTTGGAGATTAATCCCCAATATGTGGAAGCCTGTACTAACCTGGGGCTGATTTATAAAAAAATCGCGAGACTGGAGGAGGCGCTGGCGGCTTTGCTGCGGGCCGTGGCCTTGAATCCCCATTACCCGGATGCGCATTATTATCTCGGGGAGGTTTATTTCCAGAAGGCCTGGCTGGATGAAGCTGAAGTGGCCTACTGCCGGACCCTGGATTTAAATCCGAAACATATAGAAGTATATGACCGTTTAGCACGAATATACAGCCGGCGTAATTGGTGGGATGAAGCCATAGCGACCTGGGAATTATTTATTAAGCTGGCGCCCAATACTGAAGCCGCCCTGCGGGCGGCGGAAAAACTACGTTCCGTCCAGGATTGGAGAGAGCAGTTTTCTTATGCGCCGGGAGCCCGGAAAGAACGGATTATTCGTTAAATTAAGATATTAATTCCAGGAGCAAGGCATGAAGCTGATAAAGTGTATTATTCCAGAGGAAAAACTGGAGGCGGTTAAGCAGGCCCTGCTGGACGAGGGAATTCAAGGCATGACGATTTGCGATGTCAAGGGGTTCGGCATCCGTCGTTCGCAGATAAAAAATAAGGTGAACCGAAATTACATGGTTGAAATTAAGCACCGAATTATGTTAGAAATAGTATTGCCGGATGAACAAACCGGGAAGATCATTCAACGGCTGAAGACTACGGCCGGGACCGGACGGCTGGGGGATGGAAAAGTGTTTGTCTTGCCGGTGGAAGAGACGGTTCGTTTGCGTACGGGAGAGTCCGGAGAAGCGGCACTGTAGCTGATCAAGGAATAAATCAGCAGGGAGGAGAATTAAAAGTGGCCACTAAGATTTTGATCGTGGATGATGCGTCATTTATGCGCATGATGTTGCGGAATATTTTGAGCAGTCATGGTTATGAGATTGTGGGTGAGGCCGAAAACGGACGGCAAGCCGAGGAAGTCTACCAACAGGTTAAACCGGATATTGTCCTAATCGATTTAATCATGCCCGAGGTAGGCGGCATTGAGGCGGTGAAAAAAATTATCGAACTGAATAAGGCTGCCAAAATTATTATCTGCAGCGCTATGGGGCAGCAAGCCCTGGTAGTGGAAGCTATGCAAGCCGGGGCGCGGGATTTCATTGTTAAACCTTTCCAGCCTACCAGCGTGATTGAAGCCATCCAAAAAGTCGAGCGGGAAGAGGAGTGATATAATGGATTCCAGCCATTTGAACGAGTTCTACCGGGATGCTTTTCAGGAATTGGGGAATATTGGTTCCGGGAATGCCGCTACGGCTCTTTCCCAATTGGTCGGACGGACGATTAATATGTCCGTTCCTGAGGTTATGGTCATCCCCATTGAGAGGGTGCCCGACATCGTAGGCAATATGGAAGAAACCGTTGCGGGTATTTATTTAGAGGTCTACGGGGATGTGCCTTCCAAGATACTCGTAACTTTTCCATATCGAATTTTGCTAAACCTTACGGACCTAATGATGAACCAGCCCATCGGAACCGGTACCATGCTGGATGAGATGAAGTTGTCCGCCCTGAAGGAACTGGGTACTATTTTATCCGGGGCTTACCTGAATGCCATGTCTAAATTCCTTGACCTGCGCATGATTCCTTCCGTTCCGGCTTTAGCGATTGACAGTTTTACCTCGGTTCTCAATACTATATTGGCAGAACTCTCCCAGGCGAATCAATACGCCTTAATGCTGCGGACAGAAATTATAGAGACCCAGACCAGGATTTCAGGGAATTTTTTTCTGATACCGGAAGAAAAGGCTTTAGAAATCATGACCGGTGCCATTCAAAAAGCCTCCGGGGTAATTGACATTGGAAAGAATTAAAGTAGGCATGGCGGACTGGAAACTGGCCCGGAATCGGGATTCCCTGGTTACTTTCGGTTTGGGCTCATGTGTGGGTTTGGGTTTGCGGGATGAAAGCACCAAGACTGCGGCCATGGCGCATATCATGCTTCCGGATTCAAAACAGCTGCGGTTTCGCCAAGATACCAATCCCGCTAAGTTTGCGGATACCGCGATAATGGTTATGCTTAAGACTTTTGAAAAAATGGGTATTTCCAAGCAGAAACTCCAAGCGAAGATAGTCGGTGGAGCCAACATGTTTGTCATTGCGGGGACGATTACCCGGGCGGAGAATTTAAAGGTGGGACAGCGCAACGTGATAGCCGTAAAGGAACAATTGGAGCAGACCGGCATTCCGCTGGTGGGGGAAGATACCGGTGGGAGCATGGGGCGTTCGGTGGAATTTTTTGCGGAGGACGGCATTATGCGCGTTCGAACTGCATTGGCCGGGGAACGGTACATATAATTACTATGTATGCAAACCAAACAACAAAAAATGAAATAAAGTTTGTGATTTTCCGGTTGGGAGATGAGGAATTCGGGGCGCCCATTCAGCAGGTGCATGAAATATTGCGCATGGTGGAAATTACCCGGGTGCCGCGCGCTCCCCAATTTATCGAGGGCGTGATTAACCTGAGGGGCAAAGTAATGCCGGTTCTGGATTTGCGGCAGCGCTTCGAGCTTCCCCGGAACACGCCGATCGGGCAGCAACGGATTATGGAAGTGGAAATAGAGAACCAGGTTCTGGGCATGATTGTGGATTCGGTCACAGAAGTTATCAGTGTGCCGGTGGATGCCATTGAAACTCCGCCGCCCATGATTGCCGACATTGGGGGAGAATATCTGAATGGAATCGCGAAACTTCATGACCGTATCATTATACTATTGAACTTTGATAAGGTTCTTTCCCAGCAGGAAACGCAGCAAATTGAGCAGGTTCCCATTAAGAGTTTGACCGGCGGGGAACCCGTAATGCCGAGCAATCAAAATCAGGAGGAAGATTAATGCCAGCTAAAATCCTCATTTCAGATGATGCCGCTTTCATGCGGGTGATGATTAGGGGAATTCTTACCAAGCATAACTATGAAATTGTCGGCGAGGCCAAGGACGGGCGCGAGGCGGTGGAAATGTACAAACAGTTGAAGCCGGACTTGACAACCATGGATATCATCATGCCCGAAGTTAATGGTATCGAGGCGGTAAAGGAGATTATCCAATTTGACAGCCACGCGGTAATTATCATGTGCAGCGCCATGGGTCAGCAGGCCATGGTGATTGAAGCCATTGCGGCCGGGGCCAAGGATTTTGTCATCAAACCTTTCCAGCCTCCGAGGGTTGTAGAAGCGGTCGAACGAGCCCTTGCGAAGTAACCCTGCCGGTTAATATTCATGGAATCCCAGAAGATCATCAAGGTTTTAGTGGCTGACGACTCCGCTTTCATGCGGAAGACCATTAGCGCTATCCTAAATAAAGCCGAAGACATTGAAGTAGTGGCTACGGCCCGGGACGGCCTGGACGTCATACAAAAAATGACGAATTATAAACCCGACGTACTCACCCTGGATATTGAAATGCCGAGGTTGGCAGGGCTGGAAACCTTGGGATATATCATGAGTGAGTGTCCCACCCCCGTGGTTATACTCTCGGCCTATACCGAAAGCGGCAGTGAGACTACTCTGAAGGCCTTGGAATACGGGGCGGTTGATTTTGTTTGCAAACCCTCGGGGCCGATTAGCCTGGACCTGGCCGAGGTGGCAGACAGCCTTGTAGCCAAGGTGCGCATGGCGTCCCACGTCGAGGTTTCCCGGCTTAAATTTCTGGAATTCGGAAAGTTCAAAAAAAATATCCCGGCGTTCCATGCTTTAACGGCCGGCCAGCTGGTCGTAGTTATTGCCAGTTCCACGGGCGGGCCGCGGGCCCTCTATGACGTCATTCCCGGGCTGTCGGCTGATTTCCCGGCCGCCGTGCTGGTTGTTCAGCACATGTCTCCGGGATTCACTCATTTGCTGGCTGAGCGCCTGGACCAGGTAAGTGAATTACCCGTCAAAGAGGCGGAGGACGGAGACATTATATTGGCCGGCCAGGTTTATTTGGCTCCGAGCAAATATCATATGATAGCCGTCAGCGAGAACGGGCAGGAAGTTATCCGCTTGCACCGGGGCCCGACCCGCAACGGCGTCCGTCCGTCCGCGGATGTAACCATGGAATCCGTGGCCGAACTCTTCAGCCGCAATACGCTGGCTGTGATATTAACCGGCATGGGGCGGGATGGAACCCAAGGCGCGGTCAGGCTGAAGGAAAAGGGCGGGCAAATCATAGTCCAGAATGAAGCGACCAGCGTGGTTTTCGGTATGCCGAAAGCCGTGCGGGAGGCGGGGGTAGCGGATGGGATTTATCCCATCAACGAGATAAGGAATCAAATTATTCGCCGGATCCGGCCGCTAAAGTAGGGAACAGGCATGCTTGTTCCCTACTCCGGGTAGCCGCCCGAAAAAAAAGTAGGGGCGGCCCCCCGTGGCCGCCCAACAGGAGCAAGCACATGATAGTCGTCACAGGCGGAGCGGGTTTTATCGGCAGCGCCATGATTTGGAAACTCAACCAGGAGGGCATCAAGGACATTCTGGTCGTAGACGCCCTGGATACCTCGGACAAATGGCGGAATTTAGTAAACCGGCATTTTACGGATTATCTTGACCATAGTGAATTTCTGGAAAAGACCAAGGCCGGCGCGCTGCCCGGAAATATTAAGGCGGTGGTGCACATGGGGGCCTGCAGCGCTACCACGGAACGTGATTCTCATTATCTTATGCAGAATAATTACCAGTACACGCGGAGGCTGGCGGAGTGGGCCCTGTCCCGGAAGGTGCGGTTTATCTATGCCAGTTCCGGCGCCACTTACGGTGACGGCTCGCTGGGCTATTCCGACTCGGACGAAACAACCAGTCGCTTGAAACCATTGAACATGTACGGCTATTCCAAACATCTTTTTGATCTGTGGGCCCTCCGGTCAGGAGCGATTAATCATCTGGCCGGTTTGAAATTTTTCAATGTTTTCGGGCCGAATGAATATCATAAGGATGAAATGCGCAGCGTGGCGCATAAGGCCTGGGGTCAGATTAAATCTCCGGGCCGGGTTAAGCTCTTCAAATCCTACTTGCCGGCCTATCCGGATGGGGAGCAGGTCCGTGATTTCGTATACATCAAGGATGTAGTGGAAGTGATTTGGTGGCTGCTGGGCCGGTCCCAAATAAATGGAATTTATAATATAGGTACGGGCCGGTCCCGGACATGGAAAGCCCTGGTGCAGGCCGTCTTTACGGCCATGGATCGCCCGCTCCAAATTGAATTTATAGAGATGCCGGAAAACTTGCGCGACCGCTACCAGTACCGGACCGAGGCCGCGATCGAAAAACTGCGGCGCGCCGGATATGAGGGAAACTTCGCTTCCCTGGAAGACGGGGTCCGGGATTATGTTCAACACTACCTGCTCTCGGACGATCCGTATTTGTGATTCCCCAAAACCTGCCGGCCTGGCTCGGAGATTTTTTTAGTTTTCTCTCGGCTGAGAAAGGCCTGGCCTCCAATACCCTGGCGGCGTATGGCAGCGACATTTCACAATACCTGGAATACTTAAAAACTCAAAACCTCGTTTTTGATCCGCACTGTCCGCCCGGCCGGGAAAAGATCCAGGATTTTTTAGGAACGCTTATGAACCGTCGCATCGCTTCCGCCACGATTGTGCGCATGCTGGTTGCTTTGCGGGCGCTGCATCGCTTTCTGGTCAACGAAGGCCTGAGTACCTGTGATCCTACGGAGGATTTTGAATCCTACCGGTTGTGGAAAAAATTGCCTGACATTCTTAACATCGAAGAAGTGGGAAGACTGCTCCGGGCCCCGGATTTACAATCCCGTCACGGCTTGCGCGACCGCGCCATGTTGGAGTTGTTATACGCCACCGGGCTGCGGGTTACGGAATTGGTGGAAATTACCCCGGAGCGGATCAACTGGAAAGAGGGTTACCTGCTCGTGAAGGGCAAGGGTAACAAGGAACGCCTGGTGCCGATTGGGAGCACGGCTTTAGCCGTTACCCGGCGCTACCTGCGGGAACGCGGTGCGGGGGATGAAAAGCGGCCGCTTTTTCTCTCGTGGGGGCGCAAGGGCTTTACCCGCGTGGGGTTCTGGAAAATGATCCGGCGTTACGCCCGGCGGGCGGGAATCACTAAGTCCATATCGCCGCATACTTTGCGCCATTCTTTTGCCACGCATCTTCTGGCCGGAGGCGCGGATCTGAGAGTGGTCCAGGAAATGCTCGGGCACGCGGATATCAATACTACCCAGATATATACTCACGTGGACCGGAGCCGGCTTCAGGCAGTTCACCGGCAGTACCATCCGAGAGCGTAAATGGAACTGGTTTTAACTCACATCAATACGGACTTTGACGCGCTGGCTTCCGCCCTGGCGGCCGTGCGGCTTTATCCCCAGGCCAAAATTCTTTTTCCCGGATCTCACGAGCGCAACGTACGGGAATTTATCCGGCGTTATCCGAACATGATACCGGCTCTGCGTTCGCGCGATTTGACCAAAGAAAAAATTACCCGGTTGATTCTGGTGGATGTCAGCGCGCCCGAACGCCTGGGTGATTTCCAATCCCTGCTGCAGACACCCCAGGTTGAGATTATCCGGTATGACCATCATCCCCGGCTTAAAGATAAAATACCGGCGCAAAGGGAAGTGTGCAAGGCCCTGGGCGCCAACACCACGATTTTAATGGAAGCGTTACGGAAAAGGCGGATTGCAGTCACGCCTTTTGAAGCTACGGTGTACGCGCTGGGAATTTACGAGGAAACCGGCAATCTTACTTATACCTCCACCACGTCCCGGGATTTACAGGCCGCGGCTTATCTGCTTCGCTGCGGGGCGGATCTGGGCCTGGTCTCGGATTTCATCTCGCGCCGGCTAAGTTCCGAACAGCAAGAACTCTTCAATGATTTAATTAAATCCCGGGAAACTCTGACCATAAACGGCGTGGATATCAGTCTGGCCCTGGCGGAGCGAGAGAAGTATATTGAGGATTTAGCCGCAGTGACCAATAAACTCCGGGACATTGAGAACCTCCCGGTATTATTCACTCTCTGCCGGATGGGTAACCGGAGCCACCTGGTGGCCCGGAGCCGGGAGGAAGCAGTGGATGTGGGCGGAATAATGCAAAAGCTGGGCGGCGGCGGACATGCCACCGCGGCGGCAGGCGCGTTTAAAGAGACCAACCTTAAAAAGCTGCGCCAACGCCTGCTCCAAATAATTAAAGCCCGGGTAAAACCGTCCCAGAGCATCCCAACGCTTATGAGTTCGCCGGTAGTCACCATAGCCTCCCGGAGTTTGGTATCCGAAGCGCGGCAGGTTATGCTGCGCTTCGGACATTCCGGGCTGCCGGTAGTGGACCAAGAAACCTTGGTGGGAATTATTACGCTGCATGATCTGGATAAGGCCCTGCATCATGGCCTGGAAAAAGCGTTGGTACGGAATTACATGTCCACGCGGATAGTAACGGTCCGGCTTCAGGATACGGTTGCTTTGGTGCAGCGCCATATGCTGGAAAACCATATCAGCTATATTCCGGTTTTAGACCAGGGTCGGCTGGCCGGCATGGTAACCCGGACGGACATATTAAGATTCATGCTGGAGAGACGCCGGCTGAGTTCCCAGCAATTTCATCCTGAAGATTGCGCGGAGATTAAGTCCGGCCGGGAGGAATTGCGGAGCCTTATGCGGGAGCGTCTGCCGGCAAGAATTCTTAATCTTTTACATACTGCCGGAGAAGCGGCCGACCGTATGGGTATTACGGCCTACGTAGTCGGGGGATTTGTGCGGGATATACTGCTGAAAGTCGATAACTGGGACGTGGATATAGTGGTAGAAGGAGACGGTATAGAGTACGCCCGCCAACTGGCTGGCTGCCTGGGTGGAGAAGTGAAAAGCCATCAACGCTTCCAGACCGCCGGGATACGCCTGCCCGGGAATCTGAAACTGGATATTGCCACAGCCCGGACGGAGTTCTACGCCCGGCCCGCGGCCCTGCCCCAGGTCGAAGCCGCCGGAATCAAGTATGATCTGCTGCGGCGTGATTTCAGTATTAATGCCATGGCAATCCGGATCAATTCCGCGGATTTCGGACGGTTCCGGGATTTCTTCGGCAGCCGGCAAGATCTGCAGGACGGATTGATACGCGTACTTTATTCCATGAGTTTTGTAGATGACCCGACGCGTATTTTCCGGGCTGTGCGCTTTGAGCAGCGCTATAACTTTCACCTGGAACCGGATACGGAGCGATACCTGCATAATGCCATGCAGCTTGACTTAATGCGAAGCGTATCCTTGCCGCGCATCTTTGATGAACTTATGCTTATCCTGGGCGAAGATCAGCCGCACAAGACCTTATCGCGTTTGGGAGGGTTCGGCGTACTGTCATGGATTAATACCTCGCCCCGTGACCTGCAACGCGCTGCCGTGCTTTTCGAGGCTGTCTGGGAAGCCCTGGCCTTTGCCGTGCTTTTCCTGGAAGAAGAGGTGGAGCCTAAATTGATGTATCTCATGGCCTTGCTTGACCATCTCTCCCTGGCCCAGACCGCGGCCATGGCCAAGGGTTTCCAATTTTCGCGCCGGGTTACGGAAATTCTTTTGCAGCAGAAGAGCCGGGGAGACCGGGAGCGCCGCAGAATCGAGTCAGGGGAGGAAGTCCGGGCTTCGGCCGTAGCGGAACAGTTGGCCCGCCTGCCTGTGGAAGTCCTGCTTTTTGAGATGGCCAAGTCCGGGAAGAACGCGGCCGCCCGTCGGATCCGCGATTACCTGACCCGCTGGCGCAAGGTTCGGGTCCTGCTGACCGGCCGGGATTTATCCAAAATGGGTTATACACCCGGACCCCGATATGAGAAAATCCTGAAATCCCTGCTGGCTGCCCGGCTGGACAACAAAGTCATAAGCCGGCAGGATGAAATGAATTTCGTCCGCCGGAATTTTAAGCCAGAGGGTTGAGGAACGTAGAAAAAATGTAACACAAGCAAAGCAAAAAAGGCAGTAAAATGGCAAGAAGTATGCTATACTTAAGGCCTTAACTATTAAAATGTTTGAATTATAGCCAAAATCAACCCCGGGATGACATCAAATTAAGGAGGGATTATGAAAAATATAATCAATTCAATTTTAGTCATGCTTATGTTTTTTTGTCCATCATTGCTTTTAGCCGAATCAAAAATTAAAGGTGTGGTTATCAATGATTCCTCCCAGAAGACAAGCGTTAATGTCGCTGTCGGAAAAAAAAGTTCCGCGAATTTGCAATCCGTGAAAGTAAAAAACAGTACCCAAAAAGGGGTGATTGCAAATGTCAATAATGTGAAGAATAAGGTGAATGTAGCTATTGGAGAGGAAAGCCAGGCTAACATGAATTCCACTGTTATGGAGGACAGCCGAAGTGAGGGAATCCTGGTTAATAATGCGACTGGAAAAGTGCTGACAAACGTAGGGATCGGGAAAAAGGTTAAAGCGAACCAAGCGTCTACGAATATGAAAGGGAGCCGAGTAAAAGGTGCTGTGTTGAACACCTCGGCTGGAAATGTGGTGACAAACGTAGGGATCGGGAAAAAGGTTAAAGCGAACCAGGCGTCCACGAATATGGAAGGAAGCCGAGTGAAAGGTGCGGTGTTGAACACCTTGGTAGGCGGCACGGTGACGAATGTGGGGATCGGGAAGGGCGTGAAAGCAAACCAGGCATCCACGAATATGGAAGGGAGCCGGGTGAAAGGTGCGGTGGTGAACACTTCGGCAGGCAGTGTGGTAACGAACGTAGGGATCGGGAAAAAGGTTAAAGCGAACCAGGCGTCCACGAATATGGAAGGAAGCCGAGTGAAAGGTGCGGTGGTGAACACTTTGGTTGGAGGCACGGTGACGAATGTGGGGATCGGGAAGGGCGTGAAAGTAAACCAGGTATCCACGAATATGGAAGGGAGCCGAGTGAAAGGTGCGGTGGTGAACACTTTGGTTGGAGGCACGGTGACGAATGTGGGGATCGGGAAGGGCGTGAAAGTAAACCAGGTATCCACGAATATGGAAGGGAGCCGAGTGAAAGGTGCTGTGTTGAACACTTCGGCAGGCAGTGTGGTAACGAACGTAGGAATTGGCAAAGACGTGAAAGCGAATCAAGGATCAGCCAATATCGAAGGCAGCCGTGTCAAGGGGACTGTAGTGAATACAGCAGCCGGCGGAATTGTGACAAACGTAGGAATTGGCAAAGGCGTGAAAGCGAATCAAGGATCAGCCAATATCGAAGGCAGCCGTGTCAAGGGGACCGTGGTGAATACAGCAGCCGGCGGAATTGTGACAAACGTAGGAATTGGCAAAGGCGTGAAAGCGAATCAAGGATCAGCCAATATCGAAGGCAGCCGTGTCAAGGGGACCGTGGTGAATACAGCAGCCGGCGGAATTGTGACGAACGTTGCTGTAGGCAAAAACTGCAAAGCAAACTTGTCGTCAGTTCAAATGAAAAACAGCAAGTTTCAAGGTAATGTTTCCAATCAAAGTACGAGTGGATTGCTAACCAACGTCGCTGTGGGTAAAGGCACCGAAGCCAATATGGGTTCAGTGGTTATGGAGAACAGCAGTTTCAGCGGAA
This sequence comes from uncultured bacterium, assembly GCA_965371665.1. Taxonomy (GTDB): domain Bacteria; phylum Oederibacteriota; class JAAXVQ01; order JAAXVQ01; family JAUVAV01; genus JAUVAV01. The sequence continues at coordinate 14,318 of CBDUZI010000059.1, forward strand.
ATATCAGTAACCGGGTTTCCGGAATGACTGCGACCAATATCGCCGCAGGCTCGGGCAGCAAGGCCAATTCAGGCTCTGTGGTTATGAAAAATAGAAGCGAGGGGGGTAATGTAGGTAATCGCTCAAAGGCGGGGATTGTGGTTAACGATATAAAGATCCCGTTTAGCGCAATTACCGGACAGAATGCCAATATCGCTGTGGGAGGTGGCACATCAAATAAAAATTCAGTTGTGTTCAAATAGCTAAATACATTATGTATTGAGTAAAATTAAAACGGAGGATAAAAACATGCAGAAGATTATTGTAACCACGGTCGTTTTGTTGGTAGCAGCAGGTCAAGCATTCGCCGAATCGAAAATATCCGGCAAGATTGACAACAAGGCGACCATTGAGCAAGGTGCTGTGAATGCAGCGGTAGGAGAAGGGTCAAAAGCCAGTATGGGCTCCATTAAGTTCTCCGGTGCAAAAGTGGCCGGACAGATTAGCAACGACGCGAAAATCAAACAGGGCGCGGTGAATGCCGCCGTGGGCAAGGGAGCGACGGCCAATATGGGAAGTATCAAGCTGAAAAACGCTAACGTAAGCAGTAAAGGAAAAATCACCAACAAAGCCGATATTTCACAGGGCGTAGTGAACGCCGCAGTGGGAGAGGGCTCCAAAGCCAGCATGGGTTCGATAGAGATGAAAGGTGGTAAAGTCAGCGGATCGGTGAGTAATGCTGCGAAGATTAAGCAGGGAGTAGTGAATGCCGCCGTGGGCAAGGGCGCGACGGCTAATATGGGTTCCATAAATATGAAAAACGTCAAAGTCAGCGGGAAATTATCCAACACCGCAAATGTCGAACAGGGCGTGGTCAATGCGGCTGTGGGTGAGAATGCCAAGGCCAACCTGGGAGCAATGGATCTGAAAAATGCTACCGTATCCGGAGTTATTACCAACAAAGCGGATGTCAAACAGGGCGCGGTGAACGCTGCGGTGGGAAAAGGCAGCGAAGCAAATATGGGATCGGTTTCCAGCGAATAAATTAATGCACAAGGCAGGTTCCTGGAGCCGGCTTCGGCCGGCTCCAGGAACTTTGCGGGCAACGGGAAATCACCGGCATGCCTGTGCCGGGGGAGGAGAAGAAAAATGAAAAACCACATGATTTTCAAGATATTGGCGCTCGTTGGTGTATGGTTTGGGATGACTGCGCCGACAGTGCAAGCTGATGATTTGAACGACGGTATTTCACAATATACGGATGAGAACGTTGCGGGAGACGACAGCATCGGCAGCAAGGACACAAATATTAATTTCATCGTAGTAGACGCCATTGGCAAGGCTAAGGTGGTTCAGCACCAGGCTGAAAAAGAGGCTGAGGATGAGGCGGCGGAGACCGGAGAAGAGGGAGAAGATCAAAAAAGCCGGATAAATTATAACGACGGCAAGAGCGAAAACAACGAAAACAGCATTGTGGTGGAACCCGGCAGCAATGTCGAAAAAGTCATCAATATAGTGATCGAAAAATAAGTAAAGAGAGTGAGGCCTATTATGCAACTATGGCCATGGCAAAGCAACAGTAAATATCAAATATGTGTTGGCATACTTTTTTTAAGCTTGTTATGCCTGCAGACTGCATGTACCACCCTTGATCCGCGCAGTGTGGATATCAAATTGCAAAAAACTCTGCCCAAAATGAAAATTACTTCCTACACACAAGCTTTGAGTAAGTTAGGAATCATGACCGAGATTTATGACACGCCGCAAATGAAAATCATGTGCAAACCTCTGGGGGATAATACCGGAAGCTCCATGTCTACCGGCTACGAAATACCCCGCGATATTACAGAAATAATGAAAAGCACCCTGAATACCATTGGCGGTCAAGTGACTTTTATACCCTATGATCCTTCTTTTATACAAAACTCGGTGATGACCGGTTATTCCGCGTTTGGCAACAAAATCATCCCGGATGTGGTTTTGACCGGCGGGATTACAGAATTTGACCGGGGATTGATGACACGCGGAGAAAACACAGATGCCAGTTTAGGGGGGGAGTTCAAAGGCCTGCCTCAGGATCTGCCCTCTAAGAGCGTGGATCTGCGCTACAGCGCGGGCAAAAAGTGGGGATTGGCACGCATTACTTTGGATTTTAATTTATTGGATTTTATGACTATGGCGGGAATTCCCAAAAAAAATACGGTCAATACCATGGAAGTTCATAAAGCCTTGAGCAGCCGGGAACTGGGTATCAGCTTATTTGGACAATCCTTTGGCGGGAAGGGAAGTATTAAAAAAGTGCAAGGCCGGCATGCGGCTGTTCGTTTATTGGTAGAGCTTAGTGTAATTCAGCTCGTGGGCAAACACCTGAAACTGCCCTATTGGCGCCTGCTCGGGCCTGATGCCAAACCGGACCGGTATGTGATGGAACAAATTGCCAATTACTACAGGTATATGAATCAATCGGAAATCATCGCGGTAGTGCAGGGCTGGTTGTATTTGTATGGTTTTAACGTTGAGGTTACCGCCCAAATTGACAAAAAAACCCTGGAAGCTTTGCAAAGTGTTTGTAAAAATTACGATTCTGAAAAGAAGGGAATCAGTTTCAGGGATTTTACATATATTTACTTGAACATACCGATTACACCGGAAACCAAACGGCGTATGGAAATGGCCGGTTGGCATTAAATTCAGAAGGAGAACGGCTCCCGGGGTCTATGCCCGGCCGAGGAAATATACAACTATTGTTCAAAGCGGGAGGATTGATTTATGAAAATTAGAATAATAATAATGATGATAGGGGTGTCTTTAATACTCGCCCCGGCACAGGCCAAGGATTCTACGACCTGCGCCGGTCTGTTGCTGAAAAACCATATCAGTGTAAGCGCTGAGGGTATGGGTGGAGCGCAAGCAGCGGTCGCGGTGGATGAATCAGGAGCGCATGATTTTAATCCCGCCGGTATTCTGGGCAGTGAATATCCCAGGGTGTCCGCCTCGTATTACAGCGGTTTGGTGGATGATGTTTTTGGTGCGGTGAGTTATGACATGCCGTATAAGAACTGGGCTTTAGGTGCCAGCTTTATTTATTATAATGCCGGGGTCATGGAATTAGTCACTTTGGGAGGCGAGACCTCGCAAGTGAGCGCCCAAAAAGATATGCTCCTCTCTTTCACCGGTGCCCGTTGGTTTGGCCTGCTGGGACAGCCCATGGCAGTGGGGGCTAATCTTAAAATCCTGCATTCCACCTTGGTGGAAAAATATACCGATACCGCCTTTGCTGGAGATCTGGGAGTGCGTTATGAGATTAAGCCTTTGGTTGAGAATCTGCATGTAGGTCTGGCTATAAAAAATATTGGCACACCGCTAACCTACATTGAAACTGCTGATGCACTGCCGGCGTATATTTTGGCCGGTCTTGCTTATGGGTTTAGTCAGGATGCCAAGGTGGCTATTCTGGTGGCTGGTGATGTGAATTATGACCTGGAAAAAAAATGGCGCGGCAGTGTGGGGACACAAATCCGAATCTTTGATTTGGTGGCAATACGCGGGGGGTACAAACTGGGCTATGACCTGGGTGCCATAACCGCCGGCGCGGGCGTTTATTGGAACAACATCCGTCTGGATTACGCCTGCAATCTTATGGAGGTCATGAATACCGCGCACAGAATCAGCTTGGGTTATACACTCGCTCCTTGGCCGGGCCCGGCTGACTCTCCTGGAGAGATGGAGGTTGCGGAGAAAGTTGAGACCATGGATGACATTGTAGGTTCCATGAAGGTTACTTCCAAGCCGGAGAGAAAAACAGAAAAATTACGGGCCCAGGTCCTGGAAATCCGCAGAAAAGGCGGATTAGTTTCCGAGGTGGTTATGAACCTGGGGAGCAACCATGGCATTAAGGTCGGATATCATGGTTCGCTGATGGATGCCAATGGCGTGCCCATCGCTGGTATTGTGGTCAATACAGTAGATCCCGAGATTAGCCTGGCTGAGGTCAAAGGCTTAAGCAAAGACGTTGGCACGGGTGTGTGGGCGATCATTGAAAAGCCGGTTGGGAAATAGGTATTTTGCAGGGAACCGGCGTGCCTGTTCCCTGCAAAAAAAACCATAGGCAATGGCTGACCAAACCCAAGGTTTTCGGCGCGGCGGGATGAGTGTTCCAGGAGGAAGAATGATGAAAGGCCATGATCTGCGTGGTGAAATAAAACCTGGGATTGCTTCCGGGATCGCCGAGCTCCAGCTTGGTCATCAACCCCGGGCCGGCATGCCCCTCGGCGGGCTCCCTTCGGCTACGCTAGGGTATTTATTTATGGTTTAAAAGTCAACACCCCGAAGGGGTGAAATATACCAGCCCAGGGCATCGCCCTGGGTGAGAAGCTGTAAGTCCATTCCTTTGGATATCACCTCTAACCTGCATGCTTATCTGGCAGC
>CBDUZI010000060.1:0-18698 GCA_965371665.1 uncultured bacterium
ATGAAAGGGGTACTTTATCTGAGCACGCGGGGGGGATTTTATGTGAGCGCCGAGGGGGAAGAGTGCTCAAAATCCGATTTTGTGCCTAAGTCCGACAGGCTCCTAGGGCTTTTAGATATCCCTCGCCTGCGGCTTGGAATGACATGCGAGTGCTTGGAATGGCAAAACGCAAAATCCATTACATCGGTTTTTCCAGCAAAAACAGCAACCCGGCCTGCCCAATTTACTAGGCACAATGTAATTTGAATTGTTCACATATTATCCCCAACTTATCCAGAAGAAATCCTCAGTTTTTTCAACAATATGCCTGAATTATTGTAGAGCTTTTTAATACCATGGAAAGTATTTCAAGGAAAAAGAAGTACTGAATATTGTGTTACGATAATTTTAATAATTCAAGACTAAAATAAAGTTACTAACAAAAGTTGGTAAGCATCTTGCATAGTAATAAATTGTTGAAATAAATTCCCAAGAGGTTGCGATGTCAAAAATTCTTGTAGTTGATGATGAAAGAGGAATACGAGAATCTCTGGATATTTTTCTTTCGGACGAAGGGCATGCTATTGATACGGCATCTAATGGACGGGAGGCTTTATTACTCCTGAAGAAACACGAATATGACCTGGTTTTAACCGATGTCCGTATGCCGGATATGAACGGCATAGTTCTCATGAAGGAGATTAAGGAGAAGATGAAGCAGCCGGTTCCGGTTATTATTTTAACGGCCTATGGAACGATTCAGTCTGCTGTGACCGCCGTAAAAGAGGGAGCCAGTGATTTTATTCTCAAGCCTTTTGAAATTGAGCGTCTGCGGGAAGCTGTGAACAATGCCTTGAAAAATGAGAGAAAAAAACTGGAGTACAAGTTATTTCAGCAGGAGGGCAAGAACCGTTGTTTGAATTTAATGAATCAGAAACTCGACCGCACGGTATTTGAGATGGCGATTCTACATGAAATCGGTAAAACTATAAACTCTACTTTAGAAATTAGTAAAATGGTCTCGATTATTCTGGAAATGGGCCGGCAAACCTTAGTGGCGGATAAAGCCCGGCTTTTTCTTTATAATTACAAAGAACCGGGCATTGCCTTAAACATTTCGTATTCCACGGAAGACGCGAGGCCGACGCATAAAAATGATTGCCTGGACCAGGACGCGATTGACTGGATTATATGGAAGGGCGAACCGCTTTTAGTGGAAGATGTCAATCATCAAAGTTCTTTAAAGGTGAAACCGGAGGTTGCTTCTGATTTAGGGTCTCTCCTGATTTTACCTTTTAAAAGGAAATCCAGGATTCTGGGCGCCATGTTGCTGGCGAACCGTGCCGGGGGAAGAAAATTTACTCAAGAAGATCTGCGATTTGCCATTACCCTGGCCAACCAGGCTTCTATTGCCATAGAGAATGCCCAGCTTTATGCCGAACTTCAGGGCCATTTTGCGGATACTATCCGCGCCCTGATTTCAGCGGTGGAAGCTAAAGATGCCTATACTTATGGTCATTCCGACCGGGTTACACGGTATACCATGATGATTGCAAATCAGTTAGAATTTAGTCAGGTAGAATTACGCCGCTTGGAGTATCTGTCTTTGCTTCATGATATTGGTAAAATTGGCATTGAAGAGAGAATATTACGCAAGTCAACATCCTTGTCTGAACAAGAGTGGAGTATCATTAAAAACCATTCGGTTTTGGGAGCCAGTATTGTTGAACCGATTAAATTTCTGGAAGATGGCCCGAGAACCATACGTCATCATCACGAGTGGTTCAACGGTTCCGGTTACCCGGATGGGCTTAAGGAAAATAGCATTCCACTGTATTCAAGAATTATTGCGGTAGCCGATGCGTTTGACGCTATGACCAGTATCCGTCCTTATCGCGATAGTCTGGGCTCTCAATCCGCTCTAAATGAGCTAAAATGCGGCGCGGGAACACAATTCGATCCCATGATAGTTGAAAAATTCGTTAGCGCTTATGGAGGATAAGATGCCGTATTCAGTAATGAGTGCTCGTGAAAAAGTAGTGGTTAAGTTGAATCGGGATCGGAGGTCTTTTTTAAGAATGCCGGCTGATTTTGGTATAAAATATAAAATATTCAGCGTGCCGGATAGCCTGCAGCCGATCATGGAGAATACCTATGCGGAAGGGAAAATAAACAATTTATCGGTTTCCGGATTAATGCTGCAAACTGTTGAGCCGATAGAATCAGACGCCCTGATGGCTTTGAATTTTTCCCTGCCAAGCCATAACCGGCGGATAAGGAGTTTGGCAGAGGTTGTTCGTGTATCGTCTGAAAGAAAGAAATATCATGCGGGCATTCGTTTTTTAAAGCTTGGTCTAAATGATGCCTTTAATATTATGCAATATATTTCAGAGCGTTACCAGAAAGAGAGCTCGGCTGGTTAAGCATCCTTTAGAGATTCACGTAAAATAAATATACTCCATGACTAGGAGCTTGAGCAATTAGTACGTTTTGTCATTCCGGCATGCTTGAAGCCGGAATCCAGGGATTTTTCAATGCTTATAAAATAATGCTTTTCTGGATTCCCGATAAGAGCATTCGGGAATGACAACCTGAAAAACCGACTAATTGCTCAGGCTCCAGAGCATTTAGTCGGTTTTGTCATACCCGATAAGATCATTCGGGTATGATAATCCTTTCAGAAAATTCTCTTTTTGCAATGGAAACTATCCAAATAAATCTTTTAAAATAAACAAATTTCAGTTGCATATTTTATTGGATGCCCATAAAATGAAGCGCAAGGGAAATAGTGCAGTCTCAAGCCGGTGCAACAGACTGTTGCCGGCATACGGAACAGTATACTGAATATCTTTCAGGGAGAAATAAAAATTGAACGAGCGCATACTTATTGTAGAGGATGAACTTGGTATTCGGACTGCTCTTCAAATGTTGCTGGAAGAAGAAGGCTATAAAATCCACTGCCTGGATAATGGCAAGGATGCGCTTAATTTTTTGCAGGGAGAAGAATATGACTTGGTAATTTCGGATATCCGTATGCCGGGGATTTCCGGATTGGACACGCTGGAAGAAATCTGCAAGATGCCCGGCTGTCCCGAGGTTATCATGATGACGGCTTATGGAACTATTGAGACTGCTATTAAAGCTATGAAAATTGGAGCCAGAGATTTTCTGGTGAAGCCCTTTTCGAATGATTTGCTAAAAATGACTGTTTGCCGGGTTTTGGAACGCCGGGAGTTGTCTTTGGAGAACCAAAGATTACGTGAACTCGAGCGGATGAAGAAAGAATTTATCGCCATGATCGCCCACGAGCTGCGTACTCCGCTTACTTCAATTCATGGATTTTTAAAACTGGTGTTGGGCCAAAAGGCCGGAGAATTAAATTCGCGCCAGACCGAATATCTCAGTATGGTGATGCAGAACAGCCAAAAATTGAACCGGATTGTGGATAAAATGATCGATATTGCTTATCTGGAAACTAACGAATTCAGTCTCCGAACTATACCTACGGATATTTCCTGCATTCTCAAGGAAGTTGAGGGAACGGTTAGAAATATTTGTGAGCAGAATCGTCTCCGGCTTGAAATTCAAAAACCTCCGTCACTAAGGCCCATAATTACGGATCCCTACCGTCTTAATCAACTTATACTTATTCTGATTGATAATGCTATTTCCTTCAGTCCGCCGGAAAGCCATATCCGGCTCTCGGTGGACCAATGGAAAGGCGCAGACTCGTTTCCAGAGGATGATCTGCCGAGATCGTATGTGGATTTGTCTGATCTGGAAAACATGGATTATCTGAAAATTATCGTTACGGATCAAGGTCCCGGCATTTCGGAGGAGATTCTCACCCGGGTTTTTGAAGAGTTTTATCAGGCGGAAAATATTTATACGCGACATGTTGGCGGCGTAGGGATGGGATTGCGTTTATGTAAAAAGATACTGGAAGTTATGCGAGGTAAAATATGGGTAACGAGCCGTTTAGGGCAAGGCTGCACGTTTACGTTAATTTTACCCTGGCATTACCCCTTAGAGGATTCCCAAGGGTCCATAAAGATTGTTTCCCAGGCGGCTTGAAAACCGGAAAGCCTAATGGTACTGCAGGTGCTATTCTCCCCCTTTTGTAAAGGGGGCAGGGGGGATTTAATCAATAAAACGTCCGCTTTTATATGCGTAATCCCCCTCAATCTCCCTTTTTCAAAGGGGGAAGAGTGCTTACAATCAGATTTTGTACTTAAGTCCGACAGGCCGCTGCGATTTAACCGGGATTTCTAAGGCGGGAGATTGCTTCGGACTTATTTGGATTTCCGAAGATCGAGGTGCCGGCGATGAGTACATTGGCGCCCGCGTCAATGACCTGGGAGGCTGTGGCCGGTTCAATTCCGCCATCTACGGCGATGTCTATCGGGTAATCATGACCTGCGACAAAGTCCTTCCCGGCGCGGATTTTGGACAAGACCTGGGGCATAAAAGCTTGTCCTCCGAAACCGGGCTTAACGGTCATGAATAAAATAGTATCCAGCAGCGAAAGATGAGGAAGAATAAGGTCCAAAGGGGTTTGAGGTTTAATCGAGATGCCGGCCTTAAGTCCCAGGTTCTGTATATGGTTTAAGGTCTGGGGCAAATCCGGATTATTTTCGGCATGAATTATGATTCTCTCCACTCCGGCTTTTGCAAAGGCCGGTATAAATTTATTTGGATTGAGAATCATCAGATGGGCTTCAAGATAGAGGCCGGTTACCGAACGGATGGCGGTAACTATTGGCGGACCAAAGCTGATATTGGGAACGAAATGCCCGTCCATAATATCCAGATGCAACAAATCAGCCCCAGCTTTCTCAACCTGCTTAATCTCTTCGCCTAAACGCGTAAAATCGGCGGCTAAAATTGAAGGCGCGATCTTGATTTTCATAGTTGACGTTCCTCGTGCAGTTTTCCATTGATATATATGTACAAAATAGCCTGGGAGCCATGGATGATTCTCCGAATAGTGAATTCACTATGGGGTTTTTCCATGGCGTTGTAAATTTCATGCAAGCCCGTATCATCCCGCGCAACCATTTTGATGCGTACTTCCATATTGGCCGGAGGGACACGATATTTTACCGTTGCCAGGCGGGTAGTTTGCTGCTGGTCGGCTGATTGAATTGAGACCGTCAGCCCGGCCGGGTCATTGGCTTGTACGCGTTCGCCGGGTTTGGGAGTTTGCTCGAGAATAGTTCCGGAAGGCCGGTTGTCATCCTGCCGGCGCTTGATTTCCCGTAATTCTATGCCAATATGGTTTAACATCCGGGTGGCATCATCAATGTTCCAGCCTTTTAATTTGGGCATGATATACCATGTCGGACGGGGGCCTTGAGAAACCAATAAGTTAACGCTCGACCCACGGTTGGCATAATCTCCGGCTGCCGGAGTATGGTCCAGGATAGTATTTTTAGGGGACTGGATATCGAAAATCCGGGTAGTGCGGCCGATATTAAGACCCTTCTCGCCCAGAGTCAAGGAGGCTTTGCGCAGTTCTAATCCTGAGATATCCGGGATTTTTACCGCCGGGGAGCCGCGGGATACAACTATTTGGATGGTGCGTCCGCTTTTAACGCTTTGGTCCGCCGCGGGGACTTGAGCAATGATACTATTAAGCGGAATGCGCCGGTCAAAACGAAACTCGGCGATTTCAATGCGTAAACGTTTAATCCGCAAAATGCTGCGGGCGGATTCTACGCTTTTGTGCCGGAGAGCGGGAACCTTGACTATGCTGACACGTTTTAATAAGCGGGTGGTTATCAGAGAACTAAGCGTAAAGCAAAAAAGGGAGAGGCAAAGTAGAATAAATAAATAGGTCGTCCACCGGAGCGGCCGAGGTTGAGAAGTCATGTCTACACTGTCCTTGTATTAGTTGGTTTCTATGCGGGAAGTTTTTTTCTAATTAATGGAGTTATGTCATTCCAGCATGCCTTTAGCGGGAATCCAGTGACTTTGATTTTCAAAGAGTTAATTGTAGGGGCGGGTTTGAAACCCGCCCCTACTGGATACCCGCCTGTCCTGCCCGTCCTGGATGATTTGGTCCAGGGGATGATTTAGTCCAGGGATACGATCATTCGGGTATGACAACCTTTTATAAAACAACCTTTCCGCAACAGAAACCAGCAAAGAGATTTAATGATAACCGTTAATTAATAAAAGTCAAATAAAATTCTTGCGCAAGTGGTATGACAATGATATAAAGTATTAAATTCTCCGGCCTGGAGGGGGGATTTGATCCAATATGTAGAAAGGTGGCTGAAAGTGCTTCTGAAATTAGCTTTACCGGCCGGAAGTCTAAAGGAATCAACCATGGCCTTAATGAAAAAAGCGGGCTATGAAATCACCGGCAGTGCCCGGAGTTACTATCCCGGGATTGACGATCCGGAGATACAGCTTATGCTGGTACGGGCTCAGGAGATTCCCCGCTATGTAGAATCCGGCGACCTGGATGTTGGGCTGACTGGAGCGGACTGGACGGCGGAAAACCGGGCCAAGGTGCATACAGTTTCCGAATTAATTTATGCCAAACAGGGTTTGCGTCCGGTACGCTGGGTGCTGGCTGTGCCCGAAAATTCTTCTATCCGATCGGTCCGGGATTTAAGCGGTAAACGAGTGGCGACTGAACTTGTGAACGTCGTGAAAGATTATTTACGGAAAAAAAAGGTTAAGGCGGAAGTGGAATTTTCCTGGGGTGCTACGGAGGCCAAGCCGCCGCGTCTGGCGGACGCGGTGGTAGAACTAACCGAGACCGGCAGCTCCTTGCGTGCCAATAATTTGCGGATAGTTGAAACTATTTTATCATCTACCACGCTTTTAATCGCCAACCGGCAAGCCTGGAAAAACCAGAAAAAAAGGGAAAAAATTGAGAACTTGAATATTCTTTTGCAGGGCGCTCTCCTGGCGGAAGTAAAAGTGGGTCTTAAAATGAATGTGCGGAAGACCGACCTGGAAAAAATATTGAGTTTAATTCCGGCGCTGCTCAAACCGACTATTGCCGGATTAACGGACGGTCAATGGCTGGATGTTGAGACTGTTATAGATGAGAAAGTAGTTCGTGATATTATTCCGCAATTAAAGAACGCCGGAGCCCAGGGGATTATTGAATATCCTTTAAATAAGGTGGTATTATAGGTATTGGCATGAGAATGTTTGCTATAGGGATTGTCGGTTCAGTTTGTTTTCTCTGCGCGCCGGGCGTACAGGCCCAGAAGCAAACTCCATCCCAGATCACAATTTGCGGTCAGAAAGCGGTTGAAACGACGAACCCAGCCGGGAACAGCAAAAGAATTGATACTAACGGGAATACGGCGAGTGCCAGGCTTTACGAGGAAAACAATACGCTTAAGGATTTTGAGGTTCATTTCCTGGTATCTCTGCCGTTTACCGCATTTTACAGTTATCTGGCAGTTATGTCCATTGACACCATGGTGCAGGGTAAGTTTCCAACCGAGTTTCGCCAGGCAAATACCTGGATGATTATCGGCTTTGCCGTGGGGGGGTCATTAGCCGTAGCGCTGGGCAGTATGAACCGGGTTCCGGATCAGAGTATATACCGGATTGAGTCACGGGAACCGATAGATGAAGAAAAAGCCCGGAATCCGGTATGTGCCAAGCTGGAAGTTTTACGCATAACTTATTAACCCGGTGTCATGATAAGACCGTCAGTTGTAAGGGCCGGCCCTTATTTTGAACCAAACTGCGGGCGGCCACGGAGGGCCGCCCCTACGAAAAACAATAGATGCCCCCGGGGGCAAGTCCGGGGAACTCAAATCGGCTATTAGATATACGTTCCGTGGGTGACATATCGCGGCACTTTTAGCCGGATAAGAAAGAAGGGATGAAGATGGAAGTCAGCCTCCTAAGAACCATTAATATTTTCGAGGAATTGAGCGAGGAGCAGCTTGGAAAAATATTTAAACTGGCCCGCATTAGGCTTTTTCCTGCGAATACGATTATTCTGGAAGAAGGCAAATTAGGTGGCGCCCTGTATGTTATCGTAAAAGGCCGGGTTCGCGTGACTAAAAAAGTGGAAGGTAAGGAAGCTAAAATTATTACTTCTCTGGGTACTCAATCCATTTTTGGTGAAATGTCCCTGTTTGATAATCTGCCCTATTCCGCCAATGTTATTGCTTTGGAAGAAACACGTTGTATGGTGATTAACAAAGACCGTTTTGATGCCATGCTGCAGGAGGATTTGGCAATGGCGTATAATCTTTTAACTCAGATTATTACTATTCTTTCCCAGCGGCTTCGCAACACTAATGAAGAGATTGTGGCTATGACTACCTGGAAAGACCGGGTTAAGCTGCAGTCTGAGAGAAACGAATAATGGCTTGCTTAACTCCTTTCCGGGGTTTGCGTTTTGCTCCGGCTTACGGCCGGGAGATACCCCGGCTCGTTACGCCGCCCTATGATATTATTTCCTCCCGCGACCAGCAGCGTTTTTACCGTATGCATCCGAATAATATTATCCGGCTGGAACTGGGGAAGACTACTTCCGCCGATACGGCCGAACGTAACCGGTATAGCCGGGCCCGCCGTACTTTAAACCAGTGGCTGGCTGATGAGGTGTTAGTCAAGGAAGCGAAACCGGCCTTATATATACAAAAAACCGAGTACACCGATCCCCGGGGGGCAAGCAAGGAATTCACCGGCTTATTAACCCGGGTGAAATTAGAGCCCTTTAGTGAGCGGAAAATATTTCCTCATGAAAAAACCTTCGCCGGACCCAAGACAGACCGCTTGAACCTGCTGCGGGAAACGAAAGTCGGATTTTCCCCGGTTTTTGCACTCTATCGTGATCCCTCGGGAAATATCAACAGGATTTTAACCCGGGCCGTGCAGCGCACGCCGGTTTATGATTTCAAAGATTGGTCGGGCTGCCGCCAGCGGCTTTGGGTTATAACCAAGCCCTCGAACATAGCAGATATGCAAAAAATATTTCAGGGCAAGAAACTTATGATTGCCGACGGCCATCACCGCTACGCGACCGCTCTAGCCTATCAGAAAGAATTTTCCCGGCCCGGCGAAGACGGAGCAGATTCCGTTATGATGTGCCTGACCGATACGCATGATTCGGGCTTGACGGTTTGGCCGGTTTACCGGCTTATTCAGGGAGTATCCCAGGAAAAATGGCGGCGATTTTGGAAGGAGATTAAAAAGAATTTTGAAATTGAAAAAGTAGACGTTGCATCCGGTTTGCCCGCGGTCCAGACCAGGTCGGCCAATGAAGTGAAAAATCCTGTCATCGGTTTTCTGGGCCGGGGGGAAGATGGCGTCTGCCTCTTAAAATTAAAAAGCGGTGATTTTGTTACCCGGATTATGGCTCGTTTAGCCAGCCATTCCCGTATCTATGGCCGCTTGGATGTAGTAGTTCTCAACCTCCTGATCCTGGATGATTTGCTGGGTATTCGTCCGGGAGAGGAACAGGGCCGAATTACTTTTTCTCATGATCTCGCGCAAATCCGGCGGGCGGTTAACCAAGGGAAGGCGCAAGCGGTTTTTCTTCCCGGCCTGCCGAATTTAAAGGCCATATGGGATTTAGCCCGGCAGGGTGAAATTATGCCGCAGAAATCCACTTATTTTTTGCCCAAATTGGTTACCGGTCTGGTTATGAATCCGATTAATTCGGGAGATGAGGGCTAAAGCGGAGTCTCTCATGGATCTTTTTGACCATGCTTGGAACATAGACGCCGTGGGCGCACCCCTGGCCGATCGTATGCGTCCCCAGAGCCTGGATGAGATATTAGGACAGGATCATTTCCTGGGGCCGGGCAAGGTGCTGCGTCATGCGATTGAAAGCGATCAAGTGCCCTCCCTGATATTTTGGGGACCTCCGGGATCAGGCAAGACCACGATCGCCATGGTTATTGCCGGCCATACCGGAGCGGCTTTTCGTTTTTTTTCTGCGGTTGCTGCTGGAATCAAGGAGCTCAGAGGGGTCATTGCCGAGGCCCGGGAGCTTTTGAAATATCATCAGCGCCGTACGATTCTTTTTATCGACGAAATACACCGTTTTAATAAAGCCCAGCAGGATGCCTTTCTGCCTTTTGTGGAACGCGGCACAATTATCCTGATGGGTGCTACCACTGAGAATCCTTCCTTTGAAGTAAATTCCGCGCTGCTCTCCCGATGCCGGGTATTTGTGCTTAAGTCATTAGATGCTCATCACTTGCTCTTAATTCTGCAAAGGGCCTTAGCCGAATCCGGACGCGGTTTGGGCGATAAGGGATTGGAGGCGGACGAGCAGAGCCTTAAATATCTGGCCGCGAGCGCCCACGGAGATGCGCGCGCCGCGCTTAACGGGCTGGAAATGGCCGCCAACCTTATCCGGAAAACACAGACCAATTGTATTACCTTGCCCCTGGCCGAGGAGGCCGTGCAGCAGAAAGCCTTGCGGTATGACAAATCCGGCGAAGAGCATTATAATCTCATATCCGCTCTCCATAAGAGCATACGCGGTTCTGATCCTGATGCCGCGCTTTACTGGTTAGGCCGTATGCTCGAGGCCGGGGAAGACGCACGCTTTCTTCTTCGGCGTATGGCGCGTATGGCCGGCGAAGATATCGGATTGGCGGATCCGCAGGCGCTGCTCATGGCAGCGGCCGCGCAGCAAACTTTTGATTTTATCGGGCTGCCGGAAGGAAAACTGGCTCTGGCGGAATTAGCCGTTTATCTGGCCCTCGCGCCCAAAAGCAACGCACTGGAAGCCGGTTATGAAAAAGTCCGGCAGGTTATTAATCAACAGGGGGAGCTCGAAGTTCCGCTGCATATCCGCAACGCACCCACGTCTTTGATGCGGTCTCTGGGATACGGCCGGGGATACCGTTACGCCCATGATTATAAAGGACATTGGACTCCGGATGATTATCTTCCCGATAAATTGCGGGATGCGCGCTTTTACCAGCCGGGGGATTTGGGCTGGGAGGGTGAAAAAAGCCGCGAAGTGGAAGAGCGGCGGCAGAGCCGCCGGGCGGCGCGTAAAAATCCTGAGCAACGGCCGGAAGCCGGGGCCCAAGAGACTACCGGATGATACGGGGAAGCACCTTTATTGTGCGGCTTCCGATTATTTCTGCGGAGTTGAACATATGAGCGGAAAATGTTACAACATTCTCGCGGTGGAGGATGAAGATTCCATTCGTGAACCCATGCTGGCCTTCCTGGCAGACCGGGGATACAAAGTGACCGGAGCGGAAAATGGGGTGGAGGCGCTGGACTGGCTTAAATCAAGAACCTTTGATTTGCTTATTCTTGATTTAAAATTACCGTATATCAATGGCCAGCAATTGAGCCAAACCCTGGAGGAAGAGGGTATTAAGATACCTATTTTGGTAATCACGGCCTTGGAAGATCATGAAGTTATTTATCAAGAAGCCGGACGTCTGATAAAGAGGTTCGATTTTCAGTCCCTGCTGGGGAAAGTAGAACAGATACTAAGTAAAAACATCCGGCGCTAGGAGTTTGAGCAATTAGTTGGTTTTTTCAGGTTGTCATTCCCGAATGTTTTAATCCCTGGACTAAACCATCCAGGACAGGCGGGAATCCAGAGACTTTGATTTTAAAGGAATTAATTTTAGGGGCGGGTTTAAAACCCGCCCCTACGGGAATATAAATATCATGCGGAATGACAAAACGCACTAATTGCTCAGTCTCTAGGAGCCTGTCGGACTTAGGCACAAAAGTGAATTTTGAGCACTCTTCCCCCTTTGAAAAAGGGGGATTGAGGGGGATTTTGCACATGAAAGCGGGCGTTTTATTGATTAAATCCCCCCTGCCCCCTTTACAAAAGGGGGAGAATGACTAAAGTCCGACAGACTCCTAGCTAGTTTCGGTTGCGGAAAGCCAGTTTTAGCGGAATGCCCGTGTTTGTCATTCCGAGCGTTGAGCTCGGAATCTCCGCGAGATATCTCGGCCACTCCGGCATTATTTCAATACTGCAATTTTGAAAGATCGCACCTTTTCATTATCAATCGTTATCAGGCCGATATAAATACCTGCGCCCATACTACGGCAATCCCAGGAAAGAACTTCCACCGGGTTAGTGCTGGACAATTCGAAAACCCGCTCACTATTGATGTTAAAAACCATGATTCGCAACTGTCCGGAATTAAATTCCGGTACATGGAAATACACTTTGTCCCGTGACGGGTTGGGATAGGCGCTGATGGTTTTATCCGCGCTCGCCGCAGCCGGAGAGGCGGTGAAAGTGGGCGTTGCTATGGCGGTCAAGGTCACGCTCGGGGTGGCAGTGAAAGTGCCGGTGTCCCCCGGAGATGTCGTGAGGGTAAACGTGGCGGCCGGGGTTGCCGAGGCGCTGGGCGTGGCAGTTAAAGTTGCTGTCGGTGTGTAGGTGAAAGTCGGCGTGTCACCTGCCGTGCCGGTGCTTGTGATAGTGGATGAGGGCGTAGCCGTCGGCGTTGCAGTATACGTAGCCGTGCTGGTTAGGGTTGCGGTGTGTGTTCCTGTGGGTGTAACCGTCCGGGTCAGTGTGATCGTGGCAGTGGGGGTGACAGTGAATGTCGGGGTTGCCGGATAGGGGATCATATAATTGGAGGCAAAAGCCGAACTGTTGCGGTCATTGCTGGCAATGGCGGTGAAGACTTCGCCGCTGGTGGTGAAACGGCCCGGAAAGTTCAAGCCCCATAAGGTTCCGACAATGGCTGTGGTACGTCCCACATAGGTCAGACTGCCGCCCGCCGAGCCTTCTGCGCGGTCGGAGACAAACACTTCAATCACATCATCACCGCTGACACAGGCGCCATAGAGCCAATCGTCCGAATGCGAAGTGATGACAGGCGCGGCCTGGTTGTTATTAGCCCCGCCGGCAAGAATAATGCCCGCGTTGCTAAAGGCGCAGATGGTATTGGTGCTGAGCATAACGCCATCAGCATTGTCATGGGCAATTTGAATGCCATTATCCGGTCCGGCAATCAGGTTGCCCAGATTTGTGCCTTCCAGCCCAATCCAGTTGGTGTAACTCCAGTTTGTCAAATAAATGCCATTGGTCAGGTTGGGAGAGGTAACCGTGGTGTTTGCCAAGGTCCCGATATAGTTGGCAATAATTGTATTTTCAAAACTGTCGGACAAATAAATACCGTTGGTACCGGCGCCGCAAATAATATTACCTTCACCGGCTGCAGTGCCGCCAATGCGGTTGCGGTAACGGTTGGTCCAGTAAATGGGATCATTGGTGTTAGGCAGAAAAGCTGTTCCATTAATATCGGTTCCGAAATAATTGCCCGCCACCTGGTTGTTAAAACCGTAATGAGCACGGAATCCATAAGCGCCGTTTCCGGAAACCACATTACGATAGTTGCTGCTTTGCATGCCAATAATGTTGTCGCCGGCATTAATATAAAAATTAAGACCGCTCTGAAGATTGGGAATCGTAACAGTGCCGCCCAGAGCGAGTCCGATCCAGTTGCCGTAGATTTGATTCCGTCTTTGTTGCTCGCCAATGACGCTGCGTTCCAAGGACAGCCCGTGCTGGTAATTTCCGGAAATAAGATTACCCTGCCGGAGAGCAATAGACAGATTGGCACCGCCAATATAATTGTCAGAGCCGGCTCTAATCCGGATGCCGCAACCGCTATTGTGGGCTTCAGCTGTGCCATTTATATTTGTGCCAATCAGATTACCGCTAATGGTATTACCGGCCCCTTCCAGCATATAAATTCCATGACTGGTATTACCGGAAATAACATTGCCTTCATTGGCAGCATAATCACCACCGATTAAATTGCTGTTGGCATAATTTAAAAAGATGCCATTTACATTAGGATAGACATTGCCGGTGTCAGGACAGATACCAATATAGTTATTCTGGATACGATTCAAAGCGGGATGGGTATCCGTCGCAGTGCTGCCAACCCAGAGCCAGATGCCATAGAAATTGCTTCCGGCAATAATATTTTCATAGCCTAAGGAGGGAAGACCAAGGTAATTTCCGGAGGATTTGTAAAGCATCACGCCGACCTGATTGGGAATCTCAATATCCTGAGTTAAACCAACACCCACGGTATTTCCTGCAAGGGTATTTCCGAATACCTCCGTATCATTAAAGTAAATCCCATAAGTGGAATTACCGGCAATCAAATTACCTTCGCCGGCCAAACGGTTACCCCCGACCATGGTCATCATGGTATTGCCGTACAATTGGAGTCCGGTGAGATTGGCCAGCGCAGCTGTGCCCGCAGCATTAGTGCCAATATAGTTACCCCGGATACGGGTGCCGATCGCATTGTATACGCCTAAACCGGTATTGTTATTACCGGAAAAAACATTTTTTTCACCGGGAGTTGTCCCGCCAATATCATTATACTGGCTACCGTTAACCAGGAGGCCAAAGTTGTTCCCCAAACCGGGCGTATCAATCCAGTTTGTTCCAAAGCGGCAATTATAGACTTGGTTACAATTGGAAGCGAGCGAAAGACCATAACCGGCAGATTGAATGAAAGCCATCCCGGTAATCGTACTACCGTCACTACCGGCTGCAAAATAAACCAGGTTGGAAGTTGTGCCACCGGAAACAACCTGTGTGCCATTGCCGTTCATGGCAACTGTTCCATCAAGACTAATGTAAGAAGCAACCGTAATGGTTCCCAAGCCGCCGGTAAAGGTAATGCTATCAGGTCCGGCATTGGCATTCGCATTTAAGACTGCTTGGCGGAATGAACCGCTGCCGCTGTCATTGGTATTGGTGACGCTGTAGGTGTTGGCATGTCCGATGGCAGCGCAAAGCATGAAAAGACCGGAAAAATAAACTGCGCTACGACCAGGGGAATGGAATGGTTTCACAATGTCCTCCAAATAGTGGATGCTAAGATGCTATGAAAAGCTTCGGTAAAAAGCAGCAGGGACTTTAAAAACCTACTCCAGAATCTTTTGCACCCGGCCAACCTGTCCCTCCGTTAATCGCACCTTTATACCATGCGGATGAAATGCTGATTTTGTCAACAACCCGCTTACCACACCCTCGGTTAATCGCCCGCTGCGCTGATCCGGCTTCATTACAATCGCGACCTTCAATCCGGGTTTTATCTGCTCTCGCCTTTGTCCATGCATCCGACAGTTTATCCTTCCAGTTGCGGTATTTTTGGTTGGATTGTGTATTCGGGGACGATCAACACGTCCCCTATAGGTACATTGGGTAGGCACAGGGGCCTACCCCTACATTTATTGGACGATTCGCGAATCGCCCCTACAAAAATATTTATTTATTATGCTAACCCTGATTTGGTGTGTCACTTGCGGGATACAGCCTGATAAAATCCCCCTCAATCCCCCTTTTTCAAAGGGGGAAGAGTGCTCAAAATCCAATTTTATACCTAAGTCCGACAAGCTCCTAGCAGGGGATTTACTATTCCAGACATATCATTCTTTAGTTTTCACCAGAATGTAGGTATCATTAAGAGTAATGATTTCCCTTTCATTAGTTCTATCCCAGTCGTTTTTCTTTATGTTGATTAAATCCCATTCCCCTTCCGTACCAACGAGTACCCCATGATAGGAAATTTTATTTTTAAAATATAATTTTTTTCTGTATAAAAAATGCGTTTCCCACAGAATGTCCCAACAGGTATTAGAAAGAATATTAATGGATTGTACATCAGGCATTTTTTCCACTTTCTCCAGGTCTGCCATATCGTGTGTTGCTGAGCGATTTTTTTTTATGATCATTTTGGTGAGCATAACCGTCGAATAACCATTGGCTAGTAAAAAAATGCAGCAAACCGAAGAAAGCAACACCGCCTTGATTTTGCGCGATGAAAACTCCACTTCACTGAATAAATGCAAGCCTGAAAGAATTATAAAAGGCAGATAAAAAGATAGAATTTTATAACTCCTGTATCCGCCCCAACCTTGTTCATGGCTGCCCCCAAAGGCACATACCAAGTACAAGCTAATTGCTGTGAAGAGAAAAGAAAATAAAAGAAAAAATGTTTGTTTGTCTTTTCGATAGCAACGAATCAATCCCAGAACGGCGACAACTACAGGAATCGCTGACAACAAAACATGCTTAGATAAATGAGGCGCTTCCAGATTGACGCGGTTTAAGGTAAACCCAAATATAGTGTCAGGCGTAAACAGCGGAAAATACCAGCCGTTCATCGACCCGAATCTGGAGAGAGTCATTTTAATAATCGCGACAGCTTTATAAGGTAAAAGCATTGCCATGAAAGCTATGCCGACAGATGTGAAGATCAACCAATTCCGTGCTTTCCGATAACTTTTCTCGATACTCCCCTGAATGACCACCATTAAAACAACCGGGAGGAACAGCAAAGGAAAAATATGATTATATGTCAAAGCAATTCCGCAATTGATCAGCACAAACGAAGCTAAATATGACCACACTTTCTTCAATTCCGTTGCTTCCCTCGCCACTTTAAGCAAAATAAAAAATGAGCTGAGCACCAAACTCAGAGATACAATTTGTCCTTGAAAGCTCAGATGATTAGTAAAAAACATCAGGGGGTTGAGGCCGAAAAGCGCCATGATCACCAGAGCGGATTTTTTATTGTACTTGAATAATTCCCTTGCCAGAACATAGACCAGAAAGAGACCAAAAAGAAAAAAGACCGAAAAACTTATATTTTGGACTTGGTAGGGTTTCAAACTCATCAACGATGAAAAAAAAGAATTGAAAAACGGACCGCCCAATATTTGATCATCAACCTGGTGTTTATAAACATCCGCCTGCCCTAACAACCCGGTTTTGTCATGCCGGGAAAATTCTTTAATGAATTTCGATACTGAAGCCGTATTGGCAATATCATTATTAATATACGATACAGAAGTCAGCCCGTCTTTGTGATTCAAAAAAGGCACTGAAAAAACAACAATGACAACGAGGCCCATTAGGATGGGAAGAAGATTTGATTTAAAGCTATTTAAATATCCATTAAAGACAGCGTTTCGATTTTTCCTGATCAGATGATATATCAACAATACACCTGTAGGAAGCAACAGATATTTGGCATAAGCATCCGTGCCGGGAAGATTAAAAAAATAACCATACCATCCTAAAATACTTGTGATGCAATAACCGATTACAGGTATTATAAAAATACTATATTTTCTCAGGTCTGTCGGAATGACAAAAACAGACACTCCAATTCCCTGGAAATATAAAAGCATAATATAAAATAAACTATAGGTTATAAATGTCATGGTTTTATTTACCGCTATAGAGTTGCCGCCCACAGCTTGCCGGATTATTTATAAGCGGTGTTACCCAGGTAGGATAACAAAAAATACTTCAGCCAGGAGCCGGACGGACTTAACCTGCAATTGTGCTATAATAACAAAAGTCTTCCCCTTTTGCAAAGGAGGAAATGGAATTAACCCGCTTGATTGGACACTCGGAAGGGTATAATACTATAACCCTGGAGGTAAAAAGTATAATGACGAAACCGGATATACCCAAAGGGCTCAAACGGTTTTTGGATAGATGCCGGAACACGGAAAATGCCTATGTGCTTAATGAAAAGCTTACAGCTGATATTCAGTATAATTCCTGTAAGATTAAATTTATCGCCTTTGAGAGTTTTGCAACCACAGCCCCAATAGGGTGAAAAGCCGGCGCTCAAATTAAGTGCCGGAGTTTTGCGTGTTCGTATAAACCAAGACGTCTGTGAATCAATCAACTTAACTGCAATAATATTGGGGAAGGCCACTCCGGCACCAAGTAGAGGCTTAAGATTATAAGCTGACACCTGATCTTCCCCCGGAAAATGCGACACACCGTTAAGCTGCTCCCCGCAACCTCTGCCGGCTCCCAGTGAAAATTGACTTAATCTCAAAAACAAAGTAAAAAAAGATCCCGGAACTCTGCGAAAAAGAGAACGGAGACGGATAATTATGCGGAACAATACTCTGACTCTAATTTTTGTTTTATTCATATCTTTAGGTCTTTGGCTGCCCCAAAGCGCAAAGGGAGCAGTGCCTGCGGATGATTTTGTGATCACTGTAAAAACCGATAACCCCGGCACGTCATCTGGCACCCAATTCACTATTCCTACAACAGGTACTGGCTACAGCTATGATGTGGATTTGGATGGTGACAGTATATTTGAGTATATAGGCATTACAGGCAATACCACCTGTGTTTATGCTGCTGCCGGCACCTATACTGTCAGAATACGCGGTGCTTTTCCCCGGATCTATTTCAATAACAGTGGCGACAGCCAAAAGTTACTATCTATCGAGCAATGGGGAACCGGAGTCTGGACATCCATGGGAAACGCATTTCATGGCTGCTCCTATTTGGTTGGAAATGCCAGTGATGCTCCCAACTTGTCTAATGTGACGAATATGAGCGAGATGTTTAGCTTCGCCAGCGCGTTTAATCAGGATATAGGCAGCTGGAGCACCGGAAATGTAACGAATATGTACTTTATGTTTGACAGCGCCAGCGTTTTTAATCAGGATATAGGAAGCTGGAATGTTGGGGAGATTATAGATGCAACTGAAATGTTTGATGGTGTTACACTTTCTAGGAGCCTGTCGGACTTAAGTCATTTTCCCCCTTTTGTAAAGGGGGCAGGGGGATTTAATCAATAAAACGCCCGCTTTCATATGCAAAATCCCCCTCAATCCCCCTTTTTCAAAGGGGGAAGAGTGCTCAAAATTCACTTTTGTGCCTAAGTCCGACAGGCTCCTAGGAGCTTGTCGGACTTTAGTCATTCTCCCCCTTT
>CBDUZI010000061.1:0-18640 GCA_965371665.1 uncultured bacterium
AATGACATTGTGAACTATGATAAATATGGTAACATTTTGATCTGAGGCAACGGGAAGGTATTTTTAATTGTCGCTCATCACTTAGGCACAAAATTGGATTTTGAGCACTCTTCCCCCTTTGAAAAAGGGGGATTGAGGGGGATTTTGCATATGAAAGCGGGCGTTTTATTGATTAAATCCCCCCTGCCCCCTTTACAAAAGGGGGAGAATGACTTAAGTTCGACAGACTCCTAGGAGCTTGAGTATTTGGTTTTTTGAGAGTAGATAGTAGAAAGTAGACCGCATTTGAGATATTTTGTCTAATTTCTACTATCTACTCTCAAATGCTCTGGAGCCTGAGAAACTAATTGCTCAGGCTCCCAGGCCGGGTTATTTCAGCGGGGAATCCGATTGGCGGAGTTTTTTTGTTCTTTAATGGCTTGCTGCAAGGCGCGGCGGGCGTAAAGGGTAACCAGGATGCTGACGATAATAGTAACTGCCAGTCCGATCCAGAATAATAACTGCTGGGCCGGGGTTTGCTGGAAATTCCCGGTTACGGCTTTTAAAAGCGATCCGGCGGCCTGACCCAGATAAACATATACTATGGAACCGGGCAGCATGCCGATAAATGAAGCCAGGGCGAATTTCCAGAGAGGGATTCTGGTAAGGCTGGATATGTAATTCAGCATGCTAAAAGGCAGTATGAAATTTAACCGGGTCAGGAGTATGATTCTAAAACCTTGCCGAATGATCGCCTGATTAAGGGTGTTGAATATCAAGCTGCCGGATACTTTTTGAAAAAGCCATTTGCGGGCTAATGTTCGGCCGACCAGAAAGGCGGCACAAGCGCCCAGGGTACTTCCAATTGAGACGGTTGCCAGCCCGGCGCCGGCACTAAACAGAAATCCCGCGCCCAGAGATACAATTGAACGCGGCAGGAAAAGTATGCAGGTGATGAGATACAAAAAGATGATTGCGAGTGGTCCCAGAGGCCCCAGCCCGCGGATCCAGGCCAGTATGATTATGATGTAGTGCCGGACCGGCAGGATGGCAATTAAGGTTGTCAGCGCAGATAGAATTACAAGAACGCTTATAATGGTACTCCAGTTCTCCTGAAGTATTTCTTTCCGGCTTAGTCCAAGCTGGGCTGAGAATTTTACTGTCTTCATATGCCTGCTCCGTATTTGCCCGGTGAAAAAGAAATAAGGTCCGGGAATTGAAAAATTTTATCGTTTTTTAACATAATAGGCAACCTTTGAATGTAGTTTACGCGTCTTTTTTTTCGGCTGGCCGCGGGTTCCGGGCAGGTGGAAAAACATTCCCAATCGAATAAAAATGTTATATAGTTTCTGTTGGAGATAGTTTAACCGTTTGTAATGGCATTGCCGGCAGATGTAGGGGCGTTTAATTAAACGCCCCTACATTCCGTGTGCGGCATATCTCAGCTTTTGAGGGATTGAAAAAACAGTATAAAATATTCATGTGCGGAAAAGCGAATGGTTAATATATTACTTTTTTTAAGGAATTAAGGAGCAAAAAGAAAATGGATAAATATATCTGCGTTCATGGACATTTTTACCAGCCGCCCCGGGAGAATCCCTGGCTGGAAGAGGTCGAGATGCAGGATTCCGCCTATCCTTACCACGATTGGAACGAGAGGATCACGGCGGAATGTTATGCGCCGAATATGGCGGCCCGTATTCTTGGGCGCCAAGACCGGATTATTGATATTATTAATAATTACTCCAAGATCAGCTTTAATTTCGGTCCGACTCTGCTTTCCTGGCTGGAGAGGCACGATCCGGATATTTACCAGGCGATCCTGGAAGCGGATCGTTTGAGTCAAAAGAGATTTTCCGGCCATGGATCAGCCATAGCCCAGGTATATAATCACATGATCATGCCGCTGGCCGATCCACGGGATAAAATGACCCAGGTTATCTGGGGAATTCGGGATTTTGAATCGCGTTTTCAACGCCGGCCGGAAGGTATGTGGCTCTCCGAAACCGCGGTGGATGTGGAAACCCTGGAGATACTGGCCGGACAGGAAATAAAATTTACCATTTTGGCTTCCCACCAGGCCAAGCGCGTGCGGAAGTTTGGTGGTCACAAATGGAAGGACGTAAGCGGTAATAAGATTGATCCGCGTATGCCGTATAGTTGCCGGCTAGCCTCGGGCAAATTGATTAACCTTTTCTTTTACGACGGTCCGATTGCACGGGATGTGGCTTTTGGCGGTCTTTTAAAGAATGGGGAAAATTTGGCCCAGCGGCTGCTACAGCCCTTTTCCGAAGATGGGGAAGGAACTTCTCAACTGGTTAATATTGCGACCGACGGCGAGACCTATGGACACCACCATCGCTATGGCGACATGGCCTTGGCGTATTGCATGCATTATATTGAGTCCCGGGACTTAGCCCGGATTACCGTGTACGGCGAATACCTGGAAAAATATCCGGCTGTCCAGGAAGTTGAGATTTATGAAAATACTTCATGGAGCTGCTTCCATGGAATAGAGCGGTGGAGAAGCAATTGCGGGTGCGGCTCGGAGGTAAATCAAGGATGGACTCAGGCCTGGCGGGCACCGCTCCGGGAAGCCATGGATAAACTTCGGGACCGGCTGGTTCCGCTTTACCAGGAGGCCATGGCGGGATATGCGAAAGAGCCCTGGCAAGTACGCGATGATTATATTGCGGTTATTTTGAATCGATCACCCCAATCTGTGGATAACTTTTTTCACCGGAATTTTGACCCCGCTTTGGAGCAGAAGGATAAAATCAGGATTTTGAAGCTGCTGGAAATTCAGCGTCATGCCATGCTTATGTACACCAGTTGCGGATGGTTCTTTGATGAAATATCCCGGATCGAAACCCTGCAGGTAATGCAGTATGCCGCCCGGACTATGCAATTGGCCCGGGAAGTTTTTGATATTCCGCTGGAACCGGAGTTTTGCCAATACTTGCGGGAAGCTCCGAGCAATTTTCCGGAATATTTGCATGGCGAAGTGATCTGGCAGGAATATATCAAACCCATGCTGACCGACTTAAGCAAGGTAAGTGTTCATTATGCCGTCTCCTCTTTGTTTGAGAATTATACGGATAAGATGAGGATATACTGTTATACCGCCAGGCAGGAAAGCTTTGAACGGGAGATAAGGGGCGAACAGAAAATGGCAATCGGGCGGGTGCGGGTTCGTTCCGAGATTACCGGGGAGGAGTACCATGCGATCTTTGCTGTAATGCATCTCGGCGGGCATAATTTAGTCGGCGGAGTACAACCTTATGTAGGAGAGAGTTCTTTTGAAATTATGTATCAGGAGATTAAAGCCGCTTTCCTGAAAGGTGATATTCCTGAAATGATCCGTATGGCCGATGAAAACTTCGGACGCAATAATTTTTCCCTCTGGCACCTTTTCCGCGACGAGCAGAACAAAATTTTGAACTTGATTATGGCATCGGCCCTGAAGGAAACCGAGGATTATTTCCGGCATATTTACGAGCATCATTATCCGATTATCCAGGTTATGGACAAAATGCATGTTCCGCTGCCCAAGATATTATCTACTACGGTGGAGTTCATCCTGAATACGGATATTTGTCGGCTGCTGGAGGAGGATGAAATAGATATCAGCCGTTTGCGGAGATTAGCCCAGGAAATGAAAAGATGGTCTTTTAAGCGCGACAAAACCATGCTGGGATTTGTCGCGAGCCGAAAAATCACCCGTATGATGGAGGTTTTTGCTCAAACTCCGGATGAATTCGCCCGGCTGAAAGATATTGAAGATATCTTGAATATATCACGCTCCTTGAAACTGGAACTCGATGTTTGGAAGGCGCAAAATCTATATTACCGGATGGATATGAAGCATTGTCCTGAAATACAGACTAAGGCTGAAGCCGGGGATCAGGATGCGCAAAAGTGGATGGACCTTTTTGATTGTCTGGGCCGGGCCTTGCAGGTAAGGCGGGCTTGAGCATGGAGTTTGGATTACCATCTATCTTGGCGGCCTATTTAGTTATTATAATCCTGGCACACGGACTGGATTACCTGAATCTTAAGCATCTGAAACAATACGGCTCAAACGTACCGCCGGAATTTGCCGGGCAGATTGATCCGAATATACTGACCAGAACCAGGGACTATGTGATTGAAAAAACGCGTTTTGGATTTATTTCCTCATTATTCGGGCAGGCGATTTTAATCCTATTTCTTTTTGGAGGGCTGCTTAATTGGTATAATTCATACCTAGTAGCATTTAAACTGCATTTCATACTGAGCGGTCTGATTTTTTTTATCGGGTTGAGTTATGCCCAAACCCTTTTAAATATCCCTTTCGATCTATATCAGGTTTTTAAGATTGAGAATAAATTTGGTTTTAATAATACTTCCCTGAAATTATGGCTGCAAGACACCTGTAAGTCCCTGCTGATTTCCACCCTTCTTTTGGGTTTGCTCATTGTAATTGGGCTGGGTCTGGTTAAATTCTTTCCCAGCGCTTGGTGGCTCTGGGTATGGGGCTTTTTTCTGATTTTCAGCCTTTTTATAATGTATATTTCACCTTATGTGCTGGAGCCGTTATTTAACAAGTTTACCCCCATAGCGGAAGCCGGTCTGTCGCACGAAATCCGAGACCTTATGCAAAAAGCCGGGATCGAGGTGAGCCGTATCTTTAAAATGGATGCTTCCAAAAGAAGCAAACATACTAATGCCTATTTTACGGGCATTGGAAAGGTAAAGCGGATTGTGCTTTACGATACGCTTCTGGAAAAGATGGAAAATAGCGAAATCCTGGCGGTTTTAGCGCATGAGATAGGGCATTGGAAAAAGAAGCATCTCCTTAAGCGGATAGTAGTTTCTGAAAGCCTGGCTTTACTACTGAGTTATGCCGCCTTCCGGATGTTGGAGACCGGATTCCTGGCAAAGCTTTTTCAGCTGGAAAATGACACCTTTTTTGCCAAGCTGATTATTCTGGGATTCTTGTTATCCCTGGCATATTTTCCGCTCCAGCCGCTGTTTAATTATTTTTCGCGAAAACACGAGCGCGAGGCTGATCGCTTTTCCCGGGAATTGACCGGAAGAGCTGAAGGTATGATCCGCGCCCTGGTCAAGCTGTCTAAAGACAATCTGTCTAATCTGCATCCCCACCCTCTATATGCCGCTTTCCATTATTCCCACCCGCCGGTTGTCGAGAGAATAAAACAGTTGAAAAAGGCTGACCCGCCGGGTATTTGAACTTAATTTAGTTTTTGTAGTGTGTAGGGGCAGCTCCTAGGAGCTTGAGCAATTAGTCGGTTTTTAGGTTGTCATTCCCGAATGTTCTTATCGGGAATCCAGAAAAAGCTTTAAAAACAATGCCGCTGGATACCGGCTTTCGCCGGTATGACGGCAAAACAACCGATTATCAGACTAAATGCACAGGCTCCTAGCGTATTAAACGCCCTTACCTCCGTGGGTGGGCCTATCTCAGCTTCAGCAAAAGAAAATGTATCATATCGAAACAGAACACCAATAATATAGCAATATAAACAAAAAAATATTCTCATGGACTTGCTTTTTTAAATTTCCATGATATACTTACTCTAAAGGTAACTACTCAGGTACCCCACCAATTAAGGAAATACGAGATGTTTTTTTAAGGCCGTCACCCCGGCGAAAGCCGGGGTCTAGATGAATCTGCCTTATAAAACTTCTGGATTCCGGCTTTCGCCGGAATGACGACCTGAGTAGTTACCTCTAAAGAATATATTTATATCTTCATCCAAGCCCCATCAACTTTTATCAAAGGAAGGAAATTCAATATGTCTTCCAAGATAGCTTCTCTAT
This sequence comes from uncultured bacterium, assembly GCA_965371665.1. GTDB lineage: Bacteria > Oederibacteriota > JAAXVQ01 > JAAXVQ01 > JAUVAV01 > JAUVAV01. The sequence continues at coordinate 5,803 of CBDUZI010000061.1, forward strand.
CTTTTTTCAATCAGCCTTGGTTTCGTGTCTGGTTAAAAGCCTGCGCTATACTGGTGGCAATTAGTTTTATACTGCCTTATCTGGGCTGGGCGTTTGATGCTATGAATTATGCCCCGGCTAAACACAATTACCTGCGGACTGCACACCTGGGAAAAGTCCTGGCCATTCCGGAAAAAATGGGAACCATTAACCGCGGTTTTCAAGGGGATAAGAAAACCATTGTATGTATTCAGGACCTGCACTGCAATTACGAGGTGCAGAAGAATATCGCCGGCATCATTCATCACCTGGCCGGAAAGCACGGCCTGAAACTGGTGGGCGAAGAAGGCGCGTTTGATACCGTTAATACGGACAAGATCCGCACCTTTCCCATCAAACAAATCCGGGAACAGGTCAGCGATTATTTTGTGAAACAGGGCAAGCTCACCGGCGCGGAATATTATGCCGCTGCCGGCGGGCAGCCTGTTCGGTTGGAGGGTATCGAGACCCCGGCGCTGTATGAGGCCAGCCAGGAGGCGGTGCGGGGGTTCTTAAATTATGAGAGCCAGGGATACTGCTGCGACCTGCGCGGGATGCTGGATGAGTTGAAAGAGTCGATTTACAATCCGCGGCTGCAAAAATTCGATGAGCAGCGCATGAAGTATCGCGAAGGCGATTTGGGCATATTGAAATACTGCGCTTATCTCCATGCCGCGGCCTGCAGATTTAAGCTGGATTTGAGCATCTATCCCAACCTGTCTCAATATCTAAGTCTTAATCAGAATTTCTTCTCCTCAAAAGTGGATCCGGATCAGCTGTTCCATGAATTGGATCAGTTGGACCAGGATATTCGTGGACATCTTTATACGAGTGATATTCAGCAGGAACTGGATGAGATATATGCCCGCCTGGACATTATAGAAAAACTGCTCAATATATCGGCATCTCCGGAAGAATTGCAAAAATTCCGGAACCAGCGTAACCAATTCAGCACCCGGGAATTCATACGATTTATTAGTAGGGGCGATTCGCGAATCGCCCTTTCCGGCCTTCTCGACCCGGAAATTACCATGCTTGATCATTACCTCGACAAAGTCGAAGATTTCTACCGTCTGGCAGACGAGCGGAGCATTCAATTTGCAGCCAACCTGGTTCAGAAGATGGACCGTTACGAAGAAAGCCTGGCCGTGATGATCAACGGCGGGTTTCACACGGACAAAGTGCTGGCAGAACTCAAGCGCCGGAATATCACCTATGTCTCCATCAAGCCGCGGCTGACCCGGCATGACGTGGTGAATCCTTATTTTGACCTGCTCCGGAACCGTGAGACTCCTTTGGAGAAGCTCCTGGCCAAGAACCAGACCATTATGGCGATATGGACGGCGCTGGATAATAAGAAGTTTCTCGCGAATTTGGAGTTAATATTTAAACCCTGGGCCCAGGCGTTGGCGCTTAATGCAAAAGAACTGGAGCAATTGAAAATATACCTGGCGGAAAACACCCTTATTGAGGTTGCCATGATAAGTGAAAGCCAGGCCTCGGAAGCGGGACTGAAAAATGTGGCGGGTGTGAAGATTTTCTCCACCACCCTTATATCCGATACCGGAGAACCAATAGTCGTACTGCTTGCTCCGGAAGGTGAGATTCCAAAACAACTTGTGCAAAAACCGATAGATTCGAAAACCATAAATGGAACAAGGTTTAATATTTATTCCTCTATTAAAGCTGCCGCCAAAGTCACCCAAGCTATTCAAAAAAGCCAAAGTCCGATTTCCGCCATGCTTGGCAGGATGATAAAGCGGGTGGCGGGGATACTGGCAAGGATACAAAGCATTGAAAGGAAAGCTGACGTTACATCTACGCTGACGCTTCCTGTGACTTACAAGCTATTCTGGTTTTTACCAAAACGCGTAGTAGACATAGTTATTGCGCCTATTCTCGAACTCATATTTACGCTTCCGATTTCACTGACCGCTTTATTAGGATTGAAGATGGCTAATTTCGAAAAGATATCGGATGACCTGACAAGAAAATATCTGGGTGTACATATAAGCGGAGAAAAAATAAAGGAAAAATATCGTAAGACTAGAAAAGTTGGCAAAGCACAAATTATAGAAGTTGCTTCGACGGGGACTGATAACTATTTTCGGAGTCAAGGTATTCACTGGATTAATTTGGGCGCCAAATATGGAATTATAGCCGGCGTCATAGTCGGGATAGGTTTGGCAATTATATCCTTCTTTTTTGGGACACCGCTTCCTTTGCTGGGCCAGGTGAGTGATTCGGGTTCGATAGCGGGAGTAATTTTGAAAATGACCGTGCCAGGACTCGTTCTGGGGAACATCCTGCCGCATTCCATTTACAACCTCCTTTACCCCAAAACGCCGTTGAATTTGTTGGACAGGTTTAAAAAGAAAAAAGAGCCAGCTGCTAAAGTTCCGAAAAATGAAGAAAACGAATCGGTAATACGGTTTGGTGGAGATGAGAATATTTATGATCCTCGAAATCCATGGTCATCAGTGCATATTCCGAGGGAGCTAATCGCGGCGCCAGTCCAAGCTATTGAAGAAATAGAAGGACGTTCTTCAATAGAAGAATATGATTGGGTGTTTAAAGCATACTTCGACGCAGCCGAAAAGGGAGAAGAATATTTTATACACACGATGTTATTTCTTCGCGCATTTCTAAAAGCACAAAAAGCGGGCGAAGATATCAAGAAAATATACAGCGATGTTAGGAAAATAGAAAATAAAATTTCTGCTGGAAAGATCAGCGAAATGTGGAAAAAAGAAAAAGGATATTTTATAAGTCCGCAAGAGAACCAAGGTATAACAGAGAAGGGGATTGAAAGTGGTCTTGGTCTGGCTCGCGATTATTTGCGGGCCAATGAACGTGATTTTCCACTAGAGGATTATAGAAACGAAATCATAGACATTTATGGATTATTATGGAATTTTTTGGGGACTCCGGATAATAAGCGCCAGGCTTTTCTTCAGGAAAACAGTAATTGGGAAAATTTGATAAAGTATAAGCCGGGGGATTTTTTGGCGTATGAAATTTGGATTGAGATAATCAAAATGTTTATAGAAGCAAATCCTGAATACCATTCACAAGATAATGATGTATTGGGAAGCAGATTGTGGAGTCTTGTGATACGTGAATATTTAAACCAAGGAGATAAAGCTGTGCGCGAGCGCAGTATGCTAAGGATAATCAATACTTGCGATGAAGCCATGATAAAAAGTCTGCTGGCAGGAATTAATACCCTGATGCTCGAGAATCCTGCGTTTTGTGAAGGGGCGCTGCAAACATTGAATGAAATTGTAATTGCCTTAACTGTTAGCCAGGCACCGGATGCGGAAGAAAAAAGAATACTCGTGGCGAATTCAATCAAGGTAGATGAGATTCAAAAAATCATAGATAAAAAAGACGGAGGCAATCGCGAGGAACGCTACGCGAAGCTTGCCGGCAACATTGTCCGGCTTGTAAAGGAATGGATTGTGGATGAACAACAGGATAATAAAGTAACACCAGAAGCAGCCGAGCCCGGCACCTTAAACTTCTTCCAGAAAAAACACGAGCAACTGCGCAAGCAACTGGAAGGGGCCAAGTGGTTTGAAAAGAAGTTTTCTGAAAAATATCAATTCTTCCTGCAAAACCTGCGTCTGGTAATCAGCTATTACCTCACCCATCCCATAACCGCCGGCTTCACGGAAACCATAGGGATTTTTGGAGTGCTCCATGGCATAGGTCCGTTGCCCGGGTTGCTGGCCATGGATCCGACCGGTTTGGGCTTTTTAACCATCTGCGCAGCAGCCTTGGTGGGAGCAGCCTTTGCCATTTTTCATCCGGATGTGTGGGAGGCAGGTATAAGCAAACAAGGCGCAATACGTTTCACCAAACGCTTTGTCCCGGCCGGATTTATGATCGCGATGCTGATAATCTTACCCCTGTTGATAACACCGGTGGCGGCACTCGCTTTGACTATTGTCTTCCATGTGGGGTGGAACTTAAAAACCTCGATTGCGAGAACGGAAACTGATCACAAAAGCCAAAGCCCGATTTCCGCGGCAGAAGAGATATCTGCGGAAGAAGAATTCGTGAGGCGATTAAAAGAAAAGCTTGGAGATCGCAAACGTAAAAAGATTTTGATTATCGGTAGCGGTGGAATTGGCCAAGCAATGGCCGAAGCAGCGGCAAATGTTAAAGAGTACATAGAGAACATTGTTTTGCGTGAAACAACCCATGCCGAAGCTCAAAAGCGAGCGGCAGATGTGGCCAAAGGATTAAAGCAACAAGGCATAAGTGCGGAGGTGATGGGAAATGAAGAATTAAACCAAATAATAGATGAGTTTGATATTGTTGCAGAAGCTGCACATCCTGATGTTTCCGAGGAGCTTATAAAATCTGTTATTGAAAACGAGAAGGTTGGAATATTTTTAAGCGTAATAGGTTTGGTGAAGCAGTTGGAAGTTCTTGAAAAAGCAGGAGAGTCGGACACATTAATCATAATTCCCAACGCCGCTTTTCCAAAAGATGTATATAGAATCGAGAAGGAATTTGATGAAGTTCTTGAAGCTAAGATTTGTAGTACCAAGGTCGGGAAAGAAGAATATAAATTTACCGGTAATGCTCTGGAGACGCTAGCGAAACCTGAACTTGCCCAAAAAGTCAACGTTGTGGCAACCTTGATTTTAGCGCTCCGGCCAAAAAAATGTCCCCCGGAAAAAATAAAAGTAGAATACAGCCAGGGGCCGGATAGAGAATTTAATGAACATAATATTTTTATTAAAGGTTTAAAAAATGGTGAAGAAAAAGAATTAAAATTTAGCGTCAAAAGCGTGCCTTCAAAGAAAGCTGCTACAAGCGGGAGCGCGTTACTTTCAGCCGGAGATGCCATGAAAGTAGTCCTGGAAACTAAAAAACCCTGGCATGCTTTAAAAATCTGCCCCAATGTATACATTCTTTGCTATCAAGGGGAACAGAAATTGGATGACTCAACAAAAAAAGCGCTTGATAAAATTGCAAAGCAACCGAGGGATAAAGAGGCCGTGCAAAAGGCAAAAAAACCAGAATACAATGTCCCTTTAGGCAAAAGAAACCTTGCGCTTGATCTTTTTCCCTTCATCTTGCTGCGCCGGGGAGCCATCATATTTATGAGCGGGCTTTTTATGCTTGCTGCTCCGGCACTTGCTATTACGCAGAGGCCGCTGCTTAATAACCTATCGGCCGAAGAAACCGACAGGCATGGCCAAATGCTCAAATTCAAACGCAGCCATGGTATGACTAATATTGCCTCTGTAATGAAAGATAATCCGGAAAATATTACGCTCCAACAGGTTAGTATAGGGAAGTTCCTGTGGCATACGGTTTTAAGCCCGGGCCAGAGAAGTAATGAGTTCTATTTAACCGAAGGTATGCTAAGGTCGCTGAATTTGGATACGATCAATGAAGATACCAAGGGCCTGGGCCAATGGTTCACCCGCTCATTCTGGGCCAAACAATTATTAACCTACAGCCTGGAACATCAGACCAAGCTGTATGAGAATACTATCAAATGGCCGGTGCGTTTGGCAAAATGGGGTTTGTATCCCTTGGGTAGCGTTTTGCTGTATAAGGAAGAAGAGGCTGCGACAATTGATTCTGAGCGGAAAACCTATGCGGAATATTATGTTGGCAAGACTTTTCGGGATTTAACTCCTACGGATATTGGGAGATTGTTTAACGAATTGATAGAAGATATTAATGCCACTTTACCGGAAAATAAACAAATAAATATTGAATTAACTAAAGAAGATGCTTTAAAAGAACGGCTTCAATCAGAGGAATTTCTGGCGTTAAAAGATGGGAATGAAAAACTTCTCGAAGTTCTGGAGTCAATTGATGGGACTCTATGGCAAAAACTCCTTAAGGAATTCAGAGGCCAGGCTGGCGAGGCCCTGGTATCAGCCGGGATTATAGAGGATGTTATGAAAACGCAGCTTACTGAAACCAAGGAGGATATCGATGTTCCGGAAAGAGCGATGCGTGATGTAGGTATACAAACAAATGTTACAACCATAAATGCGGTAACTGCCCCGGAAACGGCAGCGTACATGTTAAGTGTCTTGGGAAATGATGATATAAAATCTTTACTTAGCACGAATTTAGCCCGCAGATTAACTATTTTAAAACTAGTATTGAATTTCCTTATGAACGTTGAGCCCGAAGCGGGCGTGGCTGTGAGTTTAGAAATATTAAACCCAATAGTTAGTCAAAATCTGGCGGGTGAACTTGACCGGCTGCATGCCCGGGATGAAGCGCTGGCTGCTAAAATGGGAGAAGAGAATGGCGATAAGATTTATTCCATTTGTGATGCCAGGCAAAAGAAAATACCTCTAAAGACAGCGGATGGCAAAGGTGAGCATGCCTTCCTGGCTCCCACTACTGGTGAATCCATAGGCAAGGATGTATCTGAAGAGACTATTATTTCAGAGATAAAAAAGGGCACATTGCACTTTTTTGAATTCCAAGGCCGGCCCAGGCCTTTATCCCGGGAAAGCGAGCCGAATATTATTAGCGTGATAGTAAGCAGTGTTTTGATATTATTGATAGAGGTTTTAACCGTACGAGGCAGGAACATAATATGCCCGGGGATCCAAAAATTATTTCCGTCATTTACCACGGCATATTTGGATCATGCAATAAAACGCGCTATCAAGGATTTAATTAAAAAAGACGGTTTTAAAAAAGCGGGTATTGAGATTGATAAGCTGGCTTTGACCGGGGAATTAACGCGGCCAAATAGTTATTTGCGGCAACAGTACCGGCGTATGGCGCAGGAACCGGGAAATCTTAGATTACAGGCGGAGTTTGCCAAAAGTATTGTCAGGTTTATGATTAAATATGATGAGAAACAAAATAAGGATGCAGTGGAAGGCTGGACAGCAATAGACCGGAATCAAATGCATATCATGTTAGCCGGCCGTTTGGCCGAATATTTGAATACTATGCCAATGATTGAGAATTATGCAAAACCTGATACTGGTTATAAAAAATTGAAAAAACAAACTAACGATAAAGAAACCAATGAATTAGGCAATTTCAGCATTTTTGCTATTCTATTTCCCGAAGAACTTCCTGAAAAGTATAAAAATGTCCTTGGCGTCCGGGGAACGGCCGGCGCTTTAACCGACTTTTTAGAGACAAACCACTTTATAGTTCATAAGGAAACCCGCGAGAAATACTTTAGGCGGACCTTTGAACTTCGTACAGGCTCTGCGGTGTAGTAGGGGCGGACCTCTGTGTCCGCCCGCGTATGTGCTGGCCAAGAGCCTGCCGGACTTTGTTGTTAACTTATGATATAATGACAGCAGTTTCCCCCTTTGGAAAAGGGGGATTAAGGGGGATTTGCTGAAAATGTTGCTATACTTAAAAAATCCCCCCTCCCCCCCTTTTTTCTGTAAAGGGGGGGTAAAACAAAATTTCCTCCTTGTGCCCGCCCCTACTTTTCTCCTTCCTGAAGCACAATAAAATAGGCAAAATAATTACATAAAAGCTTGAAAAGGGCATGAGTTTTGAGGTATGATACCAGCCTTCAGTTAGCTGGCTTGAAAATTTAAAAACGAAGGGGTAAAGTTGTATTGAATCCATGGAAAATTAGCATTGAAAAACTGGATTTGAACCGGGAAAGCCTGTACGAGGCTTTGTTTACCCTGGGCAACGGCTATCTGGGGACACGCGGGGCCATGCTGGAATCCAGTAATTCCAAGGCTCATTATCCCGGAACATATATTGCCGGGGTTTACAATAAGCTGGAGACCGCAATTGCGGGGAAGAGAATCCTCAACGAGGATTTTGTGAACTGTCCTAACTGGCTTTTCCTGAATTACCGGTTAAATGGCGGTTCCTGGTTCGACCGGCAGAACGTGAAAATTATTGCCTATCGCCGGGAATTGAATATGCGGCGGGGCATATTAAGCAGCCTGCTGCGCTGGCAGGATGAAAAAGGCCGGATTACCGAGATTGTCAGCCAGCGTTTGGTCAGCATGGCGGAGCCGCATTATGCCTCCCAGCGTTTTATAATTCGGCCGCGGAATTATTCCGCCCAGATAACCATCCGCAGCGGCATTGACGGCTCAATTATAAATGCCGGGGTAGAACGATATCGTCAGCTTAATTCCAAGCATTTAAAGCCTCTGTCCCATGGCAACTTTGGGAAGGATGGCATCTATTTACAGATGCAGACCAACCAGTCCGGAGTTCATGTTACGGAAGCGATGCGGACGCGGGTTTTTCACAGCCATAATGAAATCAATTTGAACCGGCGGACGATTATTCAGGGACGGGAAAAGGTCTTCCAGGAGTTTACACTGCCGCTTGCCCAGGGAGAGGAATATGTTCTGGAAAAACTGGTAAGCGTATATACTTCCCGGGATCAGGGGGTGGTTGACAGCGTTCTTGCCTCCCAGGAAGCGTTGCAAAAAGTCGATCGCTACCAGGATTTATATATTCCCCATACGACTAAATGGAGAGCCTTGTGGAAGCGTTTCGATATTGAGGTAGATAATACCTCCCGTATCCAACAATTACTGCGTTTTCACATTTTTCATTTATTGCAGACTGCTTCCACTTACAATGACGATAATGACGCCGGGCTTCCGGCGCGCGGGCTGCACGGAGAAGCCTATCGCGGGCATATCTTCTGGGATGAAATCTATGCCCTGCCTTTTTATACTATTCATGCTCCGGAGATCAGCCGGGCCTTATTGATGTACCGTTACCGCCGGCTGAACCCGGCCCGCGAGTACGCCCGCCAGCATGGTTATGAGGGGGCCATGTTTCCCTGGCAGAGCGGCAGCAGCGGGTACGAGGAAACTCAAACCCTGCACTTGAACCCCTTGTCCAAGGAATGGGGGGATGATTACAGCTCTCTGCAGCGCCACGTTTCCATTGCCATAGCTTATAATATTCTGATTTACTACCGCATTTCTCAAGGCCAGGATTTCATGGACCGTTACGGGGATGAGATGGTTCTGGAGATTGCCCGTTTCTGGGCCAGTATTACGAATTATAATCAGGAGCGGGACCGTTTTGAGATTCAGGGAGTTATGGGTCCAGACGAATTTCATGAGAAACTGCCGGGCGCGGATTCCGGAGGATTGCCGAATAACGCCTATACTAATGTCATGGTAGTTTGGGTACTGGACAAAGCCCTGGAATTGCTCAATACCACGCCAGAGGAAGAAGCGCTGGCGCTGCGCGCTAAGTTGAGCCTGTCCAATGACGAGTTGGAACGCTGGGGAAATATTACCCGCAAAATGTTTATACCCATGGAAAAAAATGGATTGATCCACCAGTTTGAAGGATACCGGGATTTAAAGGAACTGGATTGGGATGAATACCGGCATAAATACGAGGATGTTCACCGTATGGACCGGATACTTAAAGCGGAAGGCCTGTCTCCGGATGAATACCAGGTTTCCAAGCAGGCGGATGTCCTCATGATATTCTACATGCTCTCGCCGGAGGAAGTGGGAAGCATCTTTCAGAAACTGGGTTATAAATTCAGCCGCCAAAATATTAAAACCAATTTTGATTATTACCTGCCCCGGACTTCGCATGGTTCCACGCTAAGTTATGTAGTGCATAGTTATGTGGCGCATCTGATCGGCGATTATAAAACCGGGGAGGAGTTCTTTCTAAAGGTTCTCCACTCCGATTACGAGGATATCCAGGGCGGGACCACGGCGGAGGGAATTCATGTCGGAGCCATGGGCGGATCCCTGGACTTGTTTTACCGCTGTTTTGCCGGATTACAGATCAAGGACGACCGGATTTGCTTTAATCCCCGGCTGCCGGAACATATGAATAAAATCAAGTTTCAGATCATGTATAACCACCGGTGGTTCCGGGTAGAGATTGACCGGCAGCGCATAAGTCTGCTGATTGAGAAACGGCGGGTCACGACCTTGCAACCGCCTTCGGCGGTTCCGGTGTTTATTAAAGACCGGTTGTACAAGCTAATTCCCGGAAAGCTCCAGACCTTCAAGTTATGATTATTGAAACGCTTAAATCCCATGATCTTCCGGAGTTCGCGGATTTAATCGATAAATATTTTAAGGAAATGAAGATAACGCCGGAGTTACTGGGCCGGGACCGTGATATAACCATTCCTTTGGTGGTTTATGCTCCGCCGCAATCCGGGGTTTGGCTGGCGCGCGCGGCAGAGGAAAGCAAGGCTGTCGGACTGGCGGCGCTGCGGAATATAGCCAAGCGGACCTGTGAGCTAAAACATATATACATTCTTCCCAACGAAAGGCGGCAGGGAAGAGGTAGAATTCTGATCGAACATGTAATCAATTTTGCCCGTCAAGCCGAGTACCAGGAGATATTATTGGCGCTGCGTCCGGAACAGAAATCCGCCTTGCAGATGTGTGAGCAAAACGGCTTTAAACGTTGCGCCCGGTACAATAATGAAGATCGCCGTTCCGGATTATTTTTCTCCTATAAACTTACCAATTAAACCGGTTTTAATTTTTCCAGATGCCGGAGAAGTTTAAGTAGGATGCGATGCTCCCGGTAAGTAAAAGGACGATTTTCAAATAGGAGCTTAATCCGGCGCATGAATTCGGGAAGCCGGCTGCGAGGTTTGTAATCACCGGCCAGGACGAGGGTTTTCAGCAGGTCATAAACCATTTGTTTTTCCCTATGGGTTGCGTGGCGTTCCTCGGCCCGGGGGGCGGTAGGTTGGACGCCGGAAGCCTGGAACCATTCGTATAGAAAAATTATTACCGCCTGTCCGAGATTTAGACTGCCTTTTTCAGAGGTGGGAATAGTCGCTGCGGCGTCGCAGAGAAAAAGCTCCTGGTTGGTAAGGCCTTCCCGTTCGGCCCCGAAAACCAGAGCAGTGGTTTGGCGGGCGGGCAGGGCGGTCAGCTTGACCGCAACGGTTTTAGGATTTAGCGGCGGAATCTTGATCCGGCGGAGCCGGCGGGAGGTGGCGATAGTAAAAACACAGTCTTTCAGGGCCGAACCCAGGTCGGGGAAAGTCCGGCTTTGAGAAAAAATATTCCGGCCATCGCAGGCTATCCGGCCGGCCAGGCGCTTATCATAAGGGCGGGGGTCGACCAGGCGCAGATCGTGGGCGTTGAAATTTATCATAGACCGGGCCGTCGCGCCGATGTTTTCAGCCAACTGCGGACGCACCAGGACAATAGCCGGAGGACAATGATTATCTGGCATGGCAGCATTTACCTAATCTCATAAAATTTTAAAACAAAATACCCAATGTCACACGGATTGAAAAAACATTTTACAATTCATTTCCATTAGATACTAGTTTAATTCTGTGATATACTGATTAAAAGTAATATGTCAGTCAAGCGAATTACCCTGGAATCTAAATTGAAATAGTTAAAAAGAGAAAAAAGAGCTCACTGGCAGGGCGAACAGGAACACTTTTGGTTTTACTCCCCTTTACAGAAAAAGGGGGGTAGGGGGGATTTTTTAAGTATGGCAACGTTTTCAGCAAATCCCCCTTTATCCCCCTTTTCCAAAGGGGGAAATTAAAATTCAATTTAAATTTTAGGGAATTAACACTTAATATCTTTTAAGGAGGGTAAATATGAGCAGCCACCATTTGGAATTGGATTACCGTCTAAAGCCGGATTTTGGCTTATCGGAATTAATTCAAATTATCGGCCTGGCTATTAATGAAATGGGTTTTGACGAAAGCACTATGTATGATTTGATAATCGAGAAAAATGACCAAGATCGGGTAAGTTGCGAAATTCCGCAATCCGGGATTGCCGGCCGCCTGAATAATGAGTCCTGGCCGGATATTCACCGCATTATTTTAACCAGTTACTGGATGAAGGATATGAACCTGAAGTTGGATCTGGTGCGGCGATCGGATCACGTAATCCTTAACTTTAAGTGCGAAATTGAAGATGCTCAGCGGCGGGAGGGGATGGCAACAGAAATTGAAAAGCTGTTGGCCGGGTTAAGCCGGATCGAGTCTACCGCGGAGACGCATGACCAGGAACGGGAGCGTCTCTTCGGCGCCATGCTGCTGGAGCCGGGCGTCGTTCAGTTAGCCCGCCAATATTTTTTAGCCGGCGATTTCCAGAAATCATTAACCGCCGCTTCCGGACTGTTTATGGCGCGGTTGCAGAAATTATTGAACGTTAAGCTGGGAAATACGAAAAAGATAAACGAACTCCTTTCCCAATATCCTCCCAGAATTCTGTTTCCTGATCTTTCCGGTACCCGTCTGCAAAGAGAGCTGAAGGGCTTAAGCGGTCTAATTACAGGATGTTTGACATTACTGGATCCTATTATTAAGGGGCGGGAACCGGCTCCCAGTGATCCCGCTCTGGTATTGAAGTACCTTGTACTGATCAGCATGATTATCGAGAGACTGGAGGGGGGGATACCGAATCGGCCGGCTGGATCAGTTGCTTCCAAACCCGGGAAGAAGAGGAAACCATCCAAGCGCATGCGGATAAAAAGCGTGTCTTCTAAGAAAGTTAAAACCGGGCAGAGGCCTGCCATGGCAGCCGGGAAAGTTAAGACCCGGCCGGGAAGAGTAAAAAAAGTATTAAAAAAACAAGTCAGAAAATCAAAAACAGTGAAGAAAAAAGTAAGATAATAGGAGCTTGTCGGACTTTGTTGTTGACTTATGATATAATGACAGCAGTTTCCCCCTTTTTAAAAAGGGGGATGAAGGGGGATTTTGTATATGAAAGCGGGCGTTTTATTAATTAAATCCCTCCTGCCCCCTTTACAAAAGGGGGAGAATGACTTAAGTCCGACAGGATTCTAGGAGTCTGTCGGACTTTGTTGTTGACTTATGATATAATGACAGCAGTTTCCCCCT
>CBDUZI010000062.1:0-18234 GCA_965371665.1 uncultured bacterium
TCAACCTGTCCCATTTAATCAGAGAATTTTAGTCAATTTATTGTAAAAACCTACAATGCACACTGAAGCCGCTATGTTTCCAGCTCAGTAGTTTCCCGGCTAAATCTTTTGCCAATTTCCTTTCCGCCACCAGCATGCGAATTACTCTGACACGAAATAATTCCTCCAGTGGCTTGGTATTTATCCTGGGCATCACATAAAACATGTCTCTGTTTTTAAATAATCCATCTGCCACTACCGCATGGAGATGGATGTGATGATTAAGATATTCTCCGTAGGTTTGGATTGCCATTACCATGCCTACCTGGCCTTGGGAAAGTCTTAATGATGTGCGCATAAACTCCAACAGGCTCTCATAGGTTAAGCGGCAAAGTTTCGCGAGCATTTCCCGGTCATGCTTGAAGTATGCCCGCAACATTATCGGCAGGCAGAATACATACTGCCGGTGGGGGACTGGATAGGCTATAGCTGATAATTCAATGTAAATACTGTAAGGGCAGGTTTCAAACCTGCCCCTACTTGTTTATTATAACAACTGGGACAAAACCATCGTCCGCGACAGGAAAAGGCTAATAAATATTCTTGTTTACACTTCTGGCATACTATCCGCGCAAAACCTTTGCTCAAATCTCCGCATTCCAGATATTTGTTTACCACATCTTCAATTACCGGTCTCAAATAACCATAGGTTTTTTCGTACTTCTCTTTATAATGGTTAAGGTAATCATCGAAATGGACATGCAAACATTGCCACAACTTAGTTCTTTTAGGATGGCGGGGTTTATAGACTTTTCAGCTTTTTCTTGCTAAATGATCTGCAGCCTGAAAAAAAATCTGGGAAGTGGACCCCTTGGAGTGTCCAGGCTGTGGTGGCTAGATGAATGAAGACTCATCCGGCCGGAAAAGCCGGGGAACAGCAGTGAAAAAATTGTACTTCAAGTAATACGCGGGCTAATGAATTACCCTGGGGCAAGCCCCAGGATATAACCTGATTTATTATTTGTAAAATCCCCCTTCATCCCCCTTTTTCAAAGGGGGACCTCACTAAGGTAACCCCGTAGCAAGCGGGGAATTACAAGTTATTAACCGTTATCGTAATTCTAAAGAAATTCGGCAAGTTTGGACATCAACTCTTTCAGGTTTTTTAACAGGTCCCGGGGCGGACGGCCCATCTCCAGGCCGGCCGGTTCGCCCGGAAGAAAGCGGATTTTCCAGGACCGCTCCGCGAGCAAATTTCCCACCAGATTAGATGGAGGCTGAAAATCTTCGGCCCAGCGGATTTGCATAACTCTTTCCCCTGCCATAATCTCGGCGATTTTGGCCGCGCGCGCCATGATCTTCAACTCCGCCACTTCCAATAGGTTCTTAGCCGGTTCGGGCAGAGAGCCGCACCGAATCTCGATTTCCTGCAACACGGCCTGGAGTTCTTTTTCGGTTCCGGCTCCGGCCAGGCGTTTATAGAAATTTAATCGCGTTATGGCGTCAGGCACATAGTCCGGCGGCAAATAGGCATCCAGGGGCACGGCTATCCGCACCTCGACCGGAGCCGCTTCGCCCTGCCCTTGCATCTCGCGCACTGCTTCTTCCAGCATACTGCAATAAGTTTCGAAACCCACGGCCGCCACCTGACCGGATTGCTCCCGCCCCAGAACATCCCCGGCTCCGCGAATTTCCAGGTCCCGCATGGCGATTTTTATGCCTGATCCCAATTCGGTAAATTCCTGGAGCGTGGTCAGCCGTTTCTCGGCATCTCCGGTCGCTGCCCCACCCAGGGGATAAAAAAGATAGGCATACGCCTGGCGGTCCGCTCTTCCCACCCGTCCCCGGAGCTGGTACAATTGGGACATGCCCAGGGCGTCGGCGCGGTTAATAATTATGGTATTCACATTAGGCATATCCAGGCCGGATTCCACAATCGTGGTGGAAACCAGGATATCTTCCGCCCGGGCCAGAAAGCGTTCCATTACCGGCTCTAATTCCCCCTTGGTCATCTGCCCGTGCGCTACTGCCACCCGGGCCTCAGGCGCCATTTTTTTAACGCGTTCCGCCATTTTCCAAATGGTCTGAACCCGGTTATGGATGAAAAATATCTGCCCCTGCCGGGATAATTCCCGCAAAATTGCTTCCCGGATCATGGATTCGGAGTATTCCATTACCTGGGTGCGTATGGGCAGGCGGTTCAAGGGCGGAGTCTCGATTACGGAGATATCCCGGATCCCGGACATGGAAAGATATAAAGTGCGCGGGATCGGAGTAGCGGTCAAGGTTAGGACATCTACTGTGCGCCGGATTTTCTTAAGCTTCTCCTTCTGACCTACGCCGAAATGCTGTTCTTCATCCAGCACGAAAAGGCCGAGGCGCCGGAATTTCACATCCGTACCCAGCAGGCGATGTGTGCCGATGGCAATATCCACTGCTCCCTGGGCCAGATCGCGCAGAATGACTTTCTGCTCCTGCGGGCTCTTAAAACGCGAGAGCACCTCAATGCGCACGGGATAGGCTGCCAGGCGTTCCCGGAAAGTGGCAAAATGCTGGTCCGCCAGGATGGTAGTCGGCACCAGCACCGCCACCTGGAATCCATCCTGGACCGCCTTGAAAGCCGCCCGCATGGCAACCTCGGTCTTGCCAAAACCCACGTCCCCGCAGATCAGACGATCCATGGGCTTAGGCCGCTCCATATCCTTTTTGACTTCCGCAATCGCCCGTATCTGATCCGGGGTTTCTTCATAGGAAAAGGCTTCTTCAAATTCTTTTTGCCACTGGTTGTCCGGCGCAAATGCCTGCGCCTGGTGAACCTGCCGGGCAGCATAAATATCCAGCAGCTCGCGGGCCATTATGGTTACAGACTCCTTGACCCTCTGTTTGGTCTTCTCCCAGGCCGAACTGCCCAGCCGGTTGATGCGCGGCGCCCGCTCCCCGCCCGTAAATTTCTCGATCAGGCGAAGTTGGTCCATGGGAACATAGAGTTTTTCCTCGCCCGCGTAGGCCAGGCGGACAAACTCATGTTCTCCGCCATCGATCCCCAGCTTGACAATCCCCTGAAAATAAGCCAGGCCGTGATCGCGATGAATCGCCAGATCGCCGGGCTTTAACTCCAGCACGTCGGAAACCGGCTGGGAGGCATAGGCCGGGCCTTTGATCCGGCGGAGACGCGGTCTTCCTATGCGGCGGCTGAATATTTCCTGGTCCGTAAATATTGCCAGCGAGCCGGCCGGATATTGAAATCCCTCGGCCAGGTGACCGATATGGAATTCAAACCGCCCGAGAAAATCCGGGACTTGCAGGTTAGAGGCGCGTTCCGCCAGAAGCCAGCGCAGTCGCTGTTCCTCGGCGCGATTATGCGAAATAATATGCAGTTCCAGGCTCTGCTCAAATAAAGCCCGGGCCTCTTGGATCAGCAAATCCAGGTTTCCTTGCAAAGGCGTGGTGCCTTTAACCACTATGCTCCATTCGGGCAGGGATTCCGGTTCCGGCCAGGCGGTCTGTTTAAGCCGGCCGGTCTCAATTAGCGCAAAACCGGAGAGTTTTTCCCCCAGAGTTTTAAAGTTATAATAAAGCTCATCCGGGGGGGGGAGCAAGGATTCCCGTTGCCGGTGCTCCTGATATCGCTCCTGGGCGCGAAGATCATATTGCCCGGCCTGCTCTTTAGCCGTGCCGGGCGAATCCACTATAACTATGGTATCTTGGAGGAAGTACTCCCAAAGCGGCGCCGTGGGAATAAAATATGGAAAATAATTTTCTATGCCCGGCCGTCCGGAATCCTCTGCCAACGCTTGCCGTAAATCCCGGACTAGTTCCTTTCCGCGCTGACGCTCCAGCCGGGCCAAGCCTTGCGTCAATTCGGTGGCAGTAGGAAAATACATGCGGGCCGGGGAAATTACCGCCTCATCCGCAGATCCGGAAGAAGCACGCTCTCCCGGCTGCAGGCTAAAACGCCGCAGGCTGGCCACTTCCGAGCCTTCAAATTCCACGCGCCAGGGCGCCAGCTCGGCCGGAGGAAAAATATCCAGAATCCCGCCCCGGACCGCAAACTGACCCCGCGCCTCTGCCATGGGTTCGCGGACATAACCGCGTTCTATCAATTCCCCGGCTAATTTTTCCAGGTGCCAATGCTGGCCCCGGGCCAGGGTAATTGTACGCTCCAGCAGCCAGACCGGATCCGGAAGGATTTCACGGGCCTGTTCCATGGCCGCCACTATTACGGGCTTCTCTCCCCGGGCCAGGCGCATCAGGACTTCCAGCCGTTCGCCCTCCAGCTCCATATCCGTCAGGGCATGCTCATACGGCAGAATTTCCCGTCCTGGGAAAAGAAATATTTCCTCGCATTCCGGGTCAGGATGCTGGAGAAAAAGGCGGATCTGGTCATAGAGATCGCGGGCCTCTTCCGGCGTGGGAACCAGAATGAGCTGGGGCCGGCGCAGGCGTTCACGCAGTCCGGCCCAGAAAAAGGCCCGTGCGCTACCCCAGAGCCCGGTCACGCGGCACCGGGGCCGCGCCTCTCTTCCCAGCAGTCCGGCGAGCTCCGTAAAAACCGGATCATTTTTTAATTTTGCCAACAGGGTACGCAATGCCATTTAAAATGTCCTAACCTATAGGGAATGTCCATCCTCTAATTCCCTGGAGAATATCGGGCAGACCTATCTTTTTGTATGATAAAAGCCGTGGTTACTTCCAGCGCGGCCTTTATAACCGCGGGATCAAGGTTCTCCGCCTGGTCGCGTTCCGTATGATAAACCACTTTCCCTTTTTTAAAATCAGCATCCAGGGCCAATAAAGTCGTGGCGTAAGCCCCGGCTTTTGCAAGTTCGGCCGCGTCCGTGGCTCCATAGCCGTATTTCAAAGAGAACAACCCGGCCTTATATCCCAAGTTTCCGGTTAGATCACGGCATTCTTCCGCCAGGAGCCGCGAAAGCCCGACCGTGCCGTTCATGTCCCTGACCAGATACTTGATTTGATTAACCTCAAATAAAGATTCCAAATTCAAATTATAAGTGGGTAAACGCTGTAATTCTCCGCGATACTTCCGGACAAAAGCCCGGGACCCACGCAGTCCGGATTCCTCGCCGTCAAAACTGGCCAGAATTAATCGTGTATGCTGCAGTTTCGGGAATTCCCCGTGTTGATTACTAAACAACCCGGCCGCTTTATTCAGCAGGCACGAGGCCGCGAGATTGTCGCCGGCGCCGGGCGTAGCCGTGGACTTTAAAAAGAAAAGAAAGGGGGCATTAAGCAGAATTATCATCGGCGAGAAGTACCTCAAACCGGCAAAAGGAAAGAGCGGGGCTCCGGAAATTTCCTGGTATCCGATCCAAATAATCAAGCCCAAGGTTATGGCGGCATTGGCCAGGGTTGAGGATAATATCAGAAAAACATAGAACCATGGCGCATGGCTTAAATATCTGAAAACATTAACGCTGTCATGATGTCCGCTGATAATAATCTGCTGCTTAACTTTATACCGGGGCTCTATTTTTCCTATGACATTATATCCGGTCTTGGTTTTAAACAGAAAATCAATAAATTCCCGATAAAAATGAAACTCCAGTGTATTGATTAAATGACAAACCATAAACCCGGCCGCAGCCGGATAAACATATCCGCAATACAAAGCCAGGGAAGCCAGGGTATAAATTATAGCATTGACTTTTAAATATCCCAAAAAAGCCTTGGGACGAAGCTTAAATTCCTCCAACGCAACGCTGTCGCAGTGTTTTTTAAATTCCCGGCCAAGCATCCGGGCCGCTTGCCCACAGCCGGGCGTGCCGGCCAGACGCGGCCCGCACCTTTTAATAATATCCGCGGTGAGTCTTATGATATCCTGAACATGTTGGTTTATGTTTTTCATAATAAGATTATAAATTATTAATTGCTGGTGGTAAATACTATAAAAATGAGGATTGACCAAGCTTGAGAAGTTGGCTAAAATAAACCAGGTTAGAATTCATTGCCAGGGGACACCATGTATAAAAAAACGGCTAATAATAAATCACTAATGGAAATTGTAAATATCCTGGTTAAAGCCTATAATCCTGAACGGATATATTTATTTGGATCACATGCCAGAGGCGATGCGCATATAGATAGTGATTATGATCTTATGCTTATAGTTTCTGACAATGCTCCCGCCGAATTAGCCGACAGCCATTTGGCCTACCAGGTTTTATGGGGACAGGAAGTATCAGGGGATATATTAGTTTGGAAAAAGAGCGATTTTGAAAAACGACTGCACTTAAAAGCCTCATTTCCATCAACCATAATGCGGGAAGGACATTTATTACATGCCGCTTGATCCGGTTCGTATTGAAGATACGCAAGCCTGGCTTATAAGAGCTTCCAAAGACATAAGGGCCGCGGCTGTCGATTGGAAAGACTCTCCTCCCTTGCTTGAAGACGCCCTGTTTCACTGCCAGCAGGCCTTGATAAAAACCATCCCCTCCCAAATTAAACTAGAATCAAACTCTGCTTTTTAAAATCATAAGGATTAACGAATAAATTTTAATGAAATGCAGAAAATGATTGTCAAAGGCGAATCGGAAAGATTGGAATTCAAACGTTCTACCGGCCAACGTACTGATGCGGCTAAAGCTGTATGTGCAATGCTTAATGGCTTAGGTGGATTTGTGATTTTCGGAGTTTCTGATCGCGGCGAATTAATTGGACAGCAACTTTCACATAAAACATTAGAGGATATCGCCAATGAGTTAAAGCGGATTGAACCCCCGATCTTTCCTGATATTGAGACAACTACTTTAAAAAACGGAAAATCGATTATCTTGTTACGGGTATCCGGTGGTGGCGGCCCCTATGCTTACGATGGCCGCCCCTATCTGCGAAGAGGGCCAACAACTCAGCTTTTACCCAAACAACGTTATGAACAACTGTTATTGGAAAAAATGCATGCTTCCGCTCGCTGGGAAAACCAGCCAGCGCACGGTTTTACTTTGGCTGGCCTTGATAAATCAGAAATAAGCCGCACCATCGATGAAGCTATAAGAAGGGAGCGTTTAGAGGAGCCGGGTACCAGAAGCGCTTTGGAATTGCTTCGAGGATTGGGATTACTGGACGAACAGAAGAGAATATTAAATGCGGCCATAGTTCTTTTTGCAAAATCCAACCGGTTGCTGCCCGATTACCCTCAATGCCTTTTAAAAATGTCCCGTTTTCGCGGCACGGATAAAACTGAATTTATTGACAACCGCCAGGAATACGGCAATGCTTTTAATCTGTTTCAGCGTGCTCAAAGATTTCTGCGAGATCATTTGCCGGTAGCCGGCAAGATTGTCCCGGGTATTTACGAACGCATAGACGAGCCTATGTATCCCACCGCCGCTCTTAGGGAAGCTATTGCGAATGCTTTGTGTCACAGGGATTACACTATCCCTGGGGGATCGGTTAATCTCGCCATCTATGATGACCGGCTTGAAATATCAAATACAGGAGTTTTGCCCTTTGATCTGAAACCGACTGATCTTTTCAAACCACATGCTTCCCGGCCTTGGAATCCTTTGATTGCTCAAGCTTTCTATCGCAGGGGAATTATTGAAGCCTGGGGACGGGGAATAATCAAGATGCGCGATTTAACTATTGCGGCGGGCCTTCCTGAACCGGAATACTATTGTAACCGCAGCGAAGTTCTTATTTGTTTTCGACCGGCAAAAGGGATGATGCATAAAAAACCTGATGAGTCACAGCTAGAGTCGCAGCTAGAGTCAGAAACATTGCGTACAAAGGTGATTAATTTGCTTATCCAGGAAAAACAACTGTCCAAGGCGGAAATTGCCGCCAGGTTAAAGCAGAAGCAAGTTTCCGGGCAGTTGCATAAAATTATTAGAGATTTAATTAAAGAAGGCGCAATTGCCTACACGATTCCAGCTAAACCAAACAGCAGGCTGCAACGGTATTATTTAAAGCAATAATGTAATATTAACAACCTTTGATATTAGTTTATCTGGAGATTGATTATGCTGATTGGCCAAATTGATTTCCCGCAGCAAGTGATTTCTGCTCAAAAAAACAATGAACTTGTTGTCTTTGCCGGTGCAGGAATTTCAATGCCAACGCCTTCGAATCTTCCTGATTTCGAAAGATTAGCAAAAGATACTTTGATAACTAATTGTTTTCAGTCTCAAGCGTCTATTCTATTTCATACGCCACGCTGACGTTTACCGTCACCTTGCTCTCGCCCACCTCAATCGGCGGAGCCAGGGCCGCGGCGGTGACCGCCATCTCGGCTCCATGAAAAGCCGCTCGGGCGCGGGGATGTCCGCCCGGCTGCGTGCTGATTTTCGCAATCCGCAGCAGTTTTACTTTTGCGGCTTGCGCCAGCACCTTGGCTTTGGCCATGGCCTTTTGTGTAGCCTGGGCCAGGGCTTGTTTTTCCAGTTCATCGATGCTTTTTATATAAAAGGAAAGATTGGCTATGGAATTGACGCCGTTTTCCAATCCGTTCTCTATCATTTTCGAAACCCGGGCCGCCATTATTTTCGCGGAAACCTCTTCCATGGTAACCTGAACCGTATTGCGCACCTCATACCCGATTATTTTACGGGACCGGCCTTCCCGCTCCCGCTGGGGCATGACGCGAAAACTCGCGGTTTTAAGTTTCATTTCCTTGATACGCAAAGCCTTAAGGGCTGAAATTACCCGCTTGGTCTTGGCGGTGTTTTCCGAGCCGGCCTGGTCCAGGGATTGATGTTCTGTCGAGACTGTCATCCAGAGTCTCACGGAATCATTTTCCGCGGTAATTTCCGCCGTGCCGTCCGATAAAAGCAGGCGCTTCCCGCTCTCGCAGGGACTCTGAGCCCAAACCGGGGCACAAAACAAAAGCAGTAAAAAAGTTATGGTAACAAAGTATTTCATCATTCCCTCCTTAAAATTGAAATCGTTATTGCGGCAACCTCTGCATTTTAATGCCGGATTCACGCTTCCCCTAATAACTTATAATAGTAATTTGATGCCTGAGATAGTTGTTGGCGTCAAGGCGATTATACGTCTGCTCCCAATTAGCCTTGGTTAAATATATTCTCTCCCTTGTCAGTACGCCAGGCGAAGGAAAATTATTGGGTAAATCGGCATTTCCCAAATTTTCAGCCTCCGTTTGAAAATCCAAACTCCATTATCTCTTGGCTTTTTAGTCATGGTCAATCGGTCATCATTTTTTTTTAAATACAACGCTTGACAACATCTCCCGTAAATTGAATTCCGGTTGCACCAACAGCCATATTATCAAGCCCATCACCATAAAAACACTAATTAAAATCAGCGTAGTTAGTATTTTTGAGCCCCTGGAAGTGTACCCGAACTGTTTTACAAACTGCACCACCAAGTCTTTTCGTTCTTTATGCGAACCTTTGGGTAACTGCGGGATGTGGGTAAAAAGCCGGCCTAAACTTGCATCTAACCGCATACGGACATTTACCGCCCAGCCGGATGCTTCCAACAGCACGCTCATATTCCGCTTGCGTATCTTGCTAAAACCAGCAATTATACCCGGTAATACAATCACCGCGGCCACGCCTAATAAAGCGATTAGAATATGATTTATCCTTACCTGGGAAAGCGCCTTGGTAATATAAGCAAACGCCGATCCCAGGGCCGCGATCGTCACGCCTCCCACCAACAAAAGATTGCGTATTGCACCGGAGGCCTCTGAGGAAGTAAGGCTTTTATCAATTTTATCTTGCGAGGATTGGGTAAATTTCTCTATCTGGTTTTTTACAAAATCAATCACTTTCTGAAAAGGCGCTTTCACGGATTCCCAGGGGCTTATAGGGTTGACGATTATGTCTACTACTTCGGCATCCCACTCCCGGCCGTCTAAAGTAAAAAATATCCCCCGTTTTCCAACGCTTAGTCCATTGGCATTACCGGAAGTCACTGAAGCCATGATCTCAAATTTTATTTCCTGGTCCTGGCGTCCGGTAATTTCTACATATAACATATACATATAACTTCGCTCGGCTATGCTTTTATGGGCTTGCCGATCCTGAACTTTCATGGTAAAGGTAATTTCTTTTCCCTCAATTATTAAGCTTCCCCTTTCAAAAAGGGAACGCCGCTGGGGGTCATAAATATTGGCAAAACTTACCAGGTTATTGGCCATCTCCAGCAGCCATCTTTGGTATAGCATAAGCTTCTCTAAATTATGCGTCTGGTTTAAATCATCAGCCACTTTTAAATCCCCGGCTATCAGCTGACTTATCTGTTCCCTAAAAGGCCCCTTAAGATAATCCCGGAGTTTGTCTGCTTCAATGCCATCAATTTTAGTTGAGGGTTTATGGTTGCGCCAGGTTTGATACGGCCTAAAGATGTTCTTTACCTGGCCCCAGGCTTTTTCCGTAAGCTGTTTGACCGTGCTTCCCAGGACGCGGTTAAGAACCTTGGTTTGCAGTTTCTGCAATTGTTCGATATATAAAGGATTGATCCTGGCCTGCAAATCCAAAATACCTTCCGGATTAGGCAAAGCCAGGGGGCCCGCCTTAAGCCTCTCTTTCATTAGGGCTTTATCCGAAAAATCGATCTCTTCCAGTTCCTGCCCGCGAAGCTGCATCTGCGCAGCGGTTCGTTCATCAAATTTCACCATTTTGCACTGGGTGAAAAATTGCTCTATTTTCTCTTCCCAGCCGGTGACCAATTCAAAAGCTTCCGGGGTATCAATCCCGCAGGGCATTACTTCGGTCGCATCCCGGCCGGGAGGAATTTCGCCCCGGCTTTCCCACTCCAGGTAGGCTTCCGTTTCATTAAAAAATTCTTCGAGTTGTTTTTGGCTGATTCCGGGCTGGCCGCCGGCATCCCGGGAAGAACCTATGGTTTCCATAACCACAGTAATAAATTGATTTAAATCGGGACTGGCAGCTGCCTCCGGAGGAATAATACCGTCGCCGTTATTCGCCGCCCTGGCTGTAATACTTTGCACATCCCTAACCTGAGCCAAATTAATCTCCGTAGCCTCAGGGGTATTAAGATTGGTTAAGATAAGCCGGGCAGCGCCCAACAGTTTTTGGCCTTCCGGATCATCTACATTAATATCGTCCAGGCGCAAGACATCCGTTCCTTGGGATACACGGCTGCGATTGGCAAGTAATCGAAACATCCAGGCGAGCGCCGCTTTAAATTCTCCTGGCCGGATCCGGCGGTTCTTATCCATATCCAGATAAGCCAGCAAGGCCTGATCGCAGTCCAAACTATCAATCGGAATACTCGTAGCGGCCCAGTAAACCTCATCCAGAAATTGCACTTTTTCCAAATCCTGAGCATCCTGAATTTTAAGCTGATAACTGCCGCCATAATTCTTAAATCTCAATTTTGACATAAGGAAACTCCTTCGTAACCTATCTTTCTATCTTCGGGAATCCATCCAGGTTTGCAGAATAAGCACGGCAGCCAATTTATCCGTCAGCTGCCGCTTTTTAGGGCCGGACAGGCGGGTTTCTCTCAGCATGCGCTGAACCGCTACTGTTGTCAGACGCTCGTCAATATACTCTACCCGCACACCGGCCCGGCCGGCCAGGCGTTCTCCAAAAGCCCTGGCCTCCCTGGCCTTTTCGCCCTCGCTGCCATTCATATGCAGGGGCAGACCCATAACAATATAAGCCGCCTGATGCGTGCGAACCAGGGACGCAATCTCCTCGCAAACGCGCTCCTCCCGGTTTATGACAGTGGTAAGCGGCTGGGCAGTCAGACCCAGGGCATCCGAGACAGCCACGCCGATACGCCGGGTTCCAAAATCCAGTCCGATGATACGCGGTTTTCCGGACATTACATGCGGCCGGAACGCAGGATGGATATATGCATTGGTTTATTTATTTTTAACCTTGGAATTCCCGGACGAGCCTTTGGCCTTGGCAGACGGTTTGCTCTTCTTGCCTAATTTGCGTTCCAATTCGTGTATGCGGCACTCCATTTTTTTCAATTGCTCCTGGGTGGCTACGTTTATTTTTGTATACGCGGTTGAGACCTGTTGATTAACCGTACGCTCCATGTCTTTTTTTACAACGGAAGCTTTGTGCAGCATATCGTCCACCAAAGCACGCCCTTCCTGCTCCCGGATTTTCCCTTGCTTGACCAGTTCATCGGCAATAACCTTGGCCCGCTCCCGCGATAGGCTCACTGCCCCTACTCCGGCCAAAAAAGCTTTTTTTATAATTTTCATCTTTCCCACACTCCTTTCACTTGAGTGAAATTCTATTTAGTATCTATTGCGAAAAACTGGTTCTTAATTATTTATGGTTTCGTCATTCCGGCACGATTTTAACCGGAATCCAGCGGCTTTGATTTTTAAAAGTTTGCTGGTAAGGGCGGGTTTTGAACCCGCCCTTACTAAAATATAAAAATCATTCGGGTATGACAACCCGTGCAGAAAACCACCTTTCTGCAACAAAAACTATTTTGTCTCTTCCCGCTTAAGCATTTTTTCAAGAATCTTGCCCGCATTTTTCAGGGCTGCGGGCATTCTTTCCGGATGCTTGCCCCCGGCCTGCCCAAAATCCGGACGGCCGCCGCCCGAACCTTCCAGAATACCGGCAATTTCACGAACCAGGTTGCCGGCATGAACCCGGTTTTCCACGAGGTCCTTGGTGGCCGTGGCGATCAGTACGGCCTTGCCGTCATCCACGCTCCCCAGCACCACCACCCCGGAAGTGATTTTCTGCTTCAGCGCATCAGCCGCGTTGCGCAAGGCTGCCAGGGTAGCCCCGGGTAATTCCGCCGCGATGAAGCGGATTCCTTCCACTTCCCGGGCACTGGCTGCCAATTCCTCGACATTTACACTGGCTTGCTTGATTTTCAACTTATCATTCTCTTTTTCCAGTTCCCTGACCCGGGACATAAGTTTTTCCACTCTGTTTGGCGCCTCATCTTCCGGAACCCGCAGAATTTCGCACACATCCCGCAACCGGATCTGTTCCCGTTTAACCGTACGGAAGGCCGCTTCGCCGGCCACGGCCTCAATCCGGCGCACTCCGGCAGCCACGCTGGATTCCGACACAATTCTTACCAGGCCGATTTCCCCTATGGTCCGCACATGAGTACCGCCGCAGAGTTCGCAGGAAATGTCATTAACCCGCACCATGCGCACCCAATCCCCGTATTTTTCCCCAAACAAGGCCATGGCCCCAAGCGCTCGGGCTTCTTCTATTGGAAGCTCCCGGCAGGTTACTGGATGATTGGCCAATATCTGGATATTCACCATCTCCTCTATCCGGTCCAGTTCCCGGCTGGTCACGGCCTGGAAATGAGAGAAATCAAAACGCAGCCCCGCGGGCCGCACCTCGGAACCTGCCTGCTCAACATGTTTGCCCAACACCTGGCGCAAGGCCGCGTGCAAAAGGTGCGTGGCCGTATGATTACGGGCAGTGGCCATATGCTCACTGGTCCGGACCAATGCCGTCAGTTGCCCGCCGTCATGCACTTCTCCCTCTTCCACCCGGCCGAAATGCAGGTACAAACCCTCCGGACTCTTCTGCACATTGGAAATTTCCACCTTAAGGTTTCCGGAAAACAATTCTCCTTGATCCGAAACCTGTCCGCCTGATTCCGCGTAGAAAGGAGAACTGTCTAGTATGATAATTACGTTCTCCCCTTTACCGGCCCGGGTTACTTGAGTTTCCTGCCTGACCAGGGCCAATACTTTGGTCTCAGTCCGGAGTTCTTGATATCCGGTAAAAACCGTGGCTGCCAGGCCGGCTCCCAGTTCCCGGATAATTGCCGGCATCTCGCGTTCGCCGCTCCCGGCCCAGGCAGACCGGGCACGCCTCCGCTGCGCTTCCATTGACTGGTTAAAACCATCCTCGTCCAGGTCCAGCTTATGTTCCTGGACGATCTCCCGGGTCAAATCCAAGGGAAAACCGTAAGTATCGTAAAGCTGGAAAATCTGCGCACCGGAAATGACTGTTTGCCCCTTGCCCTTCAATTCCGCGATGATATCGTTTAAAATCACAAGCCCGGAATCCAGGGTATGCTGGAAACGGTCCTCTTCTCCCTTAATCACGGCCACGATATGCTCCCGCCGTTGAGACACTTCCGGATAGGGCGCGGCCATAATCTCCGCCACCTGGGGTACCAGACGATAAAGAAAGGTTTCATTGAGGCCGAGTAACTTTCCATGCCGGACCGCCCGGCGCAGGATGCGGCGCAAAACATAGCCCCGGCCTTCATTTCCCGGCAAAATGCCGTCAGTTATCAGAAATGCCGCCGAACGGATATGATCCGCTATCACCCGCATGGAATTATCCGTCCTGGCCTCCTTGCCGTAACGGAGCATGGTTTCCTTGGCAATCGCCTGGATTAGAGGCTGGAAAAGATCAGTATCAAAATTACTGGAAACTCCCTGCATAACCGCTGCCAGGCGCTCCAGTCCCATGCCGGTATCAATGTTTTTTTGGGGCAAAGGTTCCAAACTTCCATCGGCCTGGCGGTCAAACTGGGTAAAGACCAGATTCCAGATCTCTAAATAACGGTCTTCGTCCTGGTCCGGACCGGCTTCCGGCTTTCCGGGAATGGGACCGATATCGTAAAGAATCTCGCTGCAGGGTCCGCAAGGACCGGTCTCGCCCATAGACCAGAAATTGGTTTTTTCGCCCATGCGTACAATGCGCTTCTCCGGCACCTTGACCTGATTTTTCCAAATATCAAAAGCCTGGTCATCGTCCTGGTGAATGGTTATCCAGAGTTTTTCTTTATCCAGTCCGCATTCCCGGACTAAAAATTCCCACGCCCATTGAATCGCCTCGCGCTTGAAATAATCCCCAAAGGAGAAATTTCCCAGCATTTCAAAAAAAGTATGATGCCTCGGTGTAAAACCGACTATTTCAATATCATTGGTACGCAGGCATTTTTGGGACGTGACCGCCCGGGTGAAAGGTTTGGATCCCTGGCCCATAAAATAGGGTTTGAATTGCACCATGCCGGCCACTGTAAAAAGCACTGAGGGATCCTCCGGCACCAGTCCCGCGCTGGGGCGCACAGCATGTCCGCGCTGCTCAAAGAAATCAATAAATTTTTTACGGATTTCATTACTCGTCATACCGACCTCCGGAAATTGTCTATTATCTTAAGTCTGCCTAACTGTCTTCATCCCCGGGCAATACTTTATTCACGGCCCGGTATACTTCTCCGCTTGAAAAACCCCGGCGTTCCAGGAAAGCGGCCAGGCGCCTTCGGCCGAGTTCCCGCGGCAGGCTTTGATACTGCCGGACCCTGCGCTCAGCCAGGTCTTCGCACCCCGGCTGCTCGTCTCGCGGAACTTCTTCGTCCATTACCCGCTCAGCCAGTGCTCGGTCCACTCCCGCACGGGCCAGGTCCACCTGCAAACGCCGCCGGCCATATCCCTTGGCCCTCAGGCGCTCCCGGATCAGCATCCGGGCGAAATCCTCATCATTGATTAAACGCGCCTGCTCCAGCCGATCCAGCACGCGTACTGTCACGGCTGCTTCCACGCCGCGCCGGTTCAGCCGTTCTGCCAATTCGTGCCGGGAGCGGGCCCGCACATCCAAAGCACGCAGACACATCTCCCGGGCCCGGATTTCTTCGTCCTGTTCCACAATCTGTTTAAGCTTTTCCGGCTCCACTGCCTGGCCCGGCTTTAATTTTAGCCGCGCCACTGTCTCCTGATTCACTCCGCAGAAAAAATCCTGGTCTATGAATATTGAACAGCGGTGCTTACGCCGCTGCTGGGGTTCGATGGAAGTAATCTCAGGCATAACCCGCTCCCCTTTATCTATACATATGTACGAGGGAAGTATTTTATACCATAAATATGTTCTTATGCCAAATTATATGCCTATCCCTTGGATTTAAAAGCATATAATAATTAAAATCGTATTAAAATCTGTATAGAAAGTGTTACTATGTAAATACTTCCAGTGTAACCTTTCAACTCCGTTCCCAAGTGTGGGGTCACATCCGCAACTGCTGTTTTATTCTTTTTGACATTCTGCTGGAAATGCCTTTATACTTCTTATTCGTAGTATGCCTATTCTAATCAAAGGACTCTGCGTTTGAAACCCCTATTACCGCAGGTGCAGTTAAACCCCTCTGGGTCCGGCCATGTTGCACGCGGACATCCCTGGGTATTTACCAATAATGTTCAATTCGTGTCAGGCGATCCGAAACCTGGTGAACTAGTCAGGGTGGCTGATCCTAAGCAACGTTTACTGGGATTCGGCTATTATAATCCTAAAAGTTTAATCCCGCTTCGTATGCTCTATCCACCCCAGGCCGGAGAAGGTCATGACAATATCCCGGATGAACCCTTTGAATTATCCCGAAAACTGGATCGCGCTCTTTCCCGGCGTAAAAACCTGAATATTCATTCTAATGCCTTTCGCCTGATTTGGTCAGAGGCAGACGGACTTCCCGGGGTGGTCTGTGATGTTTATCATCATTATATTGTGATCCAGTGCTTAACCGCGGGCGCCGATCTGAGAAAAGGCATGATTATCAATTGGCTTATTTCGCATTTAAAACCCCGAGGCATTTATGAAAAAAGCCTGGGTCTGTACCGAGCGCGGGAAGGTCTTAAACCCGCCCAAGGCTGGGCTTACTTCTCCGATCATCAGAAGTATCTTCCGGGGCAGATTGAGATTTATGAGAACGATATGCGCTTTTCGGTTGATTTTGAGATGGGTCAAAAAACCGGTTTTTACCTGGACCAGCGCCCGGCCCGGCGTTTAATTAGGTCCCTCAAACTAACCGGAACAGTATTGGACGCTTTTTCCTATACCGGCGGTTTCTCAATTGCCGCCGTCAAAGCCGGCGCCGCGCAGGTCACAGCGGTTGATTCTTCAAAAGAGGCATTGGCGCAGTTAAAGCAAAACGCCGGCTTAAACGGTTGCTCCCTCCAGATCACTACGGTATCGGGAAATGTTTTTAATTATCTCACCGAGTCAGCGCTTGCTAATAAGAAGTACCGTCTGGTGATGCTTGACCCGCCTTCCTTCACACGTACCAATAAAAATATTGACCGGGCGATTCTTGGTTTCATTGACCTGCACAACCGTGCCGCGCGATTATTAGAGCCCCATGGTTTGCTTTTAACCTGCTGCTGCTCTCATTCCGTAACCCGCAATGCTTTTAAAAACGCGGTGTTAAGCGGTGTGCGTAAAGCCGGCCGGAAACTTAACCTTAAAAGTATTTTCGGCCCCGACCCTGACCACCCGGAAATATCTCAAATTCCAGAGACGCGATATCTAACCTGTCTTTTTTGTCAAATAGGTTGACGACCAGTTGTTTGGTTATACGGTTAACGTTTACCCGGCGAAGAACGTCCCTTGCTTTGGATGATTCATTCCCATCCTGG
The DNA here is from genome assembly GCA_965371665.1 of uncultured bacterium. Taxonomy (GTDB): domain Bacteria; phylum Oederibacteriota; class JAAXVQ01; order JAAXVQ01; family JAUVAV01; genus JAUVAV01. Next base: position 17,297 of record CBDUZI010000062.1, read on the forward strand.
AAATTTCGCAAAAAACCAATATTCAGGAATTTCCCCTGATTTTGGCATTCCAAGGAAACCCTGCGACTACGCTCAGGACAGTCTCCGTTAGCGAGTAATGAAATTTTTAAGAGTAAAAACTTATGGGAGACTGTCCCAGATTAAGTGTTATTATCCGGTAATTCCGGGAACCGACCATAGGATTTTTCGTAAAGACGGTTAATTTTTCCTCTTTTTTAGTTCGGCAACACGGATGGCGCAAGGCCATACTTCCTTGGCTCCGGCTAAAACAAGCAAAAAAAACAAAATGATATTTGACATATTGCGAAACAAAGCTTATGGTACATATAGGTTTCGACCGGATATGGTCAGGGACTGTAAGTTCTATCTTATAGGAGGAACGTATTTCATGGTACAAGGTAAAGTAAAGTGGTTTAATGATGCAAAAGGATTCGGTTTCTTGGAACGCGAAGGCGGCGACGACGTTTTTGTACATTTTTCAGCTCTCCAGGGCGACGGGTTCAAAAGTTTGGCCGAAGGGGAAAAAGTTGAATTTGAGGTCACCGACGGTCCCAAAGGGCCGCAAGCGTCCAATGTTACTAAAGTTGGCTGAGTAACCCATCAGTCAATCATTTGTATGATCTTTGAAATAAAAAAAGCAGCCTTATTGGCTGCTTTTTTTATTTATGGGGGAGGGGGACGTTGCTTCTAAAAATGTGTTCGATAATCAAAACATCTTAAAAATCAACGTCCCTAATTTTCATAGCTCACCACAATTTTTTTACCCTGATACTCAAATTCTCCCAGCTTATAGGTATCTTCTTGGGCTGTGCTTACCTCCTGATAGTTTTGTGTAGGTTTTCAAATTAAATTGATAAGATAGCGGGTGATATTTTCAGAATAGGTTGACAAGCAGATAGGAATTATCGGATTATTTAGAGCCTCGTTAAGAGGCTTTT
>CBDUZI010000063.1:0-18064 GCA_965371665.1 uncultured bacterium
GTTTACAGAATACAACTTTTGAGAGAAAATGAAAAGCATACTAGGGGGTTTTGCATATGAAAGCGGGCGTTTTATTGATTAAATCCCCCCGGCCCCCTTTACAAAAGGGGGAGAATGACTTAAGTCCGACAGGCTCCTAGCTTGTTTACAGAATACAACTTTTGAGAGAAAATGAAAAGCATACTAGGGGGTTTTGCAGCAGAATCATAAACTAACTCCGTCCCCGAATTCACGCGTCCGGCAAAATTAATTCTCTTTTTTATCCTTCAAATATTCCTCTATTCCCTTAACCGCGCAGAATTCGCCGCACATAGTACAAACCTCAGGCCTCTGGGGCTGTGCGCTCTCTCTCATTTCCCTGGCCCGGCAAGGCAAGATTGCCAGCTCTATCTGTTTTTCCCAGTCCAGGGCCTTGCGGGCGCGGGCCATTTCCCGGTCCCACTCCAGCGCGCCCGGCAGACCCTTGGCAATATCTCCGGCGTGGGCTGCAATGCGGGTGGCAATCACGCCTTCGCGCACATCTTCCACTGTGGGCAGACGTAAATGCTCGGAAGGGGTTACATAGCATAAAAAGTCAGCCCCGGCCGCAGCCGCGACCGCGCCTCCGATGGCACAACTAATGTGATCGTAGCCGGCGGCCACATCCGTAACCAAGGGACCTAATACGTAAAACGGCGCCCCTTGGCAAAGCCGCTTCTCCAAAACCATGTTTGCCTGAATCTGGTCCAGGGGCACATGTCCCGGCCCCTCAATCATTACCTGGACGCCGGCCTGGCGCGCGCGTGCGGCCAGCTCTCCCAGAAGGATTAATTCCTGGACCTGGGCGCGGTCCGTCGCGTCTTCCAGGCAGCCCGGCCGCAGGCCGTCTCCCAGGGAAATCGTAACATCATGCTTGCGGCAGATTTCTAAAACCGCGTCGTACTGTGCATAGTAGGGATTTTCTTCTTTATGAAATATCATCCAACCGGCGATTAATGCTCCGCCCCGGCTCACAATATCCATCGCCCGGCCTTGGGAACGCAGACGGGCAACGCTTTCCCGGGTAACACCCGCGTGGATGGTCATAAAATCCACGCCTTGTTCGGCCTGTTCCTGTACTGCAGCGAGCATATCCTCCGGCGTCATGGCGGTAGTAGCGCCGGCTCGCTGGACCGCCTTAACCGCGGCTTCATAAATCGGCACCGTCCCCAAGGGCTGAGGAAAAGTTTCCAGCAGTTTTTGACGAAGCTGGACCATGTCACCGGCCAAGGATAGATCCATAATCGCGTCCGCCCCGGCCTCCACTGCGATCCGGGCTTTGGCCATCTCTTCCGCAACCTCCGCGTGGTCCGGGGAAGTCCCCAGATTCGCATTGACTTTGGTGCGAAGCCCGGCACCAATCCCCAAAGGGCAAACATTTTTATGCGCGGGATTAACCGGTATTATGATCCGGCCCGCGGCTATGCCGTCCTGAATAAATTCAGGAGAACGCTTCTCCGCTTGGGCCACGGCTGCCATTTCCGGGGTTAGCTTACCCGCTCGAGCATGTTCCAGTTGTGTCATATCTTTTTCTTCCTTCCTGACAATAGCTCTTTATCTCTTTTCAGGGAAATAAGCCTCTCGATAAAATCCCGTTCCAGATCATATGCTTGAAAGCGCAGGCGTTTGAACCGCATACCGGCCCCGGCCTTTCTCATGGCGGAGATTTCTTCCAGTACGCGCAGTGCTTCCTGGCAACGCCTGAGATTGGCCTGCACCAGATCCGCTGTCAAGCCTCTCTTTTTTTCAAATTTAAACTGGCTCCGGTTTCCCGGATCGCGCGCCGCCGCCCGGCTTAAAATAAGCGGACGGCCGGTAGCAAGGTTTTTTTCGGCCGCCGTGATCCCATGACGAAGTACTTTAAGGCGTCTCTGGAGAACCGCATCCTCCAGTCCCAGGCGGGCCAGTTCTTCGGCTACGCGCAAGCCTTCCCGCGCCCGATTTAAATTCGCATCCAGGATGCGATCCAGGCTTTTATTCATGCTTCTGACACCTTTATTTATTTTAAAACTATTTTCCCAAACCAGGTATTCTCTTTTAAAAAAAACCCCGCGAGCCTGTGTTCCAGACCCACGAGGCGTATCTATGCCGCGCCGGAAAGCAGCTCTACTTAAGTGTATCTTCACCAGCACTCGCGGCCTCTCCCCGCGTGGTTTTTATTGCTCCGCCGATACCCGTTTTTTCCCGATTCACGACCTTGGTGACTATCACGGTCGGATTTATCTCCTGTTCAATCCCCAGAATATTCTGAATATAATTGCGTATGCCTTCCTGGACTTTTTGGCTTACCTCGGCAATACTGTACTCCGAGAACACGGAAATACGCGCGCTTACTTTCAACCCCCGCCGGCGATATATTACTCTTCCCTTGATGTCCCGCAATCCTTCTATCTTGCCTTTTAAAACCCGGGCGAAATCCTCTATCGCCGGCAGGGACACTTTTACTTCGCCAATGGGATTCTGCAAGACCACGGTGCGTTCCCGGCGGGAAGCCTTAATGTTTCCCAGCACAAAATAAACTCCGCCGGCCAGCAAAGCCAGCCCGGCCAGTAAAGCCACGGAACGTCCCGTTACGCTTTCAATGGCATACGCCAGCGGCCCGGCAATCGCATCACCCAAAACCAGGAAAATTGCCGGATAGATCGCCCCGGCCAACGCCAGGAGCCCCCATAGCATCAGAAACGCTATTCCGATTGCCATCGCTGCTATATTCAAAGTTCGCATACTGATTCCCTCCCGCTTAATTTTACTTTTTATTGCAGAGGCGCCGGCATTTTACCGCTTTTCATTTTTACCCCTTGCACGGAAACATTTACCTGGACGACGTTCAGGCCGGTCATATCTTCCACCGACTCCCGGACATTGTCCTGGACCTTTTGGCATACGCTCGGTATCTCAACGCCAAATTCAATTAACAGGTTTATCTCGATAGTCACTTCCTCATTGCGAACCTCGACCTTGACGCCGCGGCCCTGGGAAGCCTTGACCCCCAGCATTTCAGCAATCCCGTCGACCGTCCCCTGCGCCATGGAGGCCACGCCCTCTATCTCCAAAGCGGCCAGTCCTGCGATTACGGCTATCGCTTCATCGGAAATCCGGATAGTTCCCAACTCATTCTGGTTCTTATCCTGCATGAATTTTTTCCTCCTTACCGCCTCGGATTTTTAACCCGGTTTCTCTCCTGCCGGCCCCGCTGGCCGGGCGTGATCAACTTCCGGGGTAATTGCTTCCCCGCCGCTCGGGCTTGCCCGGCCGCTAAAAGTTCTATGGAATAAATATCAAACTCAGAGCCGGTTGTCCATAAAAAGTTCCACAAAATTCGTGGAATAGTTGCCGGAATGAAAAGCGTTCTTGCTTAATGCCTGCAAATGAAAAGGGATCGTGGTTTTTACCCCTTCCACTACGAACTCATCCAGGGCGCGCAACATGCGCTTAATCGCTTCGTCACGGTTCGCGCCGTGGGTAATCAGCTTAGCCAGCAGGCTGTCATAATAAGGAGGAATCTTGTATCCGGCATAAGCATGCGTGTCAATGCGCACGCCGGGTCCTCCCGGCATGTGAAAACTCGTAAGCGTTCCCGGCGAAGGCATGAACCCGTTAGCCGGATCCTCGGCATTGATCCGGCATTCAATCGCATGCCCTTGAGGCGGACAGGTCCCGCTGATCTCCAGGGGTTCGCCGGCCGCCACCTTGATTTGTTCCTTGATAAGATCTATGCCGGTCACCATTTCGGTGACCGGATGCTCCACCTGGATGCGCGTATTCATCTCCATGAAATAAAAATTGAGCTGCTTGTCAACCAGAAATTCCACCGTGCCGGTAGTATGGTATCCCGCCGCCTGCGCCCCTTTAATCACCAACGCGCCTATCCGTTCCCGGATTTCCGGCGTCATGATCGGCGAAGGAGATTCCTCGATCAGTTTTTGGTGTTTACGCTGAACTGTGCAATCCCGCTCGCCTAAACAAACGCACCTGCCGTGCCGGTCGGCGATTATCTGAAACTCCACGTGACGCGGTTCTTCGAGGTATTTTTCAATGTATACCTGGGAGTTTCCAAAAGCCGCGCCCGCCTCGCTCTTAGCCGTCAACCAGGCGTTCGCGAGGGAAACATCCGTATGCGCCACCCGCATACCCCGGCCGCCGCCGCCGGCCGAGGCTTTGATGATTACCGGATACCCGATTTGGCGAGCCAGGCGCAGGGCGTCATCCTCAGTATCCACCGGTCCGTCCGAACCCGGCAGCATAGGCAAACCAACCTCTTTCATAAGGCGGCGAGCCTCTATTTTATCCCCCAGCCGGCGCATGGCGCCGGGCGTGGGCCCGATAAAGGCCAGATTGCAGGCTTCGCAGATTTCCGCAAAGTGGGCGTTCTCGGCTAAAAAACCGTATCCCGGATGAATCGCATCAGCATCTGAAATTTCCGCCGCTGAAAGCACGACCGGGATATTCAAATAGCTGGAAATAGCGGGCCCCCGACCGATACAAATATCTTCGTCCGCATACCGGACATGCAGCGAGTTGTTGTCCGCCTCGGTATGCACGGCCACGGTTTTAATTCCCATTTCACGGCAAGCGCGGATGATGCGCAAGGCGATCTCTCCGCGATTGGCTATCAGGATTTTTCTAAACATTATTCAACCTTTACGTTCCACCAGAAAAAGCGGCTGGCCGAATTCAACCGCCTGCGCATTTTCCACCAGAATCTCTTTGATAACGCCTTTCACCTCGGCCTTAATATCATTCATAAGCTTCATGGCTTCGACTATGCATACTATGGTGTTCTCCTCAACCCGGCTCCCGGTTTCCACATAGGTATTGGCTTCCGGAGAGGGTGCCCGGTAAAAAGTCCCTACCATGGGCGAAGTAATGGTATGCAGATTCGCGGACAACGCCGGCGTTACCGCCGCTGCCGGGACCAGCGGCGCAACCGGCATGGGCGCTGCGGCCGGGGATACGGGCTGCGCTAAGGAGCTTACCAATTCCTCCCGCGTAGGCCCCTTGCGCAAATGTATTTTTACTCCATCCTGTTCCAGGTCAAGTTCCGTGATTTTCGCCTGGTTCATTATTGTAATAATTTTTTTCAAAGATTTTATGCTCAAAGGTCCGGATTCTTTTTCCTTCCTGGAACTACGTTCGCCCTGCACTCTTGCCACCGCCTTTCTGCCGTTGTCCGGCATCTTACACTCTTTCAATATATTGTCCGGTCCGGGTGTCAATTTTAACCACGGTTCCCGCTCCTACAAAGTGAGGAACCTGAACTTTCGCTCCGGTTTCGAGAACCGCTTCCTTGGTAACATTGGTCACCGTATTACCCCGCACTCCGGGTTCAGTTTCAACAATTTTCAGATCAACTTTAAAAGGAACCTGGATCTCAAGCGGCTCTCCCTGATACATCATCATATCTATTATCGTCTCTTCCTTTAACCAATTAAGCTTATCTCCCAGCGTTTCACGGGTCAAGGCTGTCTGCTCATACGTATCCTGGTCCATAAAGACGTATTCTGCTCCCTGTTGGTAAAGGTACTGCATTTTTTTTTCTTCCACTTCCGGAGATTGCATTTTCTCCCCGGAATTGATGGTCCTGTCCACCACCGTACCCTGACGCAGGTTGCGAAGTTTCAGCCGGATAAAAGCCCCGCCTTTGCCCGGTTTAACGTGATTATATTCCAGTACGCAATAAAGATTGCCGTCCATTTCCAGGTAGGTCCCGGGCTTGGCATCATTAGAAGTTACTGTTCCCATTAATAAAAATCCTCCTGTTATATCCGCCGCAGGGGGCGTCCGCTCCCTACAATCGGCAGTTCCTCCGGAGATATTGAAAGCCATCGGGCTGACTCTCTGCCTACTAAAACATCATCTTCTATGCGTATCCCTCCCCAGCCAGGCAGATAAACACCAGGTTCACAAGTAACTGTCATACCCTCAGCCAAGCAGGCCGAAGATAATAAAGACAATCTGGGAGATTCATGGACTTCCAGACCAATTCCATGCCCTAAACTATGAATAAAATATTTCTCCAGGCCGGATTCGTAAAATATTTTTCGCGCTTTTTTATCTGCTTCCGCGGTTTTTTTTCCTGAAATCAGCATTTTTTGAGCACTTTTTTGTGCTTTTTTTACTATTTTATACATTTCTCTCTGACGGGAGGACATTTTAGCAACCACTACCGTCCTTGTCAAGTCAGAATTATACCCTTTACATTTACATCCAAAATCTATAATCACAAGATCCCCGGCCTTTAATCGGCGACGGGTAGGTTTGGCATGCGGCAATGACGAACGCGGTCCGGAAGCCACGATAGTAGGAAAAGCTACTGCTTCTCCTCCGGCTTCCAGCATGGCTTTCTCCAGGCGGAAAGCTATTTCCCATTCGCTCATCCCGATTTTTATTTTTTGAATTACCTTGGCATATGCCTGCTCAGCTATCCTTACTGCCCGGCGAAGCGCGGTAATTTCTACTTGCTCCTTGACCACCCGGGACTTTTCTACTAATCCCGAAGCCCGGTGGCCGCTTACTCCTTTTTTTAATTCCAGAAGCCGTTGCCATTCCTGAACCGTAACCTGCGCATCTTCAAAGCCTATATGCCTAACGCCCCATTTTTCCAGTTTTTCGGCAAGACACTGCAAAGGGCTCTTATGGGAAACAATTATCCGGACTCCCCGGCTCTCCTGCTTGGCCTGCTCGGCATAGCGGCTATCCGTAATCAGCAGGGCGCTGCGCCGGGTTCCCGGAACTCGCTTGCCCGGGATTAGTACCCACCCGGCGCTGCCGGTAAAACCCGTTAAATACTGCCGGTTGACGGGATTGGCAATCCAAAGCGCATCCCAGCCGCGCAATTGAACTTCCCGGCGCAAACGCTCAAGCCTGCTCATTTTAGGCACTCCCGGTATAATTCATCATGCCGGCCCAACATAATATCCAACCCGAACTTGCGCGTGCTGTTGAAAGCGGCCTTTCCCATGCTTCGGCGGATTGCTTGGGATTTCAGTATGCTTAGAATAGCCCGGCCCAGAGCCCGGGAATTTTGGGGCGGAACCAGCATACCGGTTTTTCCGGGTTCTATGGCTTCACGTGCTCCGGCCACGTCCGTAGCCACTATGGGCAGGCCGCAGGCCTGGGCCTGGGCAAAAACACAGGGCAGGCCTTCCCACAAAGAAGACAGCACCAGCAGGTCCAAAGCTCCCATCAGACCGGGAACATCCCGGCGCCACCCGGTTAAAACCAATCTGTTCTGCAATTCCCAGCGGGATATCTCCTGCTCTACGTATTTTCTGCGGAGGCCGTCGCCCACTAGCAAAAAGCGCGCTCGCGGCTCCCGCTGAATTACATAAGCTGCTGCCCGCACAAAATTTTCCGGAGCTTTTTGCGGCTTTAAGCAGGCAATCATTCCCACTAGCAGGGCATCAGCGGCAAAACCAAAAGATCCACGAACCGACCGCTTAACCGCTTTCCCGGCCGGAGTGAAATCCCGGAGATTTGATCCCGGAAGAATAACCGTATACTGTTGCTCGCTTCCAATCCGGTTTTTTAACCCCTGACGGCGCGTGGCTTCCGAAACCGCTATCAAGCGCGTGGCTAAACGGGCCGCCATCCGTTCTATAAAAATATAGACTCCCCGCCAGAGCCGGAATTGATAATCATGAAAAGGCCAGCCATGAACAGTATGTATCACTATGGGCACACCGGCCAGCCAGGCGGCTATTCGTCCCAGCATACCGGCCTTGGAACTATGCGTATGTACTATATTTATTTTTTCACTCCGCATCAACCAAACCAACCGGAGCAGGGTCACTATATCCTGTAATGGCCGAACAGAGTGCTTGAACCCCGGCCATAAATGCACTGCCACTTGCTTCAGGCTCCGGGCTTCCTCGTCCAGCAGCCCTCCCCGGCCGGCTACTAAATAGAGCTGATACTTACGGCGCGGAAGCTGGCGCAGGATATTTATAACCACCTGCTGGGCTCCGCCCAGTTCCAGGCGGGTAATCACCATCATCAGACGAATCGGTTTCATGCTTTAGACGGCCCCTTTCATATTCGGGAACGGAGTTAGTTTATAATTCTGCTGCAAAACCCCCTAAGAAGTCATTGCGAGCGACCGTAGGGAGCGCGGCAATCTGATTTCATCCTTATAAAATCGTGATTGCTTCGTCGCTACTGCTCCTCGCAAAGACAGCAAAAATGGTTTTACAGCAGAATCGTTTATAAACTACGTCCTCTACTTGTCCCCTGCTTGGTTTTAAATTGAGTGATAAATTGCTGATACTTTTTTAGATGATTTTCCTTTAAAGCCCAGGCCCGTACATCTCGCCAAACAATCTTATGCTTTTTAGCCACCAGGAGTGCTTGATTAAAAGCCTGATAATCATCCCAATAAAAATAAGCCGCCAGGCGATCTTTTACACAATCGGTGGGCGTAAGTAGTTTGATTTTGCCCAGCGAAGTTCTCATCTCCCTAAAAACAGTTATAGCTTTATCCCCTATGGCCACGGGCGGGGCAACAAATTCGATATATAAAGGACAACCCGTCTTTTCAAAATGACGACTGCTCTTGGGCTCAAATCCCAGAATATGGAGTGCGGCTCTGACCGCCGGCATAGGCGCATAAGTAATCATATCCATATCTTTAGAAACATATTGATTCCGGCTGTAAATCGAGACGCAAGCTCCGCCGACAAGCACGGCTTCAATCCCGTGCGTTCGCAAGGTCTTTCCCACAATGGCCGCTAGTTCCTTTAGCGTTATTGTTTTCCAGGAAAAACTCATAGCGGTTTGCCGGGGCGCCGGGGCCGTGTCCTGACTGTGAAATATTTTTCAAGTTGGTCCTCCGGCAGGTAGGAAAAAGCTTTTTCCAGCAGGCGTTGTATCTCTCGCAGCAAAGGATATCTGGGATTGAATTCATAGATCCGCGTCCGCCCAAATTTGCGGCTGACTACGACGTTGCCAATCTCCAGGCGTTTTAACTGCTGCTGCACGGCATTGACGGGCAAGCCGAACCGTTCCGACATCCCCTGGGGGTAACCCTGCTTGTGCCGCCAGAGAAAAAACAGGACTTTTTCGATCGTTGCGTTGCCAAACAAAGCCTCAAACACGGCAAGTCTCCCATAACCATATTTATTGGTAATATTACCATATATTATGGTATCTCGTAAAGTCTGAAAATAGTCGGGCCGGGTTGTAGGGTCGACGCATGCTTCGCCCCTACAACTGCCAATAAAGCCGTAATTTTTTAACGATACCCATAACATTATTATAAAACTTCGCCGGAAAGAATTGCTTTTTCCGGACTTCGGTGCTATACTTACATTATAGCTTTTTGAGTTGTCATCGCCAGGGCACAACCTCCCTAAAGAGGCTGGCCGTTGCAAGGCGGTCAGAACGGGGCGATGGACAAATTCAACTAATGTGACGCCGGCTGGATATTGTTATCCAATGTATTACAGCAGGCGTCACATTTTTTTGTAGCCTTATCTTCCGCTGATTAATCATAAAGAGGACGGTCACTCCGTCCCCTGGTCCTAAAACTTCACCTGATAATTAATGCCGCATTTCAGGATGAGGGGGTTGGTGAAATCTCCAGCCTTTAACGTCGTCATTATCCCGTGAAAAGACGCCCCCAGCTTGGAAAATTCACCCAGCAGCCATTTAACTTCCAGGCCCAAATTCACCAATGGTTCCAGAGATCTTTGATCTAATGATCCGTTGTTTCCCATACTGGAATCCTCTCTATTCACCCACTCCCAGGCTACGCGCTGAAAAAAGTATCCGGCTCCGAAGCCGTTCTCGATACCGATTTCCAGCGGACCGGTATTAAATGAGTATTTATATTTCGCTGTTAAAACAGGACCCATAATTACTGTTTTTACTTGCCAGTCCTGGGTATATGCCGTGGGCCAGTCAGCCAACACTGCAAAAGAATTCTGGCCCATCATCATCATGAAGCCGGGACCTATGCCGGCTTCTAATCCGGGAGCGGTAGCAATTTCGATTCCCCGTACCATCTCAGCCATAACTCCATAGGTTGTCATGCCTACGACCGCATAGGTTGTTTCATAAAATCCATCACCTATCAGTAAACTCCAATTCAAACCCAGTGTATCTTGGCATTGACTTTCGCTCTCAGCCCGGGCGCCGGCCATAGGCGCAAAAGCCATAAGCACGCCCAGAAGTATTGAAATTAAATAATTTCTTGTTTTCATATTTATTTCCCTTTCCTAATTTAGTTAGTCTCTGTTGCGGAAACAGTTTATTTCTCTAATTGTGTCATTCCCGCATGCCTTAAGCGGGAATCCAGTGACTTATTTGCCTTGATTTATTCCTGTTTTATCAAAGCCGCTGGATTCTCGCCAGTCCTGGATGATTTTGTCCAGGGATAAAAGCATTCGGGAATGACAACTTAAAAACCACCCTTTCCTATTTTTTTATCACCGCATGCTTCCCCGCCAGAATGGCATCCTCCATGGCGGAATATTCCCAACCGCCCCAGCGTCCTATGCTGGTTATGCCTCGCGCCTCTAAGTAATTCAGAATTAATTTGCGTGCCGCGGAATGATTTTTATCATATATCACATACGCGTATGGCAGATATTGCAAATATTCTTTTTCTATAATATCTTTTTTTTCCAGCAGCCCGGCTTTGATTAAATCCCGGCACACGCGGCGGGCTAAGTTCTTCCGGTCTTCCCAGCCTGTGCCGGCCTTGACCGCCACCTCGGCGCTCAACACGCTGCGCCCCCGGGGCGCCATCCGTCCGTAATTAGAGGGAAAACCCACCCGGTAGAAGGAATACTCCTCTTCCGGAAAATAAAGCCAATGCGCATTGTGCCGCCGGGGACGGCTCACGCCCAGGTTTACAATTACCACCGAGTTGGAATGCAACTGTTGCGCGGCTTCCAGTATCTTGCGGGGCGGCTGTTCCAGCATAGCCACTAATGCGGGCAAGGGCAGGGTAGAGATCAGCCGCTGCCAGGCGATTCTTCCCGGTCCGATTATATCCACGTTCCGCCGGCGGGGGTCCACGCTAATGACCCGGGCATTCAGGCTTAGCCGGGAAATACCCGCGGTGAGCGCCTGCCCCAGAATTCCTATTCCGCCGGTCTTGGGATACCAAAATTGAGCGTTATATCCTCCGCCTTCCGGAATATCCGCAAACGCGCCTCTGATTACCCGGCTACAATCAGGCTGGGGCACATAGTTGCCCATCCACTCTAATGTCAGTTCCGAGGGCGGAAGGGTCCAGAGTTTGTGGTTATACGGTTCAAAGAAAATCCGGGAAATGCTCTTGCCAAAAGTCGCTTGGGTCCATGCCTGGAAATTGCGCGGGCTTTTTTTCTCTAAAACCGCGGCTTCCAAATAGCGTCGGATACAGTCACCTTTAACCTCGGGCTCCAGGCCGAAAGTATTAGCCTGAAAAGGGTATCGCACCTCGGTATCCCTGAGATGAACGCGCGCATCCCGCACCCTGACTTGGAATTTCCCGGGTAAAAGCTTCCGGATTAAACCCTGTACTTCCGGAGTGCGCAAATGCAAAAGATGTCCGGCCCGGTCAAAGCTGTAACCTTCCTCCCGGTCCGTAACACACACACCTCCGGCCTGCGCCTCGGCTTCAAATATTCTGGCGCCGGGCCCGGCATAATAGGCAGCCGAAAGTCCGGCCAGGCCGGCGCCCAGAATTACTAATCCTTCGTCCTGGTGCCGGGTTCTCATCTTGGCTCCTGCATGGAAAAACCGCCCAGGCGCTCGGCTAGGAATAATGCCAGCAGCCCGATCCCCAGATATATTAGCAGCGACCACTGCATGGCCATTTGCATCGAGGCGTAGGCAATTAATCCCAAACTCAAGCTCGCTCCCCATAGGATGAACACGGTTTGCTTCCGGCTAAGACCCATTTTAACCATGCGCAGAGCCAGGTGATCCGGGCTGCCCCGGAACATCGAGTCTCCGCGGCGATGCCGGATAAACATGATGAATAAAGTGTCAAAAATCGGCACAGCTAAAATCAGCAGCGGCGCCAGCACTGCCAGGGGATTAATCCTCGAGTAACTCTCGCCGACGGCCACCGAGGCCAGCACAAACCCCATCATCAGGGCCCCGGTATCTCCCAGATAAATGCGGGCGCGGGGGAAATTGTGCGGAATAAACCCGAGCGCCGCTCCGCCCAGCGCTGCCACGATGTACATATCATTAAACCTGCCGTTCTGGGCCGCGATCATAAAAAAGACAGCCGCGGCAATTATGCTTACTCCGGACGACAATCCGTCCATGACATCTATCAGGTTCATGGCATTCGTTATGCCTACTACCCAGAAGACGGTCAGCACTATGGATAACATGGGCTGATGAATGAATTGCAGGCGCATATTGCAGATAATTAAAATCAGCACCGCCGCGGTCTGCCCGATAAATTTTATCAGGGGTGACAGACTATGTTTATCATCTATCATTCCCAGAATAGCTATCAGCGTGGTTCCGGTAATCACGCCTACAACGCCGATCACGGTCCCGTCCTGCCACAGCTTCACTCCCACCAGGGATATCATGAACCCCAGGTAAACCGTCAGTCCTCCCAGATACGGAACCGGCTTCTCATGTCTTTTCAAACGCTTATCCGGATAATCCAGCATGTTCAGACGCCGGGCCAGCCATCCCGCCGCCGGGGTCAGCCCCAGGGTCACCGCGAACCCTATCAGGACAATATAAAGACTCGGTATCATGCGTCTCTCCTTAATCTTCGATAAATTTTATCCATCTGACCGGCCGGCACGTCCCAGTCATACTCTTTCCGGGCCAGCTTCCGGGCCGCTTGGCGAAGCCGTTCGGCCAGACCTTCATCCCGGCATAACCTGATTACCTGTTGGGCAAAAGCCGCGGGAGTATTGCCCACCAGAAGATGTTTTTCATCTTCCGCCTGGAGATTCTCCGCCACTAAGGGCGTAACCACTGCCGGCAGGCCGGCCGCAAAATATTCCAGAACCTTGAACTGGCGGCCGGTGGCTATGTCCAGGGGACAAATCGCAACCCGCGCCTGGTGAAAAAAAGGCTCCAGCCGCGGTACTACTCCGGCAAATTCTACTCCGGCATATTGCCATCCCTGATCCCGGGCCGCAGGTTTTTGGCCGGCTATGGTCAGGCGGGCTTGCGGTATTTCGGCCCGGATCCGCGGCCAAATCTCCTCGCAAAATTTTCTAAGCCCCTCTTGGTTGGGAACATACCGCATGTTTCCGACAAAAAGCACCTCCGGTGTTGTCACCAGCTTAGCGCGCGGGGTTAAGGCTTGCGTATCCACACCGTTGGTTATCACCTGGATATCCCCGGCTGCTCCGAGCTGATACAGCGCCTCGCGGTCCCGGTCTGAGGAAATCAGGCAAGTATCGAACTGCCGGGAAACCCACGCCTCATATTCCTTCAGACACCGGACTTCACGCTTTAAATAGCCTTGCTTCCACCAGGAATTTTTTACTTTCGTTCGCGCTTGAAAATAGCGCGCCAGCGAATCCGTATAATCCAACACTCGCCTTCCCGGGTGCGCTTCCAAGGCATAAGGCGCCATCCGCAGCCGGTAGGCATGAATGACATCTATCCTGTATTCCTTTACAGCCTGCCGCACCCTGTCTCGCATCTGCTGCGATTGAAAGGCCGCAATATTCAGCGGCTGCCGGCCAGGCCAGGCTTTGATGCAGTTGTATATAATCCGGCCCCGGGTTATCTCTACGCCCTCCACCCCAGCGCACTCTTTTTTCAGTAGCTGCAGATTTTTTCTTTCCTCCGGACCCCGCAGGAAACAAAGCAGGTGTACGCGGTGCCGCCGCGCCAAATGCCGGAGCAGGTGGCAGGCGCGCTGACGATCGCCGTCTACCAGGGGATAAGGGACTATGGGAGAAAGAAAAAGAATGTTCATTCGCTCCGCTTTTCTCACGGAAAAATCCGGTTATAAAACTCTTTAAGCAGCTCTCCCGGGGATCTTTAATAACCCCCTTGGCTGCGTCTTCACCTTATGGCACTGTCGCCCACCAGCGTTGGCCGGGAGCTCCCTCGTTTCACTCGGGATGACGAATTTACAAAAGCATCTTATCAGAAAACCGAATAAAAACCAGTAAAATGGCTGAGGTTTTAAATCCGGCCCCGGGCGGGCCCCTTAAAACATAATCAGGCCCTCGGCCAGTTGTTCCATTTTTCCAGCCACGCAGCGGTTACTGGGAAGGTTTTTTTCTATACACCAGCCCGGCAATAAAAATACTGATTTCCAGCAGCAACCAGAGCGGCACGGCCAGCAGGATCTGTGAAATGATATCCGGCGGAGTCAAAAAAGCCGCTATTATGAATAACAACACGATAACCACCCGGCGCTGCCTTTTCAGTGCCTCCGGTGTAATCATGCCGAATTGGGATAAAAAGAAAACCACCAGCGGCAGTTCAAACATCAGCCCAAAAACCAGGAGCATCCAAAACAGGAAAGAAAAATAGGCGCTAATCGAAATCATGGGAGTTAAGGTGGCCATGGACTGACTTAGAAAAAATTGTATGCTCAAGGGCACGATGAGCGCATGGGCAAAAAGCGCTCCCGAAAAAAACAACAAAACGGAGAGCGGTAAATACACCAGAATATTTTTCTTCTCTTTTCGGGTCAGTCCTTTGGCAGCAAAGCTCCATAGTTGATAAAAGATAACCGGGATAGCCGCCAGGCAACCGGCAAACAGGGACACTTTGATTTTTGCCAGGAATGCTTCAAATGGTTTGATAAATACCAATTTCTCAATGGGGCGTGAAAAGAACAGGATTAATTCCTCAGCAAACAGATACGCGCCGATCGTCGCCAGAACCAGGGTAATCACCATCCAGAAGATTCGTTGCCGCAATTCTTCCAGATGGGAAAGGAAGGTCATACTCTGCTCCGGCTGCCGGTTGCGGCCGGAACGCGGGTTACTTTTTTTTAGCTTTTTTGTCTGCTTCAATATCCGAAACTGCCTCCTTGAATTCATTCGCCTCTTTTTTAAACATTTTCATTCCTTTGCCCAAAGCCCTTCCGATTTCAGGTAATTTCCTGGCTCCGAACAACAATAGGATGATAACCAATATTACCAGAAGTTCCGGTAATCCCAGACCAAACATAGCTTCCTCCTCAATCATTTTCCGTCATTTTAACAGTTATGGGTTCCAGAGGAAAGCAATTTTTGGATTGCGGACACGTAGCGCGTTGATTCATATAAAAGGTAACCCAAATTTTTGTCATTGACGGCCTGCTCCATCTTTTGCTATATTATCCTTGAAAGCAATTATTTATCAACTGCGCCGCCGCCGGGAAACCAGGCGGAAAACGGAGAAAACAAACCTCAACCTGCAGCATTGGGAGAAACCGGTCTACTCGACATCATCTAAACCAGCGAACTCTGGTCCCTCAGGGAGAAGTAATGCAGCTAAAAGAATCAAAATGGTTCAGACAGATAGTTGGTTTGAATTATATAACTGTGATAGCTTTGACCTTGACCTCTTCTAGCACTTGGGCCGATATTCAGGATGAAATAAAAGCGGCCTTTGCTTTTAATGCTGCTAGTGGATCCTACATACAAGATTTAAGTGCTCAAGGTCATGATGGCACAGCCATGGGTAATTTTGCATGGGAAAACGAAAAGTTACATCTCATTGCAGGCGCTAGTTACGGATGGGCATCAATCCCTAGAGGAACTCTCTTGAACAGTGACTGGAGCATTGATATGTGGCTGGAAGTCAAAAATGCCGGGGTAAACTCGGCCGGTCGAATTTTTAGTGCCGCCACAGATATAGGTGGAACTGGACCAGAGTGGTTTTTCCGCAATGGACTTGCCATTGCGATGCGCATCAATAATCAGGGGGCGACTTGGGATATCCCCCTTATTGGAACACGTAGCAATCCAGCACCTCCTGATCACTGGGCCTTACCCACTCAGGCCATTACAGCTAATACAGTTTATCATGTCATCTACGTCCATGAATCTGGTCCGCAACGCGTAAAAATGTATCAAGCCCGTGCTGCAGATCCAGCCTTAGCGTTGGTTTTTGATGGAACTTATTCTGGAACTTATGCCGTAAGTGTAGCTGATCTCCGTTTGAGTCATTCTCATCGTGATACAGCACCTCGCTATGTGGATAGTACATTTTACCAATTGCTCCTTTATGATAGAGTATTTAATGCTTCTGAAATCACGCAAAGTCATCAAGCAGGTCCTGATAGCTTAAGTGCTGCTACAACACCCTTACCAACACCTTTACCAACGCCCTCGCCAACGCCTTCCTCACCAACACCCAAAAATGAACAACCCCTACACCTTCAAGTGTATCCTAATCCGGCTTCTCAGCGTATGGTTTACTTTCATTTTGATAGCCAGACGACACTAAGTGTAAAAATCTTATTATTTAATACTTCAGGTGAGTTGGTGTCTAAGGTATCGGGTACTGTAGATACAATTAATCCAAAATTGAATTGGGATACAGATAAAGTAACTGCAGGATTATATTTTTATCAAGTCTCTTACCAAGAAAAAATTCAGCAAAAGGGGAAAATTAGTATTAAGTAATGGTTCTGCTGCAAAACCCCCTGGTATGCTTTTCTTTTCCTCTCAAAAAAGGAGGCTCAAACCGTACTCTCGGCTGCCGGCTGGACTGCTGGCTTCCCCAATAAAATACAATGCCCCTCCTCACCCTTTAGCCTTTACGAGGCAGGATCACTTTTCAGCCGACTGACCGAGCAGCAGCTTGCTTGGCGCTCACTTCACCAGCGCAATTTTCTTAATCACCCGCTCCTCAATGCCATTAGAAGCTCGGGCTGTGATCAACTGCACTTAATAGAAGATAGCAGATAATCAGGCCATATACAGGACGTATTTGACTTATGAACTTACGGTTTTTAAAGCTAAAGGTAACTACTCAGGTCGTCATTCCGGCGAAAGCCCTGGACTAAATCATCCCCTGGACAAAACCATCCAGGGCAGGCAGGACAGGCCGGAATCCAGAGGTTTTATAAGGCAAATTCATCTAGACCCCGGCTTTCGCCGGGGTGACGGCCTTAAAAAACACCTCGTATTTCCTTAATTGGCGGGATACCTGAGTAGTTACAGCTAAAGTTCTTAAATCAAACACGTCCCCTATCACAAATCAAGCAGAATACATTTGTGGTTCATTCTATTGTTCCCATGCAAGGCTGGGCCCGGGACAATACCGCGATGCCTGATTTTCCCGGCCTTTCTGATGCGGACAATTGTGGCGACTGGAAACCCGGCATCCCGATTGACCTCGATCAGATCCGGCCGAAAGATGAGCGCTACTGGGATCAATACCGCGGCACACCCAAGGCCTATGTTTCCTTATCCACGGCGCAGCGTTTATGGAGCAATCCGTTCGGGAATTTAACCGGCATACGCTTTCCTCAACCGGATAAAAAAAGTATCCTGAACACCCTGAATACTGTACTTACTCCTGAGCTATTCGGACTGCACATCATTGATATCAAAGCTCAAAGTACGCAATCTGCCAAGGAGTCGATCGATTTTTCCCAATTGTTTCTGGGACTCAGCTTTTTCCTGGTGATAGCCGCACTACTGCTCATTGCCCTCTTTTTCAACTACGCGATTGACCAGCGTGCTTCTGAGATCAAGACTTACCAAGCATTAGGCTTCCGCAAGCAATTCATTCGCAAAATATTTCTTTCCGAGGGCTTGCTGATTGCCATAATCGGCTCCTTGCTCGGACTGGTCTTTGGCATTCTGTATAATCATTTGCTGCTCTATGGACTAACCACCTTTTGGTACGATGCCGTGCGCACGACCGCGCTGCATGTGGCCATCAATCCTGTCACCTTGTGTCTCGGATTCCTGGCCGGCGTTTTATTCTCCGGTCTATCCATTTATTTGTGTCTTCGCTCCTGGTTTAAGCAATCCATAGCCGTTAGCAGCAGAAACCAGCCCCTCGCGCCGCTGGTTGCATGGCTAAATGGAGCTGTCTTTGTGAGTATCCTGGCAAGCCTGATGAGCGACAATTAAAAATACCTGTCAACGACAATTAGAATTTCCGGAAT
>CBDUZI010000064.1:0-18046 GCA_965371665.1 uncultured bacterium
ACATTCCGGAAATTCTAATTGTCGTTGACAGGTATTTTTAATTGTCGCTCATCACCGATTTAATGGACACACAATTAAGGTGTTGAACCGGGACGTAATCCTAATAACCGTTTAACTCTATTTCCATTTCCCCGCAACACGGGCGACCGGCCGGTCGCCCCTACGGTTTTTCCCGTGGTGATCCGCGACGGTCACAAATTCCGGTGACACCATACTCAATTGAGATAGCAGATCGAAGAAATGTATAGTATCCCTAAAATTTCCCCACAATAAAAAGTTCGCTGCCGGTTATACTGGTCCGCTTTGGCATAGAGCTGCCTCCCGATTGTGGGTGTCTCAGATACTGAATTGCACAACCGCACTACTACTTTGAAAATAACTAAATTCCATTAATATTGTCGGTTTTATTTTCTTTTTTCTTTAATAGAAGATAAATATGTCGATGTCAGCAAAGAAGAATTGCAGGAAATTTCCCAAGCGCTTTCTCGGCGAAAAAAGGATGCGGTATTAAACATTAGAATAAATAGCCGGGATTTGGAACATCTTAAATAAAAAGCTAAAAAGCTTGGCATACGGTATCAAACCTTTGTCTCAGAAATTCTTCACAAAGTAGCGTTGCATTAGACATCTTAGTCTGCTCCAAAGTTGGATTTCCGCTTTGGTCATATATAAAATCCCCCTTAATCCCCCTTTTTGAAAAGGGGGGAACTGCTGTCATTATATCATAAGTCAACAACAAAGCCCGACAGTCCCAAATAGCAATCCCCTTGGCAACTCTCCGGAATTGTGTTATTGTTATTTTTCGTTAAAAATAATGGGACGTGGAATGCCGCAGGCTCACAGGCGACGGCTGTTTTCAGGAGGTATAAAATGCTTCGGACCCAATGGTGGTATATAGCGGGTCTGGCCGTGTTCTGGATATTCGCGGCCGGGGATTCGATCGCTGAGTTATCCTCTGCGCTGGATAAGCCGGCTATTTCCCCGTTGGGTCCGGTTTTCCGTTTGGAAGTTGAAGGCATTATTGATCCGGTGGTCGCCAAGTATATAGACCGGGGAATCACCCGGGCGGAGAAGGAAGGGGCCGGCCTGGTAGTGTTGGTGCTGGATACGCCCGGAGGACTGGATAAATCCATGCGCCGGATTACCAAGCGTTTGCTCAATGCCAAGGTGGGAATCGCGGTTTTTGTGCATCCGGCCGGCGCGCGGGCGGCCTCGGCCGGTGCGTTTATGGGCATGGCTGCGCATGTTCTCGCCATGACGCCGGGAACTAATATCGGCGCCGCCCATCCGGTTGATCTGCAAGGAAAAAAAGCTTCCCCAAAAGTGGCTAATGATGCTATTGCTTATATCATCGGCTTGGCCCGGCAACGGGACAGAAATGAAAAATGGGCCGGACAGATGGTCGAAAAAAGCGCCTCCCTGCCGGCTGAGGATGCAGTTAGACACGGGATAGCTGATATGACGGTTCCGGATATCAGCGCTTTGATGAAGAAGCTGGATGGAAAAGAGATAAAGCTGGCCCAAGGCCAATACCAACTCAATTTGGCCGGAGCAGAAATCCGGAATCTGCCCATGCGCAGGGATGAAAAATTTTTGCATGCTCTGACCAATCCGAATGTAACTTACGTGCTTTTCCTGGTCGGGATTTATGGTATTATCTACGAACTGGCCAGTCCGGGTGCTATTCTGCCCGGCGTGGCCGGAGCTATAGGTATTTTGCTGGCTTTAATGGGATTCGGCGGCCTGCCGATCTCCTTGGCAGGCATGCTGCTACTGGCTCTGGGAGCCATATTACTGGTTTTGGAAATATTTGTTGCCAGTCATGGGATATTGGCTCTCGGCGGGTTGGCAGCATTGCTCTTGGGTTCCTTTATGGTTTTTCCCTCGGAATTACCGGCTTTCCAGGTTGCGCATTCCATTATTTGGACTATGCTCGCAATCTCGGCGGCTTATGTCGGTTTATTTATTTATGTAGTAATCCGGCTGCGCAAGGCGAAGGTGATTTCTGGAATGGAGAGCTTGACGGGTGAGCGCGGCTATGTTAAGCCTGGTACCCTGGGGGGCGTGATGGTGCATGTTCAGGGAGATGACTGGCTGGTTACGCCGGATTCCGAGAAACTTGATCCGGGGCAGGAAGTGGAAGTATTGGCAGTTAAAGGATTGAGACTTAAGGTTCGGACCTGCGATCCAGCAGGGAATTTAAAAAACCACAAGGAGGAATAAATTAATGGGTTTCTTAATTGTAATTCTGATAGCGCTGGTCATTCTCGTGTTGATGGCGGTCAAGATTGTGCCGGAATACCAACGCCTGGTACTGTTTCGGCTGGGAGCTTGCAAAGGTCAGCGGGGGCCGGGCCTGGTAGTCATAATTCCCTTTATAGATAAAGTGGTTAACGCCGACCTGCGGGAGATATTTCTCGAGATTCCCTCCCAGACCTGCATTACCAAGGATAATGCGCCCATTGCCATTGATTTTTTAATCTATTTAAAAGTAACCGACCCGGTGCATTCCGTGGTTCAGGTCAGGAATTTTTCCGGCGCCGCGCAGGGAATAGCCATGACCACTTTGCGGGCTGTAGTGGGCGATATTCCGTTGGATGATGTTTTAGCCAAGCGGGAGGAAATTAACCGCCTGCTGAGAGCCAAATTGGATGATGTGACCGAGCGCTGGGGAGTAAAGATCACTACCGTGGAGATCCGCGAGATCGAGCCGCCGGCCGATGTTCAGGAAGCCATGAACAAGCAGATGGCGGCGGAACGCACCCGCCGGGCCATTGTACTGGAGGCGGACGGCAAGAAGCAGTACGCTATCACTGTGGCCGAAGGTGACCGGCAATCGAAAATTTTAGCCGCTGAAGGAGAGCGGCAGGCTAAGATACTGGAAGCCGAGGGCTATTCTCAGGCCTTGGAAAAGATCTTTGCGGCGGCCCGGCATGTGGATGATAAGACCATTAGTTTGCAATACCTGGAGGCGCTCAAGGGGATTGGAGAAAGTCCGTCGGCCAAGTACATCGTGCCTATGGAATTTATGAATTTTCTTCAGCCCGTTATCGAGCGCGTGCGAGGGGCTCACGCCAGGAAATAAGCCGGGTGGTAACCGGCCTGGCCAAGAAAACTGAGATGGACGACATACGGACCTTTATCTCCGTGGGCCTGTCTTCGTCACTACGGCATGAGGTGGAGGAACGGTTGCAGGGGTTGAAGATAAAGTTGACCGGTATAGGCTGGGGCCAGGCTGAAAAACTTCATTTTACGCTGATTTTTTTAGGTTCAATCGCGGAAGAACGGCTCCCCACAGTAATCCGGGCTTGTCATGAGGTGTTGGAGGATATGGATGCTTTTTTAATCAGCCTGGGAAGGATGGGCGTTTTTCCGCCCCGGGGGCAGCCGCGGATTATTTGGCTCGGTCTTTCCCAGGGCGAGGCCGAAATGATAACCCTGCAGAAAAACCTTTTCCAGTCCCTGTCAAACAGAGGATTTAACTTAGAGCAAAGGAAGTATATCCCCCATCTTACGCTCGGAAGAGTGCGGTCAAGCGGACGCCTCGAGCTGCCTCCTGAATTTTTTCATTCGGCTCAGAGTTCCGCTGCCACCATGCTGATCGAGAGAGTGAATATCATGCGCTCGGATTTACAATCCGGCGGAGCAGTGCATACTAAACTAGCTGAGTGTGGGATAGGAAATCATTACTAATCCTCAGGATTATTGCAACACGGCCTGCAGAAACAGCCGGGCGATGGGCGCGGCCATGTCCATGCCCGTGCCTTCCTTTTCCGTATAGATGGCCACGGCCACCTCGGGATTTTCAGCCGGAGCGAAACAGATAAACCAGCCGTTTAAACCGTGCTTGGAATCACCGGTGGTTCCGGTTTTTCCAGCCACGCTGAGGCCTTTCACCCGGGCTTTTCTGCCGATCCCATGGAGGACAGTGTCAATCATAAAAGCCTTAATTTTATCCGCGGTTTCGGGACGGATGGGTGACAGCATGACTTTAGGGACGCCTTGGCCGAGAATCTCGCCGCGAATATTTTTTATTTCCTTAATGAAAAACGGCGCCAGCATACGGCCCTGGTTGGCAATGGCGGCGGCCAGCATGGCGGCGTGCAGAGGGGTGATCTTAATATCTTCCCCCAAGCCGCAGGAGCGCTCGGCCAAGGCGAAGCGCTGGTCGCTAACCATGGGGGCGCTGGAAGTGGCGGTAGGATAAGAAAGTTCAACTTCCTCGGATTGAAAAGCAAAGGGAATCGGGACACCGAACCCAAATTTATTGGAGTATTCATAAAGGCGGTCCGGACCAAGAGAGAAACCGACTTCCGCCATGGCCAGATTACAGGAAGTATCCAGCGCCACCTGCAGGGAATCGATCTGTCCATGTCTTCGCCAGCACCAAAAAGTTTTATTGCTATAACGGACAGCTCCCACGCAGTTGATAGGAAAAATTCTGGTCATGTCCAACTCGGTTTCCAGGGCCGCGGCGGAAGTGATGATTTTGAAGATCGAACCCGGTTTGTATAGTCCTTCCAGAGCCCGGTTTTTTAAAGGCTGATTTTTGTTCCGGACAATTTTTTTCCAATCCCTGTCAATCCGGTTGGGGTTGAAAGAGGGATGATTTATCAGGGCGAGAATTTCGCCGGTCCGGGGATTTAAAGCCACTAGGGAGCCTTTTCTCCAGCCCATGGCCCGATCGGCGGCTCGCTGCCATTCAGAGTCGATAGTAAGCGTAACGGTATTACCGGGAAGATATGAGGCCAAAGCGCGTTCCAGCCCGGCGGAACCGTGTTCTTCACTCACATAACCGATAAGATGAGCGGCATATTGAGCCATAACATAGTAACGGCGTCCGACATTCTGCCGCACGGCAAAACGGGCCAGGGGTTTGTCCTGCCGATCGTAGATATAAGAAATAAATCCCCGTTCCAGTTCTTGGCGGGCCTGTTGCAGTTTAACTTGCGCCTGCTTAAGGTCGGGATTTAGAGCCAAACTTTTCCGATAAGCATCCACGGCTTCCGTGATTCGGCCCAGGGCATGCAGAGACAGGGCGTGCCCCATCTGAGCATCGATGCTCCGCGGGGTCAGGTCCAGGGCGTGACGGAATGCGAGCTCGGCCGGAGCATAGATGCCGCGGTCCAGGTAAGCATTGCCTACTTTGACATGATTGAAACGGCGGTTAGCTTTGAGACCCTGCTTAATGGCTTGTTCGTATTTTATTTCAGCCCGCACTAAGTCTCCCTGTGTGAGGTAGATCAATCCAATAGCATCGATAGCCTGGGCATGATTGGCGTACAATTCCAGAACCCGGTTAAATTCCGACAAAGACTGGTCAAGGTTTCCTTGCTGCAGATGAACCCGGCCTTTATTCATGCAGATTATGACGTGCAGGCGGCAACTATAGAGGTATACTATAGCGCTTAGAAAAACCAGGGCGATCAGGGAGCCAATCAGGAGTTGCCGTTTTCTATGTTGCTGTTTGCGCCGAAGTTTAAAGGAGAGAGGCATAAGGGTTCCTTATCGAGGGAGTTTGGAATAATTTTAAATTCTAGAGCACTCGACTGAAAAAGTCAACCCCTGGGATTGCTTTAGAGGTTCTCCCGGGAGTTACGACCGGAAGAGGGTCAAGAAATACTTGCTATAAATATTATGAAAGGATAACATAAGGATGCTGAAAAAAGAATGATCTCCAAAAGCCGTTTTCAGCCAAATTCTGTGAGTTTGTCATCCCGAGTAAAACGAGGGATATCCAAGAAAATGTTTGAATATCAAGTGTTCTATAAGATTTCTCAGCCGAGCCTCGGAATGACATTTTTAAGAGTAAAAGCTTATTAGAGACACTCCTAAGAAACTAAGAAAGTTCCGAAAAAGATATCGCAAAAGGCCGGAAGAGAGGGGAGCGATGGCACAGGAGAGAATTTATTGCGTGGATGATGAGGCGGATATTTTAACTCTTTATCGGGTTATTCTGAGTCAGGAAGGCTATGCGGTGACCGAGATTTCCAGCGGCGAGAAAGCGCTGGAGCAAATTTACCAGAAGAATCCGGACCTGATTATTCTTGATGAGAAGATGAGTAATCTTTCGGGCATGGAACTTTGTGTCCGGATTAGAGATGATAAAACCCTCCCTTATATTCCTATAATTATGGTTACCGGAATTAATTCCAGAGAACGGAAGATAAAAAGCCTGGAAAGGGGAATAGATGATTATATTCTGAAGCCTTTTGATCACGAAGAACTGCTGGCCAAAGTCCAGGTGATGCTCAGGATCAAACGTCTTTATAATGATCTGCGAAAGACTCGCCAGGATTTGCTTAAAGCGGAGCGCCTGGCGGCGGTCGGACAGTTAGCTGCGGCCATGGCTCACGAGATACGGAATCCCCTTTCAATCATCGGCGCCTCGGTTCAATTTCTGAAGAATAAAATAACCGTTCAGGATGACCGCCGGGAAATGATGGATACTATTTTAAGAAAAATAGCCGAGATTGACGGCACTATCCGGGAATTACTGGTTATAGCCCGCCCGATTAAAATGAACTATGCTATAATTGATCTGAATGCCTGTTTGCAGAACATCTCCGGGTTTATCCGGGAAAAATGTCTGGCTCACCGTGTCAATTTGCATTTTAAATTCGATCAGGATTTGGCCCGGATTAGAGGGGACGAGGAACATCTGCAGCGCACTTTTTTAAATGTTTTGTTAAATGCCTTGGACAGCATGCCAGGAGGGGGGGAACTGTATATCTCCACGCGGCAGGAAGATAAGGATACAGTCTGTATTGAAATCAAAGATACCGGGGAAGGCATTGGTACTGAAGATATAGAACACATTTTTGAACCCTTTTTTAGCCGGAAAGTCAGCGGCTCGGGATTGGGCCTTTTTATGGTTAAAATGATAATAGATGAATTAAAGGGAGAAATAAAAATAGATTCAACGCGTCATCAGGGGACGACCTTTATTATTTTTCTGCCGGGGTCGAAAGATGAAATTAATCTTAAGCCCAGGGAAGCATTGGCCGATACTACAAACATGCCCGAAGGGAGCGAAATGTAGGTGAGTATAGTAAAAGAAGAGGAAGGTTATCAGCAAGAAACGAGGTTAAACATGCCGAATTTACCAAAAAGCCGAAATTATAAAGAAATACATCGGATGCTTAGATTGTTGTCAGAAACCTATAAAGAACCGATCTTTTTTAGAAAAGAAAAAGTGCAAACCTTAAAGCGTTTAATTAAAAGCAATAATTACTGTGTTCCGGGTAAGGACGTGGTGGATAAGTGGTTTCCTAAAATGTCGGCATTGTAATCCCTACAATATGGTTTTTTTTCCCTAATTCGAATTGAAAAGTCCTGGTAGATTTAAAAAAAAACCAAAAATCCTCTAATTTATACCTTTCTATTTTGACAGCCTGCTCATCTTTCATTCATGTGCTGTTCCCAATAAACTTTTTCCGCTAAAAAAGTCAGCCCGTGTCCCTCGCGTGCCTTAACCACCTTCCATCAGAGACTGTGTCATAATGGTGTAACGAGAGAGTGTCATTCCGGCGAAAGCCGGAATCCAGGACGCATACTGCGTAGATTACAATGCTTTTCTGGATTCCCGATAAGAGCATTCGGGAATGACAACCTTAAAAAGTCATTGCGACACAGTCTCGAAAAAGGGGGAGAATGACGTAAGTCCGACAGGCTCCCAGCCGTAAAAAGACTTTAGGAGATACTTCCATTGAGAGGCTTTTATTAATGGTATGAAAATTGCATTTATTTATAACCAAGAACCAACAAGGTGAGAAAACATATGGAACAAGCTGCTGCTCAAAAAATATATATAATAGACGACAAACCGGAAATTTGCTGGATTGTTAAGAGGGTTCTTTCTGAAAAGGGTTTTGAGGTACATACGGCATTTAGTGGAGAGCAGGGTTTGGAAATGGCCGCAAGCATTCAACCGGACCTGATTTTGCTGGATTTGCAGCTTCCCGGCATGGATGGGTTGGAAATGCTGCGGCGGATAAAAGAACAATTTAATAGACTGCCGGTTATAATTCTTTCTGCTGTTGATGCCGTAGATGTTGCGGTAGGTGCCATGAAAATGGGAGCCTATGACTATCTTAGCAAGCCTTTGAATGTGGACGAATTATGCGTTACTTTGGAAAATGCCCTGAAAACCAGCCGCTTGCTAAACGAGGTGGATAACTTAAAGCGCCAGGTCACCGATCAAAAAAGATCCCCCTTGCTATGGACTTGTCCGCCAATGCAAAAAGTCATGAAAACCGTGGATCATATCGCCAATTATGATGTAACCGTAATGCTCCGAGGGGAGAGCGGAACGGGTAAAGAATTACTTGCGCAGTATATTCATTGCCATAGCAGCCGCGCCGGCCAGCCCATGATTTCAGTGGATTGCAGTGCTTTGCCGGAAACGCTGGTAGAGTCGGAATTATTTGGATATGAACGCGGGGCCTTTACGGGAGCGTATAAAGACAAACCGGGCCGTTTTGAATTGGCCCAAGGCGGAACGCTTTTTCTGGATGAAATCGGAAATCTGCCATTAAACACCCAGGTTAAACTTCTGAGGGTGTTGCAGGAGCGGAGATTGCAACGCTTGGGAGGCAAAGGGGAAATAGGTATTGATGTTCGTCTGATTACGGCGGTCAATACGAATCTGGAATCCGCGATGCGAGCCGGTATGTTTCGCGAAGATTTATTTCACCGGCTAAATGAATTTGCCATTTACGTGCCGCCCTTAAGAGAGCGGGGCGAAGAGATCAATTTATTGGCGGGATATTTTCTGGAACGCTTTAACCGTCAGCTCAACCGAAGCATTAAAGGTTTTTCACCGGAAGCGTTTTGGTTAATGCGGCGGTATTCCTGGCCGGGAAATGTCAGGGAGTTAATCAATGTTATTAAACGGGCGGCCGTGTTGACGGCCGGGGATACGATAGAGAGCACCCATTTTCCACCGGAGATCCTGGAGCAACCTGATGAAAAAGAAGAGCCCATAACCGCAACTTCCGAACCTTGCCGAATAATCCGGCCCTTAAGCGAGATTTGTCAGGAAGCGACCAGGAAGATTGAGCATGAAACAATTACCCGGGCTTTAGAGCAAACCCACTGGAATAAGGTCAAGGCGGCCCGGCTTTTAAAGATTAATTACAAAACCTTGTTCAATAAGATAAAGGAATTAGGTATCTAAGGAGGAAGATGAAATGCAAGCGATGGATATGGAACTCTGGAGGGAGTATAAAGAGCAAAATAACCTGCAAGCCCGGGAAACCTTGTTGGAAAAAAATGTTCCTTTGGTTCGTTTTACCCTTGAACGGATGAGTATTCCGCAAAATTGCGCCTGGCTTGATTTAAATGACCTGATGATCGCCGGCATCATCGGTTTAATCGATGCTTTAGAGAAATTCAATCCGGAACTGGGCGGAAAATTTTCAACCTATGCTTTTTTCCGGATCCGGGGCACTATTCTGGACGAAATGCGCGCCCTGGATTGGGTTCCGCGTTCGGTTAGGCAGAAAAACAAGGAATTGGAAAAGGCATATGAAGTTCTACAGAAAAAGCTGGTCCGGCCGGTTACGGAGCAGGACGTAGCCAAGTATTTAGGGCGCTCACTCCAGGGCTTTCACGATTTATTGATGGAAATCAAAGTTCCGCCGGTAGTTTCCTTAGACCAATTAATGGAAGACCCCGAGAAGAAACATCGGGATGTTATTCCTCTGGATTCCCCCACCTCCGGAAATAAAAACCAGGGAGGAGTGCTTTCTGAAGTAGCGGCGAAAGAGACCCGCGAGCTATTGAGTCACTTGATTGAAAGTCTGCCGGAAAAGGAGAGGCTGGTCTTGACCTTGTATTATTATGAAGAACTGACGTTCAAGGAAATTGCTGAGGTGGTAGAAGTAACGGAGTCCCGCATTTGCCAAATTCATAGCCAGGCGATTATTCATTTGCGCGCCATGATTAAGACCGGAGGTCATGATTTCGCTGCCGATTTCGCTGCCGCGTAATTTTTAACTTGCAGGGGAATGATCCCATGATTATAATAGACATCCGGCATTTCAAAAATTACTAAGGTCAATAATCCAAACCGGAAATTAATAAATTTAAATAATATCCAAAAGTGTCCCGGCCGGAGTAAGGCCAGGGAGGTTTGAGGAGAGGGGCATGACGCGTAGCCGGTTAAACGGCCGGTGACGTAATACCATGTAATACTTTTCGAGGCCGCCCTATGTGGCGGTCCCGGCTTTATTAACAGCGGAGAGGAAGTACGCCTTTAATGCAAACTTTTAAGCAACGCTACCGTGAATTTACTCAAGCCCGGGGGTGGTTGACGTCGTCTTCGCATGAAGATATAATTGAAGAAGTGTTTAAATTGCATGACCATTTTTGTGAAAGCGATCTTAGGCAGCGGCGCCGGGTGTTCGGGATTTCCCGGAAAATACTGACTAAAGTGCTGGGACGCTTGGTGGAATCCGGATTGATACGCAGGATTTATTTTGGCCGGGGCCGGGTATATTTCGAGCATATTTACGGACACATGCATCACGATCATTTAATGTGCATTAATTGCGGTGAAATTAAAGAATTCCGGGATGAAGTCATTGAGCTTCGGCAATCCAAGCTTTGCGCGGCCGAAGGGTACACTATGATCAAGCATTCCCTGCATATCCTGGGAGTCTGTGCTAAATGCCAAAAGCTGTTGCAGGAAAGCGGAAAGGTATTTTCCCGGGAAGGGTCGCCGATGGCAGCGGACGAGCATATTCCGCTTTCGGCAATTCCGACCGGCCATCGTGCGCAAATAATAAGATTGGAAGGCGGAGAGGGCTTACAGCGCCGCTTGCGTGAGATGGGAATTGTTCCGGGAACAAAGATAGAGGTAGTATCTAATCAATTCGCCGGCCCTTTCTTAATCCGGGTGAGAGGCAGTCGTTTGGCCATCGGTCATCATATTACGCATAAGATTATTGCCCAACGGCTGGGAATAAGTAAAACCAGCCGGACCGGGACGGAAAATGTTTAAGCACAGTCTCCCCATGATGTTGCAGCAAATAATCCAGCCGCGGCTGACCGGCGGCAGGATTCTGGAATTAGGGCCGGGCCGGATCAGGCCGGCTTTGAAATTGCTGGGCAGCAGCAACGGCTTAGATATGCTGGGAATAGGCTATACCGGCCAAGAGCGTGATCTGGCCCTGGCAGAGGCCCGGCAACTGGGCCTGTTGACAAGGGTGGAATATCACACCGGCGAACTTAGGGAGATTCCTCTGCCGGACCATAGTGTGGATGCCGTGATTTCCTTTGGCGGCCTGCGGGCCTGGAAGCAAGCAATAGATATTTTTGATGAAATTGCCCGGGTTTTAAAATTCGGGGGCGAATTTTTTCTGGGCGAGGCGCGTCGTGACCTTAGCTGGCCGGGCGCCCTGCTGGCCGGTTGCGGCAACCAGGATTTAAAGGAAAGCTACCGTTCTCGGGAGCAATGCCCGGGCGCGCCGGAGTTGCGTGAATTGTTGGCCCATACGCGGCTGGAACATGCCAGAGTAGAAATCCGGGGCCCGGACGTATGGATAGTGAGAAGTGATTTCGAAATATGACTTGCGCTGCAGAAAATCCTATGGTATTTTCAATATTCAACCATAGAATATTATTATTTAAGGCGGAGTAGCTCAGCTGGTTAGAGCATACGGTTCATACCCGTAGCGTCCGGGGTTCGAGTCCCTGCTCCGCTACCAGAATATAAAGGGCTCCCAGAGCGAATAAAACTGTTGCAGGGGCAACGCATGCGTCGCTCCTACAGGGAGTGTCGCCAAAGGCTGATTTTCAGGAAATCTCCCTGGTTTTGCCATTCCAAGGAAACGAAGTGACCGGGGAATCTCTATGAAATATTCGTGTGCGGGAAAGCGAATGACTGATAGATTACGATTTTAGTGAAAATATGGGAAAACTAACAACACCTCCGGCAGTGCGGCCGCTTACAGGTCTTTTAGCCGGGCAGAAAGAGTTGCTTCAGACCGTTGGCAGGGAATTAGTGCTCTGCTTTGGCCCGCTTGAGCAAGCCTCTACACCCGTACGATTTACTCAGACGAATTATTATGCCCGCGAAATGGGAAAAGATTTATGGCGGCAGTTTTTGGTCTTTAAGCGACTACAGGCGCCGGAAAAATTGGCGGCGTGGAAATTGGCCGCTAATGAACTGGAACATCGCTTGAGTCTTGGTTCGCATGGGCGCCGTGTGAATATTGATCCCGGCTACCTGGCTCCGGGTAAATTAGTACTGGCCAGCACCAAGGATTATGCGCACCGTTTATACTTACGGGACGGGATATATGCGGAGATAACCTTGAAAATTCAGGGCGGATGTTTCCACTCGTGGGAATGGACCTATCCCGATTATATTGAAGCCATACCATTCTTTAATCAGGCGTATACGGATTATCTTCGGGAAATTACGCCCAACCGGAATTAGGAGGATACGAGCAGTGTCGGAATCATGGCAGGCCGGCGTGGTGGGTACCGGGATGTATGTTCCCGAGAAGATACTGACGAATGCCGATTTAGAAAAAATCGTTGATACCAATGACGAATGGATTACCACCCGGGTAGGTATAAAGGAAAGACATATTGCCGCACCGGAAGAAACGGTCTCAACCTTGGGAGCGCGGGCGGCCCGACAGGCTCTGAAAGAGGCGGATGTTCCTCCGGAAGAAGTGGACCTTATTATTACGGCTACGATTACGCCGGATGTACCATGGCCGGCCTCGGCCTGTTTTATTCAGCGGCAATTAGGGGCGAATAAGGCGGCCGCTTTTGATATTCAGGCGGCTTGTTCGGGTTTTATATATGGCCTGGCCATGGCGCGTGCTTTTATTAATAACGGAATGTACCGCACGATTTTGGTAGTAGCGGCTGAAGTTTTAACCCGGATTACTGATTGGCAGGACCGCAATACCGCTATCCTATTTGGCGATGCCGCCGGCGCGGCAGTATTACGTCCGGTAGAAGCCCCGCAGGGAATTTTAGGGACCTATTTGGGCGCGGACGGAAGCAAGAGCGAATTGCTGGAGATGCCGGGAGGTGGTTCGCGGTATCCGGCGAGCCATGCAACTGTGGATGCCCGGTTGCATTATATAAAAATGAAGGGGAACGAAGTGTTCAAATATGCGGGACGGGCCATGGCACACGCCAATAAGCGAGTATTGGAAAATTCCGGGATGACGATTGAGCAAGTGGACCTGCTTATTCCGCATCAGGCGAATACGCGCATTATCGAGGCAGCGGCCCGGCTTTCCCATCTTCCGATGGAAAGAGTATATAGAAATATTGAAAAATACGGTAATACTTCTGCGGCCACTACGGCCGTGGCTTTACATGAAGCCCGCTCTGAAGGCCGTCTTGGTCCGGGATCAGTTTGTTTGCTGGTGGCTTTTGGGGGAGGTTTTACCTGGGGCTCTTGCCTCATGCGTTTATAGCGGCGGGCGCCGCCGGTAGTAGTTGAAATTATCATATTTTAATGATAATATTTAATTAAGAGCTTGAGCAATTAATCGGTTTTTTAGGTTGTTATTCCCGAAAGCTCTTATCGGGAATCCAGAGGCTTTGATTTTAAAGAAGTTAAAAGTTACTGGATACCCGCTTACTACATGCGGGTATGACAAAAACGGCTAATGGTTCAAGCTTCAAGAGTACTTGATAGGCGGGCAAGACCAATTTTGGCGTCAGTTCCGCAACCGGCAGGAAGCAGGAGACAAGGTTATGGGGATTCTAAATTTTCGCAGATATGCGCGGGTGGAAGTGGAAATACCGATACGCATTATTTTTCAGGGGGAGAAAGAACCGATAGAGGCTTATTTAAATAATTTGAGCGAAGAAGGGGCTTTTCTGATTTATTCCACTCCTATGCGTGTTACCAGCAGTATGGAATTTGAAATTTCGCTTCCTCAAGTGAAACAGCCGGTTTTGGTGCGCGCCGATATTCTATGGGTTCGTCCGATGATGAATAATGGACAGCACTTTTTTGCCCATGGGTTGCTCTTTAATCGAATTGCCTATGAAGATCGCCAACAGCTCAAGGGATTTATAAGTCAAAACAGTAACTATTAAAATACCCCGCCCGGAAGTGCGGGGTATTTTAATTTAAAGGGTGTTCTTTCCTTGTTAAATTATTCCGCCCGGAAGTGCGGGGAATTCGCGGGGGAGGATTAAGGAGAAAGGGCATGAGGACTACCAAGCCCCGGAAGTATGGCGTCGGCCTGTGGTTAAGCGCAAGCCTGATTATAATCTGGGCCGGATTTTTTGTGCCCGGCCTGAGTAATGCCATAGTCTATGGCGATAACCATACCAAACGGTATCATACCGGTGAATGTGCCGAGCAGAGACTGATAGAGAAAAAGAATTTGTGTATTTTTATCTCGAGAGCCGAAGCCGGCTCTAAGGGTTTTTATCCCTGCCGAATATGTATGCCGCCGTTGTCCCGTCCTGCGCTGAACACAGAGAGTAAGCGCCAATTGTCTTTGCCCATAGTACGGGGCAGAGAATATGTGGGTGATATTAATACGCATATTTATCATTATTATTGGTGTCCGCTGATAAAGAAAAATAAACACACTAAAAATGTGTATTTCAAGACGGTGGCGTCGGCGGTTAAAAGAGGTTATGCCCCATGCCGGGAATGTCATCCGCCTGGAAAAAAAGCGCCGGAATACAGCGGTCAGGTAAAACATTTGCCTCCGGTCCCGCCGAAAAAGGTTAAAGACCAGGAAAAGATCGAACGGGATATGAGTCATGCCAGAGAAGTTGCGCAACGGAAGGTGATTAAGGAACAGGCTCAAGAATCCGTAAAGCAAGAAGTGCCCGAATCCTTGAGCATAACCGAGGAAGATGATGAATAATTACCTCTGACCTTAAAAATGATTCGCGGATAAAGCGCAGGGAGCACGGGATATGAAAGTTATTATCATGGATGAGGAACAAATATCCAACCTGCTGAAACTATCTCTGCAGGTTGGTTTTTATGCTAAAGCCAAGTCCCTGGCCCGGGAGGGCCGGCCGGTCACCGAAAGCCTGGAAGTTAAACAGTTTACGCATGCCCAGGAAGTTCTGCAGTTTTTCGAGAGTAGTTCAGAGCGGGCAGACTTGGTATTCGTGGAAATCTGTTTGCCGGGCCTGGATAGTTGTTCGTTTATTAAGACCTGCCGCCTGAAGTATCGTGATAAATACGGGGAGATTATTGCCGTAGCCGGCCGGGAACGTCAGGACGATATTGATAGGAGCTTGCTAGCCGGCGCCAAGAATTATCTTCTGAAGCCTTTTAAGCCTGAAGATTTGATGGAATATGTGTTTAATAATTGGGGAAACAGGGAAAGCAGGGGATTATCAACATGGGAGCATAAGGCTGATGCAGGAGCGTAGGCGTTTTCCCAGGACCGCGGTGTATTTTGTCCTGGAAAGAATTAGTTTGACTATGGAGGAGTGCGGACAAGAATGCCGGGGAGTGGTCAAGGATATTAACCTTGGCGGCCTATTGCTGGAAACCAATGTCAAAATTAACAAGCATGACATCCTGCAATTGAACTTGACTCTGGGGGAGTCCCGTAGAAACCTGAGCATGGAAGGCAGAGTATGCTGGGTAAAAAAGCAAAAAGCCTGGTATACGGCCGGCGTAGAATTTATGGATATCTCAGAGGAGCAGCGGGAAAGGATAGAGGCAGTAACGGAGGAGGGAAATGTCGGCTCGTATCATTGAGGGTAAAGCCCTGGCGGCTGCGGTCTGTGAAAGGGTGGGCCGGGAGGCAGCCGATTTCCGGGCGGAGCGCGGACGGTCGCCGGCTCTGGCGGTGATAAAAATAGGCAATGATCCGGCTTCGGAAATCTATGTCCGTAACAAGCGCCGGAAGAGCCGGGAAGTAGGGATTACATCTCTGGAGCATGATCTGGCGGCCGAGACCAATGAATCCGCAGCGCTCAGTCTAATTGCGCGATTAAATGCTGATCCCGCGGTTGATGGTATCCTGGTACAACTTCCTCTTCCGCCCCAAATCCATGCAGATAAGGTATTATCTGCGATAGCTCCGGCTAAGGATGTTGACGGATTCCATCCTCAGAATCAGGGCAAATTACTGGCCGGCTGCCCGGAGTTTATCCCTTGCACTCCGGCCGGGATTATGGAAATCATCCGCTCGACAAATATTGCCATCCCCGGCCGGAAAGCCGTGGTAGTAGGGCGTTCCAATATTGTCGGCAAACCGACCGCGTTGCTGCTGCTTCAGGAGCATGCCACGGTGACGATTTGTCATTCTCGCACCCAAGACTTGGCAAGGGAATGCCGCGCCGCGGATATTCTGGTTGTGGCTATCGGCCGGCGTGCCTTCATTTGCGGTGATTGGATAAAGCCGGGCGCGCTGGTCATTGATGTAGGTATGAACCGTGATGAACAGGGCTTGGGCGGTGATGTAGCTTTTGACCAGGCGCGGGAGCGGGCGGGCTTTATTACTCCGGTTCCCGGGGGAGTGGGTCCCATGACTATTGCCATGTTGATGTCCAACACCATGCAGGCGGCACGCAGAGGAGAGGGGTAAAAATAATGAGTCTGACACCACGTTGGAATTCCAACCGTAAGAAAGTGCAGCGGCTGAAGAAGCCTTTCAAATCGCGCAATCAATATGATGGAGACACTTGGCGCATTTTCCGGATCATGTCGGAATTGGTGGATGGTTTCGAGATGATGTCCGAGATTGGTCCGGCCGTCACGATATTCGGCTCGGCACGTACGCCGCCGAAACACCCCTATTATCACAAGGCGCGAGAGATTGCTTTTAAGTTAGCCCAAAAAGGTTATAGCATTATTACCGGCGGCGGCTCCGGAATGATGGAAGCCGCGAACCGGGGCGCCCAGGAAGCCGGGGGATGCTCGGTGGGACTGAATATTGACCTGCCCATGGAGCAAGTCGTTAATTCCTATGTAAATGTACCGGTGGGGTTTCGCTACTTTTTTGTGCGTAAAGTTATGTTTATCAAGTATGCCTTAGCGGTGATTATCATGCCGGGCGGCATGGGTACCATGGACGAATGCTTTGAGGTGGTGACGCTTATTCAAACCCAAAAGATTCGAAAAATCCCGGTAATCCTGGTCGGCCGGGAGTATTGGAAAGAATTGCTGGACTGGATGAAAAAGCGGATGGTTAAGCAGGGAATGCTTGATCAGGCGGAACTGGCGATTTTTAAAATTATGGATGACACCGATGCTATCGTAAAGGAGATTGGAAAGAAAAGCAGGACACGTTTGCCGGGCAAAGAGAATTTTTAACCCCCCGGGTATTCCGGAAACAACTCCCCGGCTGTCACCCCCTGGGAGGGAATGTTTTCACTTAACGGACTCACCTGGTGAATTGTAATCAGAAGTGCAACATATCGGGATGAAAAAGAGTCCCTTTACTCAACTAAACCTGATAATGTGTAGGTGGAATATTTATAAAAAGAACTCTAATTTATGTGATAACCGTTGTTTTTGTTTTCGGCTTGAGCGGCTTGGTTATGGCCAAAACCAAAACCACGACTGCCAAGAAAAGTGTCACAACCGAAGCCAAGACTTTAAAGCCGAGCGTTTCGCCTGCTTCGGATGCCAAGGTTGAGACG
This sequence comes from uncultured bacterium, assembly GCA_965371665.1. Lineage (GTDB taxonomy): Bacteria > Oederibacteriota > JAAXVQ01 > JAAXVQ01 > JAUVAV01 > JAUVAV01. Next base: position 17,611 of record CBDUZI010000064.1, read on the forward strand.
GCTGAAACTGATCTCAAAGCGAAGGAACAAATAAAGGCCGGAAAGAAATCCTTGAAAAAAAGAAAGGAAGCGCTTAAGAAAGCGGAAAAGGAAAAAAAAGCGGCCAGAGAAAAAGCGACGATGAAAAGAAAGGAAGCGCTTAAGAAAGTGGATGAGGAAAGAAAAACGGCCAGTGAAAAACTAGCAAGGAAAAAAAAGGAAGCTCTTGAGAAAAAGAAAATGAAAGCAAAAAAGAACGTTTTAGCTGAAAAGACAAAAGCGAAAGAAAACGATAAGCGGGAAGAGATTAAACCGGAGAAAACCGGCGAAAGCAAAAAAGTAACGTCAAAGAAAAAAAGCAAAAAGAAAAAAAGATAGAAATTAATCCGCTGCTTCCGGTCGCTAGGAGCCTGTCGGACTTTAGTCATTCTCCCCCTTTTGTAAAGGGGGCAGGGGG
>CBDUZI010000065.1:0-18012 GCA_965371665.1 uncultured bacterium
TTTTTACTGTTTCCTCAATATTTAAAAGGCTTTTTGTGTTTTTCAGGATCGACTATATAGTAACGCAACCGGAGGTTCTCGCCAACCGGGGATTACAGGCCAGTTATCAAGGCGCAGACGGCCGGCGGTTGGAGCGCCGGGAAGGGCAGAACCGGTTTCAATTCAACAGCCAAGAACTTAACTTGCAGTATCCGGTTACAGCTTCCTGGACCGGCAGTATCCATATTCCTGAGTGGGGAGCTTATGCCTTCCGGATGGAAGGGACGGCCAATGCTGCTATCCATATTGACCGCAGGAACCTGGGTACGCAGGCAGTTAATTTGGCGCAGGGCCTTCATACCATAGAGATCAAAGCCCGGATCACATCAAATACGCAGAATGTTTCCCTGCTTTGGCAGAAAGGATGGGCCAGAAAATGGACCCTAATTCCCGGGGCCATACTTTGCCCTCAACAGGAGAGACATGGATTAAGGGGAGAGTATTGGTCTTGCGCAAAATGGAACGGACCTCCCCGGATGCGCCGTATAGACCCGATTATTGCGTTAAGCGGACGTGATTTTAACCTGCATGCGCCATTCTCGGTCCGCTGGACAGGCAGTCTGGAAATACAGGATGAAGGTGAATATGCCTTAGGCATGATATCCAATGAAGCTGCCCGGATTTAGGTGAATTGTAATCACAAGTGCAACATTTTTATGTCGTTAGTAACCCTAATCACAGGCACTGAGTCATAAAGCCGATTTCAGAGTCTTTTTAGGTCGTCATTCCGGCAATCCTTTAGCCGGAATCCAGGACTTATTCTTGCAAACGAAGAATTTTCTGGGCCCCGGCCTGTCCTGGATGATTTAGTCCAGGGATCAAGTCCGGGGTGACGAGCTTTTGTGTTTTCAGTATTTTGAAAAAGCTTCTCAAAGAAGGATAAAATCTCTTTCTGCTAATAAATACTTATGTTGCAATATGAGTTACAATCTGCCCTTTTGCAATGCCATAGCAAATATGCCTTGACGATTTAAAGTGTTTAAATTAGCATTAACCACATGAAAACTGTTTATGTGCCCAGAAATATTGAACCGGTTTTAGATAAGGTAGTCAGGCAATTCCCCACGGTTGCTTTGACCGGGCCGCGCCAATCCGGCAAATCAACGCTTTTAAGGGAGAAATATCCTCAATACAAATATTTCACTTTTGATGATCCAGTAACCAGGGAGCAGGCAATTAATGATTCGAACTGGTTCCTGGATAATGCCGGTGAAAGAGTCATTATTGACGAGATACAATATGCGCCGGAAATACTCTCCTATTTAAAAATAAGAATCGATAATGACCGCGATCAAAGGGGACGGTTTATATTGACCGGATCACAGCAGTATGCTTTGATTAAAAATCTCAGCGATTCCCTGGCGGGAAGAATCGGCTTGCTGGAGCTGCTGTCTTTTTGCGCATGCCTGTTTACAGGGGGATTTTCCGGAAATAGCCATGCATAAGGAAATGGATAGTCATATATGGTATGCCAGCTATCTGCAGACCTATCTTGAGCGCGATATCCGGAGCATCTACAATATCGGGAGCCTCAGGGATTTTCAGCAGTTCATGAAACTGCTCGCCGCCCGCTGCTCTCAGGTATTGAATTTATCAAATTTGGCGGGCGACATCGGGGTAAGCGTTAATACTGTGAAACGCTGGGTTTCCATCCTGGAAGCCGGCCGGATTATTTACCTGCTGACTCCTTATTATGGCAATATGGGAAAAAGGATAACCAAGATGCCAAAAGTATATTTTACCGACAGCGGCTTGGTTTGCTATTTAACCGGCTTGAAAAACCGGGAACATCTTTTGAACGGGCCTATGGCCGGTGCGCTTTTTGAGAATTTCTGTGTTCAGGAAACCATCAAGGTTTTTTTAAACCGGGGCGAGCGACCGCCAATTTATTATCTTCGCACCCATAATAATATAGAAGTGGATTTGTTGATTGAAACCGGGCCGCAAACGCTGACGTCAGTGGAAATCAAGTTAACCAAAACGCCTAAAACCAGCATGACTGAAAATATTGATAAAATCCGGAGAATATTACCTAAATTGGATTTTCAAAGCGGAATAATACTTTCCTTATCCGAATCCAATCTGCCGCTTACCGCCCACGCGTCCGTGCAGACCCTGGATGATTATTTGGCCGGGATTTAAAGGAGCTTTGATGAGCAAAAGCATTTTTAAGCGCAAGCGTTTTTGGCTGGGACTGGCAGTAACCATCTTTTTTCTCTGGATGGTTTTCCGCAAGGTGGATATGCAGGTCTTGAACAATGCGCTGCTTCACGCCAATTATGTCTGGCTGGTTCCCGGGCTGATAGTATACCTTCTGGGCTACCTGGTCCGGGCGGTCCGCTGGAAATATCTGATGCAATCCATTAAACCTTTGAGTTGGCAGAGACTCTATCCTCCCTTAATCCTGGGATTTATGGTTAACAATGTGCTGCCCGCGCGCGCCGGAGAATTTGTGCGGGCCTATATAGTGGGCAAAAGAGAAGGGATTTCCAAAAGCTCGGTTTTCGCCACCGTGGTTATGCAGCGGGTCTATGACGGCCTGGTCATGGTCTTATTCGCTGTGATAGTGCTGGGATTTTTCAAGCTTCCGTCCGGTCCGGATAATTCCAGGTTTGTGGAACTGGTGAACCTGATAATTAAAATGACAGCAGTGCTCTTTGTTTTACTCTTCGCCTTTCTCTTCGCGATCATTACCTGGAAAGAGCGTTTTGCCGGAGCATTAAGCCGTTTAACCCAAAAACTGCCGGCTTCCATGCGCCAACCCGTGGAACATATCCTGCATTCCTTTATTGACGGGCTCTCAGTATTGCGCAACCGCAGGGACAGCCTGCTGGCTCTGGGTTTTTCCGTGCTGGCCTGGACAGGAGAGAGCGCGACGTACTATTTTGTGCTTAGGGCTTTTGATATTATGTTGCCGCTGTATGCGGCGGTTATGCTGATGGCCCTGGTAAACCTGGGAATTATGCTGCCCTCCTCTCCGGGATACATAGGACCATTTGAATTCTTCGGAGTAGGCACACTGCTGCTTTTCGGGGTGGATAAAAGCGTTTCCCTGCCTTGCATCCTGGTTATCCATGCCATGGTCTGGCTGCCCATCACGCTCTGGGGATTTTACTACATGTGGACCATGAAACTCTCTTTTCGTGAGATGGATGCCGTAAGCGCGAAAGGCCCGGCCAATGAGTAGTAATTCCAAGCGCATCGGCATTATTGGCGCCGGCCTGACCGGTCTGACCGCAGCCCGGATACTGGCGCGCGCCGGTCATGCGGTTACAGTGTGTGAGTCAGGGCCGGAACCGGGGGGACTGGCAGGAACATTCACTTATGCGGGCACTCGTCTGGAAAAATTTTACCACCATTTTTTTACTACTGACCTGGAGACTATCCGCCTGATTAAGGAATTAGGGCTGGAAGAGCGAATAATCTGGCGGGAAACGCCCATGGGCATGTATAAAAATGGCAAGCTGATGAAATTCGCCACGCCCTGGGATTTGCTGTGTTTTACCCCGCTCTCTTTTTTCAACCGTCTTCGTTTTGGAGTAGTCATTCTTTATCTTTCCCGGGTGAAACATTGGCAGAAGTATGAGAACGTATCGGCCAAGGAGTGGATTCGCCGCGCTTTTGGGGAGCAGGCCTGGGCAGGGGTCTGGGGCCCCCTGCTGCATGGCAAGTTCGGCGAGTACGCGAAAGAAATCGGTATGCCCTGGTTTTATTCCCGGGTGCATACCCGCGCCGGAAGCCGCGAGAAAGGCATGACCAAAGAGAGCCTGGGATATCTAAAGGGGAGTTTCCAGGGACTGCACCAGGCCCTGGTCCGGGACATAGAAGCGCACGGCGGAGAAGTAAGATTCAACGAAGCGGTGGAGAAAATTTCCTTTTCCCGGGACAGCCTGACCGGCTGGCAAACCTCGCGCCAAGCGGAGGAATTAAAAGCAGTACTCGCCACTGTGGCCCCGGCCATAGTGCTTTCCCTGCTGCCCCAGGATCAGCCCGGCGAGTATTGGGATCAACTCCGCAATATTCAGTACCTGGGAAATGTATGCGCCGTTCTAACCCTGAAACGCTCGCTTTCTCCGATATACTGGATGAACATACCGGATGTGAGCAGTCCATTTATCGCGGTGATTGAACATACTAATTTTATTTCCAGGGAGACCTACGGCGGCCGTCATGTGGTTTATTTATCATCCTACCTGCCAATCGCGCATCCCCGTTACCAGGCCTCGGAATCCGAACTTTTGAATGAATATTACGCTTACCTCGCCAAAGTAGTTCCCGATTTTACTTCTGACAATGTAGAGAAAGCCAGGGTATTTCGCGCCCCTTATGCCCAGCCGGTGATCCGGACGGGTTTTGCCAAAAATTTAGTAAATCCCGCGTCTCCGATCAAAGGATTGTTTATTTCCAATATGGCGCAGATATATCCGGAAGACCGGGGCATGAGCTACAGCATCCGGCTGGGGGAACAGGCGGCAGACTTTATCGTCAACTTATGATATAATGATGAAAATTTCCCCCTTTTCCCTGGACAAAACCATCCAGGACTGGCAAAAAGGGGGACCAAGGGGGATTTTGTAAATGAAGCGGGCGTTTTATTGATTAAATTCCCCCCCCGCCCCCTTTACAAAAGGGGGAGAATGACTAAAGTCCGACAGGCCCCAAGCTGCAATTAGTTATTAAAGGAGTATAGGGAGTATAGAATATGGGGGAGCAAGTGCCGGCACAAAAGCTTGATATCTCGGTATTTTTTCCTGCTTACAACGAGGGAAAAAACATCGAGCGCCTGACCCGGCGGACAGTGGAAACTCTGGAACGCTGCGCGAATCAATGGGAAGTGATTATTGTGGATGATGGTTCTTCCGACAACACCCGGGAAGTAGCCGGCCGGTTGGAGGCGGAGATTCCCGGAGTGCGCTACGTCCGTCATCAGGTTAACCGGGGTTATGGCGGGGCGGTGAAGACCGGCTTGCAGGAGTCGCGCCTGGCCTGGATATTTTTTACGGACGGGGACGGCCAGTTTGACACGGCTGAGCTGGAATTGCTGCTGCCGGCTGCCCGGGAAGCGGATTTTATCGCTGGGTACCGGCTGAATCGGCAGGACAGTTTTATGCGTCGGCTTAATGCCTGGGCCTGGGGTACGCTGGTACGCACGCTTTTTGGGCTGCACGGAAAAGTCCGGGATATTGACTGTGCTTTTAAGCTTTTCCGACGCCGGGTAGTGGACGAGTGCGAATGCAAATCCGAAGGAGCCATGATATCCACCGAGCTTCTGGCCCGGGCTAAGAAACTGGGATACCGTTTTAAGGAGCAAGGCGTCCATCACCTGCCCCGAACGGCCGGCACCCAGACCGGAGCCAATCCCCGCGTTATTTTGCGGGCATTTAAAGAGTTATTTCAGTTGTATGGACAGTTGAAATAAATTGGGTTTAATTTATTGCTGAGATGATATAATAATAGCTCTCAGGGGAACTAAATAGTTTTTGTTGCGGAAAGATAAGTTAAGCTCGTCATACCGGCAAAAGCCGGTATCCAGGAACTATCTTTGCTTATATTGCAGTGCTTTTCTGGATTCCGGCTAAAGGCACGCCGGAATGACGGAACCACAAAGAAATAATAAACTCTTTCCGCAATAGTAAATAAATAGGAGAAAACAAGCGGTGCGGAATATAAAAATCCTGTTGATTATAGTTTTGTTAGGGGCAACGGCGCAAACCGCGGCTGCGGCCGGGCCGGGAACTACGGGCGCGGATATTCTCAAGGTGAATTTAGGCGCCCGGCCCGTAGCCTTGGGCGGGGCCTTTGGGAGTGTGGGGGGCGACGCGCAGGTATTGCTTTTTAATCCTGCTGCGCTCGCGACGTTGAAATCCTCAAACATAATATTCCAGCGTTATGTGGCATTTGAGCAGGTTACTTACGAGCTTCTGGGAGGAAGCTGTCCGCTTCCCGGAGTCGGCCGGCTGGGAGGCATCCTGGTTTGGCGTCATATGCCTGCGATTGATAATCCCGGGGCGCCTGACAATCCGGTAGCGGCTAATGATTTGGTATTGACCATGGGATTGAGCCGTTCCCTGGGAGAGCTGCTTCCCGGCGGATGGGCCTCCACGCTTTCCGGGCTTTCTTTCGGGGTAGGAGGAAAAATAATCTATCTTATGCTGAGAGAAAACACGGCCTTCAGCGTGGCCGGGGATGCGGGTTTGTATTGGAATTCCCAAAAGCTGTTGCCTGTTACTATTGCCGCTGCCGCGGCGCTGCAAAATCTCGGCCTGCCGGTGCGGTTTATCGAGGAAGAGGATCCCCTGCCGCTGCAGGGCCGTCTGGCCATGGCCGTTTTACTCAATGGGAGCAAGCGTCATAGCGGGAGATTGACAGCCGAGATGGTTATGCCGGCGGATAATCCGGTTAAAACCTCGCTCGGCATGGAATATATTTTTGCCCGGATTTTATCCTTCCGGCTGGGTTATACCTGGGAGGCGCAGGAAAATCTTCAGGGGCCGGCCGGTGGTCTGGGCCTGGCCTTTGTCATGGGCGCCGTACAGGCCCGGATTGATTATGCCTATAAGCCAATACTTTGGAGAGGCTGGGAAAGTGTTGCCAATAACCACCTGGTCTCAGTGGATGTGAGTTTTTAAAATGGCCCGGTCGATTTCCAAAAATCGGATTGTGCGTAACATCTTTACCAAGCTGGCGCCGTTTTACGATCAACTCGAGCCTGCGCTGAACAGGAGCCAAGGTTCGGTTTGGCGTCAAAATGCCATTGCAGCCGCGAATTTGCACAAACCGCGGATCGTACTGGATGGCTGTTCCGGAACCGGATTGCTCACTTGCGCCCTGGCCAGGGCCCTGGGGCCCACCTGCCACGTCGTGGGCGTTGATTTCTGTCCGGCCATGGTGGCCCTGGCCAAGCAGCAAATCAGGCAAACAAACATACGCCGCCGCGTGGAATTTAAAAACGAGAATATTGAAATCATGTCGTTTCCGGATGATTTCTTTGACGCGGTTTTCATGGCCTTTGGTATGCGTTTTGTCTCGGATATTCGCGCTGTGCTGTATGAGAGCTGCCGGGTACTTAAAGACGGCGCTCCACTGGTAATTCTCGAGCAGGCCGTTCCCCCGGGAGAGGTAATGCGATGGCACACCCGAATGGTCAGGGAGTATTGGCTGCCCCTCCGGGCCCGGATGGCTTATGGAATTCCCGCCGCGCTTTACCATCCCTTGCACGATTCCCTGATTCATTATCCCAACGCCAAAAAATTCGGGCGCATGATGCTGCAGACGGGTTTTAGCGAGGCATCTTATAAATCCCTGAGGCACGGGGTCGCCACTATTCACCGGGCGATCAAACGGATACCGGAGGAAGAAAAAGCGGACAGCAAGATCGTGTATATTTCGGCCGGAGCGTATCAGGACAAGACGAAAATCTGCGTGGTGAAGTGAGCGTAAGAAAGTGATATAAAAAAGTTAAGCGTGATATGGTGAATTGTAACCACAAGTGCAACATTTTTATGTCGTTAGTAACCCTAATCACAGGCACTGAGTCATAAAGCCGATTTCAGAGTCTTTTTAGGTCGTCATTCCGGCAATCCTTTAGCCGGAATCCAGGACTTATTCTTGCAAACGAAGAATTTTCTGGGCCCCGGCCTGTCCTGGATGATTTAGTCCAGGGATCAAGTCCGGGGTGACGAGCTTTTGTGTTTTCAGTATTTTGAAAAAGCTTCTCAAAGAAGGATAAAATCTCTTTCTGCTAATAAATACTTATGTTGCAATATGAGTTACAATCTGCCGCAGTAAGATCGCGGTCGTAAAGTGAGCGTCATTCTCCTGGAAGTATGTTATACTAGTGTAGTGTCTCGTAAATCCGGACACATTTGATTTTATGTTTCTGTCGTCATTCCAGCATGATTGTAGCCGGAATCCAGGGGTTTTGTTTGAAAAAGTCACAGTCTCTGGACCCCGGCTAAAATCATGCCGGGGTGACATATTGATAGAATTTCTGAGACGCGACACTAGGAGCTTGTCGGACTTAGGCACAAAAGTGAATTTTGAGCACTCTTCCCCCTTTGAAAAAGGGGGATTGAGGGGGATTTTGTATATGAAAGCGGGCGTTTTATTGATTAAATCCCCCCTGCCCCCTTTACAAAAGGGGGAGAAAGACTAAAGTCCGACAGGCTCCTAGAGGGAATAAAGGGACGGGGGTTTCATGAAAGCAGCCGGGAAAAAATCATGGCTCTTATGGACGGGGATTATAGTGGGTTTTTCCTCCCTGGCTTATGCCGAGGATCTGGTAATTAACGGCGCCTTTACCATGGAGGTGACACCGGGGGCGGGCATTCCCGGCTGGGTGACCGGCGCGAGCCATACAGGGTTCCATCCGGTGACCTATACTGCTGCGGGACATGACGCTGTTCCCGGAGTAATCATCGGCCATGAATTTGATGACGAAGTCGGCGGGGACTCAACATCCTGGATCTCCCAGAACATTGAAATACCGGACGCACTCGGCGCGACCTTGACAGTATGGTATCAGTGGGCCTGCGTCGGCCCTTTCGGCAGCCATGAATATATCCGGGGCAGTTTGGGCTCTTATATATTTCTTACCAAAACCGGGGCTGATCCTGAACCGACACCGGGATGGGAGAAATTAGAATATGACCTCCCCCGGGAGCCTGGCACTGGACTGGTAAAGGATCATGGCCAGAGCCTGGAATTGTATTTTCAAGCCAAAGATGAAGGAATAAGTGATCCAAATTACATGTTTCTGGATGACGTGTCGTTGATAGTCATTACCACTGCGACCAAGACCGCCACGCCTACCATATCTGCAACCAGCACTCCCAGCCCTACGATTACGAAGACCCTCACCATAACCCCGACCAGGACTATTACTCCCACCTACACCATCAGCCCCACGCTTGTGCCTACGTCCACGGTTACGCCCTGGAGCCTTCCGGTGGAAGCGGAAGCAATGGTTTTCCCCAACCCGGCTACCGGGGACAGGGTGAAATTCATGTATTCCCTGAGCGAGCCTGCGCATGTCTTTATAGATATCTTTAATCTGGCCGGATTCAAGATCGCCCATCTGGAGGAGAAGCAGCAGCCGGCGCAAAGCAATCTGGTGACAACCTGGGATATTCAAAAAGTAGCGCCCGGCGTTTACCTGTATCAAATTTCGTTTGAGACCCTGGGCGGCCGCCGGAGAACCGGAGAAATAAAAAAAATAGTAGTAGCGCGATGATGTTCAGGAGTCTGCCGAACTTAAGACTTTATCCCCCTTTGAAAAAGGGGGTGCAGGGGGATTTGCTGAAAAAACGCACAACTATTTGTTTGAAATCCCCCTTTATCCCCCTTTTTCAAGGGGGGAAACTTAGAAAAATTGTAATTACTACCATAGTCATCATACTAAGCGTTCCTCCTGCGCCCCGCTGCGCGGAGGTGGAAGAGACATTGCCCTTTTCCCGGGTGGCCATGCCTGAGCTTCTGATCGGCGTGGGCACTCGCGCCGCTGCCATGGGCGGCGTTGCGGCCGCGATTAGTGATGATTTAAGCTCTCTGTACTGGAATCCGGCCGGTTTGAGCCATGTCCGTTACGTAGAGGTTGAATTTACACATAACAGCTGGATTCAGGATGTCAGCCAGGAAACTTTTTTATGCGGCTTGCCGGTTAATTTTATCTTTCCCGGCCTGCCGGACGGCATGGTCGCCTTGGGGATTAATTACTTCGGTCTGGGCAGTATTGAAAAAACCAGCGAAAGCCCGGATGGCGGTATTATAATAGATAATGAAGTTCTTGATCTTTTTATGCTGGGCGGACAAGCAGGTTTTGGATTAACCCTGACTTCGGCCTTAGCCCTGGGCGGAGCCTTGAAATTCGCATACCAGAATTTGGGAGTGAAATCCTCCCTGGGGATAGGGCTGGATATGGGACTGCAGTATCAGGGGATAGAAAAAGTTAATTTGGGAATAGTCCTTAGAAACATGGGACTTAGCCTGGATGGTTATGCTCTGCCGCAGGGGCTGCGCCTGGGCGGAGCCTATAATATGGAACCGGCTCCGCGGCATAAACTCATAGCCGGCGCGGACATAGAGGTTAGCCTGCTGACTTTAAGGTCCGGGCTTTACCATCTGGGAGTGGAATATGAGTACAGCGAAACAGCAGCGCTGCGGCTGGGGTATCAGTTTTCAGATGATGATGCATCCGGTGGAGGAAGCAGTCTGAGCATGGGAATGGGAATCAAAATCGGCGGATGGAAATTCGGGTATACGCTTGCTTCCCAGGGGGAATTGGGAAATGCTCACCGGATTTCGGCCGGATTGAATTTTCATGGATTGGCAAAATTCATCTCGGAAAAGAAGGCGAGCGCCAAAGCCGCAGGCAAGCCGTTGGCTCCGGTCTTGTCCGGACGGCAGAGAAAAGTAAAAACCTATTCGGCATCCCGGGACACTTCCATTATCCGGGAAGAGACGGTCATGCAAAAATTGCTCCAGGATAATATCCGGATTAAAATACGGGTGCACGCGTATTCCGCCGGCGGAATACGCGTGGTGGTCTTCCGCGTTCACCGCACTTCGGGTCCCCGGATTATCCGTTGGGAGCTTTACCTGGAGGACCAGTTGGGAAAGCCGTTGCGAAAGCAGACCGGCCGGAGTATGCCCAAGGTTCTGCGTTGGGACGGCAAGACCGAAGCGGGCGCAGTAGTAAAATATGCCAAGGGCCTGCGGTACCGGATAGTTCTCTGGGACGTAAAAGGCGAGCAGGAAACCCGGACCGGAAAGCTGCTTGCCTCTCAATATCAAGATCAGCTCGGGAAGGGCGATGCGGAGAAACGCGTAGCGGGCAAAAAAAATTTCCAACCCGTTTTTTTTGATACGGACCGGGCCGGGATCACAGCTTTGGGAGCCAGGCGCATTACCGAGGCCGCCAAGTTTATCCGTCAACATCCCCGCGCGAAAATAGTGGTGGAAGGGTTCTGCGATTCGGCCGAGAAAGCGAATCAGGCCACAACGCTTTCCAAGGCCCGCGCCCAGGCCGTGGCCCGCTATTTAACCGCCTACCACAACATTTCCCTCTCGCGTATTCTGGTGCGGGGGCTAGGCGTAAAAAATTCTAAAGACTCCGAGCCGGACTATAAAAACCAGTGCGCTATCATTACGGTGGAAGGACGATAGCTGCCGGGAGCAGGTGCAAAGTGATCCGTTTGGCCAAATGGCGCGCTGAGGAGTAGGTGGCTTCGGCTGTAAGTATGAAGGTTAGCGGGTTGCAGGCCAGTGCCGGCTTCCAATGAAAATTTTGCCGGCCGGAATCAAACCTTTGCTTATGACAGAGGCTGTGCGCATTCGCGGATATGGAAACCCAGGCGGGTTCGGTCAGAAAGAACTGCAGGCAGACCAAACCCGGCTGTTGCTCATGCCATTTAACTTGGGGAGCCAGCACGTCCGCGCCTATCCAGAAGTAATGCGCTCCCTGAGATTGGGATATAAACACCTGTCCAAAATGACGGTAAATCGCGATTCCCGCAGGGTTACGAAAACGTCCATCCCCGTCGCCCGGGCCGCCGTAAGACGCCAGCGGCTGGAGATGGCGGTTGAATTTATGCACCTGGCAGCGCTGGGAATCAGTGACCCATAGGTTTTCATAATAATCCAGGGCCAGCCAGGCCAACCGGGCAGGTTGCTGAGCCTCCGGCAGGCGGGAGGAATGAAACTCAAGATGCACGCGGCCTTCTAAGTCCAGCCGCAGCAGGCGGGTTCCTTGTTGGTCGCACAAGTAAATATAATCGTCCTTATAAAAAGACCACTCCTGTCCGGAATCGGTTACGGCCAGAGCGCGGGGAGCAGAGAGACGGACTTTGTCATTTAGTTGGGGCCCCAGGGTTTTTTGCAGGGTTCCCTGGGGAGAGAAGATGAAGATCTGATTTCTCCGGGCGTCGGACACATATATTTTTCCGCTGGAATCCAAGGTCACGCCCCAAGGAGACTGCCAGCCGCCCGGAGGAGCCGGCAAACGGCCGTCCGGCCTGAGCCGGCGGTTTTCAAAGCGCAGACGCACTACCTGTCCGGCCTGGGGATCAGTAACATAGGTCGTGCCGTCCGAAAACATGGCTACGCCCATGGGCTGCTTAAAAAGCCCGGCCGTATCACCCCGGTCGCCCAGCACTTCCAAACTGGTTAAGTCGGGATTATAAATAAGGTGTCCTTGGCCGGTGTTGGCTCCGATAATCGAAAGGCGGAATTCCAAATCAGGAGGCGGAGAGGAGGTGGCACTCAGCAGACGATGGCAGGCCAGGCCCTGGGGAGAAGAAAAATGTGTGCGGTTTCCCACGAAAAGCTTGAGCAATTTCGGGGTCTCGCGGTGCACGCCAAAAGGCGTATGCCAGAAAGGCGGGTAAACCAGGGAGGTGGCCTCATGCTCCAAAATCCGGGGTTCTGCCCCGGCGGAAAGGCAAAAAGGAATAGTTAAAAACAAGTATGTCAAGATTCGATAAGCCGGAGACATATAATTGTGGTAGCATGGATAACCGAGGGTGTCAATGTTTCATGTATTTACGTAGGGGCGGCCCGCCGTGGCCGCCCGGACGCATAACCGGAGGATTATAATGATAAGAAAACCCGTGGTGGCAGGCACGTTTTACAAAGCTGAGGCCGAAGAGTTGCGTTCCCAGATGGAAAGCCTATGGCCCCAGCCGCGGCCGCAAACTCATCCTTGTCTGGCAGCCATGGTTCCCCATGCCGGTTATATGTATTCCGGCCGCGTAGCGGCCGGCGTATATGCCCGCCTGGAGCCGGCGGCCACATATATACTAATCGGGCCAAACCATACCGGCCGCGGTGAACGCGTAGCCCTGGCAGCGGAAGACGCCTGGGAGACACCGCTGGGCAGAGTGCCGATTGATAAAAAACTTTCGCAGGAGATTTTAAGCGGTTGTGAATTCATTCGCGAAGACAACCTGGCGCACCGGGAGGAACATTCGCTGGAAGTGCAATTGCCGTTTCTCCAGATGATGGGTCAGGCTGTTTCCATAGTGGGCCTGTTAATCGGAACCTGGGATATGAAAATTATACAAGGATTAGGCACGGCCGTGGCCCAGGCGGTTCGCAGAGCCGGACGAAAAGCCGTTATTCTGGCATCCTCGGATATGAACCATTTTGAGAATCTCGAGCAGACCCGGCGCCGCGATCACCTGGCCTTGCAAAAAGTCCTGGCCCTGGATCCGGACGGATTAATGGAGATTGTAAGACGTGAAAATATTTCCATGTGCGGAGCCGCGCCGGCGGCCGCCATGCTGATTGCCGCCCGGGAACTGGGCGCGCAGACCGCCGCCATAGTGGATTATTCCACCTCGGCCGAGGCCTGCGGGGACGAGGAACGCGTGGTGGGTTACGCGGGAGTGGTGGTGATGGCCTGATTTTTTTTTGCCGTTGACGCAAGAGAGCGGCTTTTGTTATACTCCGTTGAGAAAAGATATGTGAAAAATATGCGTCAGTAGAAGGATGCTATGAAAGAAATAATAACTGAAATAAAAACCGGTGATTGCGGGGAAGTACTGAGAGAGTATCCCGATGATTTTTTTGATTTAATAGTAACCTCCCCGCCTTATGCCGATAGCAGAATAAATACCTATGGGGGAATAGCGCCGGATAAATATGTCGAATGGTTTTTACCGCGGGCCGAACAATTTTTAAGGGTTCTAAAACCTACCGGGACTTTTATCTTAAATATTAAAGAACGGGTGGTAAATGGAGAGAGACATACATATGTACTTGAATTGATTTTAGAAATGAAAAAGCAAGGATGGTTTTGGACGGAAGAATATATGTGGCACAAAAAAAATTGTCATCCCGGCAAGTGGCCAAATCGATTTCGCGATGCGTGGGAAAGATGTTTGCAGTTTAACAAGTCCAAAAAAAGTAATATGTATCAAGAAAATGTGATGGTGCCGATGGGGGATTGGGCAAAACCCCGCTTGAAGAACCTGGGTAGAAACGATCTAATTAGATTCGATTCCCAGGTGGGCAGTGGATTTGGAAAGAATATTTCTAAATGGGTAGGAAGAACTATGGCGTTTCCTTCCAATGTTCTGCATTTTGCGACTGAAACTTCAAATAAAAAGCATAGCGCGACTTTCCCCAAAGCGCTTCCGGAATGGTTTATTAATTTATTTACGAAAAAAGGGGATTGGGTCTTGGATCCTTTTATGGGTTCCGGCACTACCTGTGAGGTGGCGCATAATTTGCAAAGAAATTCTGTGGGGATTGAAATTTTAGAGAATTATTCCGAAACTGCCAGAGATAGAATTCCGGAAATCGAGTATTCCCTTATGGAAGAAAAAGCCAAATATGGATAACCGCAGACAAAAGAGTATTATTGATTTTGTCGAACACAATATTCAATCGTTTCATGAGAAACGTTTGACAAGCTTGCAGGAGCTAAAGCTTGACAAAGTATTAAAAAGAAAGAATCCTTACCTGTTCAAAGCTAAAAATATTATAATCGCGGATGATTTGGTGAGAGGATTATTGGATGCTCATCTTTCTTCACAGGAAGAAACAATATTTGGTGGATTTCTGGAAGAATTGGCGATTTTTGTATGCAGTGAATTTTTCGGCGGAAAGAAATCCGCGGCCGAAGGGATTGATTTAGAATTTGATAAAAAAGACACAAAATATATTTTATCTATTAAGTCAGGGCCGAATTGGGGAAATAGCCAACAAATAAGCAGAATGAAGGATAATTTTAAAAAAGCAAAACGAATATTGGGCACCAATGCCCGGAGATGCAATGTGATAGAAGTAAATGGCTGTTGTTACGGCCGGGATGACAATCCAAATAAGGGTGATTATTTAAAATTATGCGGGCAAAGATTTTGGGAATGTATCTCGGGAGAAGAAAATCTATATATTGATATAATAGAGCCGCTGGGAAAAAAAGCGAAAGAAAAGAATAAAAAATTTCTGGATGAATATTCAAAAGTGAGGAATAAATTCACCAGGGAATTTATTGAAAAGTACTGTAATGACAATGGTATGATTCTCTGGAATAAACTTGTAGCTATGAATTCGAAAAAGAAGCAAAATACTGATTTGAAATATTAAATCCGCATCAAAGCAACCCCTTAACCTGCCTGACAAGATTATCCGCGTCCAATCCGAATTTTCGAAAGAGTTCATCCGGCTCGCCGGACTCGCCAAAGCTATCGTTTACGCCTATGCGCTTAAACGGAATGGCCATGCCTGCCTCGGCCAGCGTTTCTGCCACCGCGCTTCCCAGGCCGCCGATAATGCTGTGTTCTTCCGCTGTCAGCAGAACGCGGGTTTCCCGCGCCGCGGCCAGAACAGCCTCGGTGTCCAAAGGTTTAATCGTATGCATATTTACTACGCGGACGGAAATGTTGTCCCGGGCCAGAATTTCGGCTGCCCGGCAGGCCTCGTGCACCATGGTTCCGCACGCAATAATCGCCGCGTCGGAGCCGGGACGCAGAAGCTGCGCCCGGCCGATAGTAAAAGATGTGTTTTGAATAATGCTCTCGACTTTGGGACGTCCCAGCCGCAGGTATACCGGGCCTTGGTGCGCGTAAACCGCCCGGGTGGCCAGATCAGCCTGGGGGCCGTCGGCCGGGACGACCACGACGAAGTTAGGCAAAAGCCGCGTCAGCGCTATATCTTCAATTGCCTGGTGCGAGGCGCCGTCCGGGCCGACGGAGAGCCCGGCATGGCTGGCCGCGATCTTGACATTCAATCCCGGGAGAGCGACGGAGTTGCGCAGTTGGTCAAAAGCCCGCGCCGTAGCAAACACCGCGAACGACGAGGCAAAGGGAACATGGCCGCTGGCAGCCAGTCCGGCGGCCCATCCGATCATGTTCTGTTCGGCTACGCCCAGATTAAAAAAGCGGTTGGGAAATTTTTTAGCAAAAGTATTGGTCTTGGTCGAACAGGAAAGATCTGCGTCCAGGACCACAATATCCGCGTGTTGATTTCCGAGGTCGGCCAGCGCCTGGCCGTAAGCCTCGCGAGTGGCAATTTTTTCCGTCACCATGAACAGCTCCTCATTTCAATTCTTCCAAAGCTTTCCTGACTTCGTCCGGTTTCGGCGCAACCCCATGCCAGTTGACCTGGTTTTCAATAAAAGAGACGCCCTTGCCCTTCACGGTTTTAGCGAGAATAACCGTGGGTTGGCGGGCAGCTGCGCGGGCCTGGCCCAGGGCGGACAGAATATCATTAAAACCATGACCGTTGATGGTAATCACGTTCCAGCCGAACGCTTTCCATTTATCGGCCAAGGGCTCCAAATTCATTATCCGGCAGGTTGCGCCATCAATCTGCAAACCGTTGCAATCAACCAGGGCGCAGAGGTTGTCCAGGCCATAATGGGCCGCGCTCATGGCAGCCTCCCAGATCTGTCCCTCGTTTAGTTCGCCGTCGCCCAGCAGGGTGTATACCCGGTAAGCCGGACCGGATTCGCGCAGCCGGGCTGCCATTGCCATGCCGCACGACAGGGACAGCCCCTGCCCCAGGGAGCCGGTGGAACACTCGATGCCCGGAGTTTTATTCATGTCCGGATGGCCTTGCAGGATAGAGCCGAGTTGGCGCAGGGTCGAGAGCTTTTCCACGGAGAAGTAACCGGTGCGGGCCAGGGCGGCATACAGGGCCGGAGCGCCGTGCCCCTTGGAGAGCAGGAAACGGTCGCGATCCGGCCAATTCGGCCGGGCCGGTTCATGTTTAAGTTCGGCAAAATAGAGAGCCGTGATTAAGTCCGTAATGGATAAGGAACCGCCCGTGTGGCCGGATCCGGCACGGCCCAGCATGTTAATAATATCCCGCCGGATAATCAGCGCCTGCCGGGATAAAAAAACAGGATCAGGATTAAGTTCATAAGGCACTAGCAAGACCTCCCAGCTCTCCCGGCCTCAACACGAAGGGGGAATGGCGGAATGATTTATTATACTGAGTTTGGGGAGAACGCCAAGTTAGAGCAAAACTTTGAAAAATATAGATGGTACTAGAACCTTCGCGGCTTTGTCAAGAATTTCCTGGAGTTATATGCCAGAGAATATAAATTCACATAGATAGTATTTGCTGCGGAAACAATTTATTTCTCTAATTGTGTCATTCCCGCATGCCTTAAGCGGGAATCCAGGGATTTATTTGCCTTGGTTTATGCCTGTTTTATCAAAGCCGCTGGATTCCCGATAAAAACATTCGGGAATGACAACATAAAAACACTCTTTCCGCAACAGAAACTAATTACAAAGTTAAAACACAACTATTTCAAAAAAAGCATAAACCGCCCGGCAAATATTTAGGACCCGAGAAAACCGTTGTAAATCAAGCATATAAATTATCGCGGGCTTTTGACTTTGTGAATATTAGATGATATACTTAATATTGGAAAGACATAAAAATATATTTAGGCAAGCACCAATAGCGTTTTACGCGGAAAATTGGATTTGACCAACATTTATACGATATTATCTCACAACAGAAAGGTGAGGTGTCATCATGACTGCCGATTATCTCAAAAAAAGTATATTCCGGATCGGACGCAGAGCGCGCCGGGCGGTCCGGAATCAGCAACGCCGGGTGATCGCGTGCATCCTGGTGTTTACTTTTACACTTACCATGACCGGCATGAACACGGCAGTGGCCCATGCTTGTGAAGTGAGCTCGGACTACGGGGGCACATCGGACTACGGGGGCTCATCGGACTACGGGGGCACATCGGACTACGGGGGCTCATCGGACGACGGGTACTCATTCGACCCAGTGGGCAGTGCCATAAGCACTTACACAGGCAATTTCATAGACAGTTACGTAGACAGTCAAGTAAACAATAACACAAACAACAACACAAACAACAACACAGACAACAACACAGACAATAACACAAACAACAACACAAACTATGACACAAGCAGTGGCGGAAGCAGTGGCATAAACATTTACACAAACCCTTTCATAGACAATTTCGCAAACAGTTACATA